>JBELMB010000132.1:0-14300 GCA_042088665.1 Sagittula sp.
TTGAGGTCGCTGTGGGGTAACACCCGTGGAGGTTCGAGTCCTCTCGACCGCACCAAGTTTTCGGGCCCAAAGGGGCCGGAACATCGTGTCCCTACCAAGACACCGACCTTCATCAGATTTACGGTTGCAACGGGCGCGATTGAAACGCGGCGCAGTGGCGTTTCGTGGCGTCGTCCGGAGACGTTCGCCGGTGGGCACCACCAATGACGCGCGCCCCTGTCCGGCGTGCGATACGTTCAGGAAGAGGCGCGCAGCAGTTTCTGGGTCATCGCCATGGCCACCTGGGCAAAGCTCGGATCGCGCGAGACTTGCGCGGCGACGATCGCCCCGTCGATCAGCACCGTCATTTGACGTACCAGCGCCTCCGGCTCGGCCATGCCCATTTCCAGCGCCTGCGCCCGTAGCCACAGATTCAGATGTGACTTGTGCGACGCGGCGGCCGCGCGCAGGCGCGTGTCCTCGGAATTGCTTTCGCTGATCGCATTGATGAAGGGGCAGCCGTAGAAGTCCGGGTCGCTGAACCAGATCTCGAGCACATCAAAAACGCGCGCGACCTTTTCCGACGGGGTGCCGGAGGTGCGGTTCAACTGGCCAAAGAACCAGTTGCGCCATGCCTGACCTTCGCGGTCCAGCACGGCCTCGATCAGGTTGTCCTTTGATTTGAAATGCGCATAGAGCGTCGATTTCGCCGTGCCCGCGTGCAAGGCGATGCCGTCGACCCCCGTGGCCGCAAAGCCGTTGTGGCAAAACAACTCGGTTGCGGCGCTCAGGATGCGGTCGCGTGGCGTCTTGGCCGGCTGACCAATGCAACTCCATGCCGCAGAAGCGGTGGGGGCAGGAAAATCGGGGTCTATGGTCATCGTGATCGTCCACTCTGGTCGGGCACATGATTATGATTCTTTATTCACTGATAAATCATGTGCGGGTAGGCGAACAGACCTGTTTGATCGGGTCTGATCTGCCAAAAGCCGACAAACTGCGCCCATTGTTTGACCATTGCCCAAAAATTATCCGGTTTGATCGACCAAACAGGCGGCAAAGCATGATTTGAAGATGTGTCTGATTGACTCGATTCATCTGCGGGGGCTTCGATGGATGAAACAGATCTGTCCAATCGGGTGACTGCCTTGTCGACATTGAAAGACATCAAGACAATCCCGGCCGAGGTTCCGGCGCCCGTCGCGGCAGCCGTGGCACCCGGTCGGACAGACGTCTCTATCCGGGCGGTGTCCCACGCCTATACAAAATTCGGGCCCGACGTTCTGAACGCCGTCAATCTCGAGATCCAGAGCGGTGAGATCGTCGCGCTGATCGGCCGCTCGGGCAGCGGGAAGTCCACCCTGTTGCACATCGTGGCCGGTCTGCTGAAGCCGCGCAGCGGCGCTGTCTGGATCGGGGGGCAGAGGGTGACAAAGCCTTCGTCCAATTGGGTTATGATGTTCCAATCCCCGTCGCTTTTCCCATGGATGACGGTTGCGCAGAACACCGGACTCGGGTTGCGATACGCCGGAAAACGGGCCGGATCCGAGGCCCGCGTCGCGGAGGTTCTGGGTCTTGTCGACCTCGGGGAGTTTGCCGAGCGCAATGTGCAGGACTTGTCGGGCGGTCAACAGCAGCGGGTGGCGCTGGCCCGGTCGATTGCGCCCCAGCCAGAGCTTTTGCTGCTGGATGAACCGTTTTCCGCGCTGGACATCTTTACTCGTCGGGCGCTGCAGAACGACGTGCGCCAGATCGCCCAGAGGCTGGGTCTGACCATCATCCTCGTCACGCATGACGTTTCCGAGGCGGTGCAGATGTCGGACAGATCGGTCTTGTTGGCCGAAGGCGGCACCATCGTGGCGGACACGCCGATCACGCTGAACGAGACAGACAGACACACACAATCACGCGATTTCCAGATGGAGGTGACGCGCTTGCGCACCCTCTATTCCGAAGTCGCAGGCATGGGCTGACCGACAGTCCAAAGGGGGTACTTATGACTGACAAGACACAAGACACCGCGGCCAACTGGGACGACGACGACTATTTTGCGTCCGATTTCACGCGTCGCGATACGCTGGACATGCTGGCCAAGGGCGGGCTCTTTGCATCGCTTGGCGCGCTCATGGCCGGGTTGCCGCAGCAGGCCTTTGCGCAGGACGACGAAGTTGTCCGGATCGGCTATCTGCCGATCACCGACGCCACCGCGCTTCTGGTCGCCCACGCCAAGGGGTATTTCGAGGACGAAGGCCTCGAGACCGAACGCCCGACCCTGATCCGCGGCTGGTCGCCCCTGATCGAAGGGTTTGTGTCGAACAAGTTCAACCTCGTGCATTTCCTCAAGCCGATCCCGGTCTGGATGCGCTACAACAACAACTTCCCGGTCAAGGTCATGGCCTGGGCGCATACCAACGGCTCTGGCCTCGTGGTGGGCGGGCACACCGACATCACGGACTTCAGCCAGTTGGGTGGCAAGCAGGTGGCGGTGCCGTTCTGGTATTCGATGCACAATATCGTGCTGCAATACGCCCTGCGCGAATCCGGCATCACCCCGGTGATCAAGCCGCAAGGCGCGGATCTGGCCCCGAATGAATGCAACCTGCAGGTCATGCCGCCGCCAGAGATGCCTCCGGCGCTCGCGGCGCGCAAGCTGGACGCCTACATCGTGGCAGAGCCGTTCAATGCGCTGGGCGAACTGATGGCCGGTGCCCGCATGCTGCGCTTTACCGGGGACATCTGGAAGAACCACCCCTGCTGCGTGGTCTGCATGCACGAAGAGGCGACCACCGCAAAAGCGGAATGGACCCAGAAGGTGATGAACGCCGTCGTGAAGGGCGCGATCTACTCGTCGCAGAACAAGGCCGAAGTGGCCGGGCTGCTGTCCAAGGACGGCGAGGGCTATTTGCCCGCACCCGCAAAGGTCGTCGAACGGGCGATGACCGTCT
Organism: Sagittula sp.; assembly: GCA_042088665.1. GTDB lineage: Bacteria > Pseudomonadota > Alphaproteobacteria > Rhodobacterales > Rhodobacteraceae > JBELMB01. The sequence continues at coordinate 2,925 of JBELMB010000132.1, forward strand.
ATCAGGAAGACGCGGCCTATCAGGAAGGTGGCATCATCAAGCACCACGCGGAATGGCAGAACGGGCGCATCGACTTTCAGCCATGGCCCTATCCCTCCGCTACGAAACTGATCGTCGAAGCGATGGGCGAGACGGTCGTTTCCGGCGACACGCGCTTTCTCGAAGGGTTGGACCCGGAATTCGTGGCCAACGATCTGGTCGCCTATGACTTTGTCAAAAAGGCGCTCGACGCAAATCCGGACTGGAAGCTCGACCCGTCGGTGAACCCGGGCGATCCCTTCAACCGCGACGAAATCCTGAAGCTATGAGCGACGGGACGGCCTCAGCCCCTTGGCGTTTGCCCTCCCTCGGCCCGTTCCGGGGGGTGGTCAACGCGCTGATCGGGATCGGTGCGCTGCTGGTCATCTGGTGGATCGGCGGCAAGCTGGTGGAGAACAGCTCTGGCATGTTTGCCTTTGCCATGTTCGCCCCGGAACCGGCCCTGTCGCGGCTGTGGGACATGACGCTGTCGGGCGAGGTCTGGGACATGAGCTGGCCGTCGCTGTACCGAGTCGGTCTGGGGCTGCTCTTTGCGATCCTGATCGGGGTGCCCGTGGGCATCGCCATCGGGCGCGTGGCGATCCTGCGCGAAGTCACAAACGTCCCCTTCCAGTTCCTGCGCATGATCTCTCCGCTGTCGTGGATGCCCATCGCGGTCATGGCCTTTGCCACATGGAACGCGGCGATCGTGTTCCTGATCACGGTGGCGGCCGTCTGGCCGGTCATGTTCTCCACCGCCGCGGGATTGCGGCGGTTGGATCCGGCCTGGCTGAAGGTGGCGCGCAATCTGGGCGCGTCGCCGTGGCACCAACTGACCACGGTGATCCTGCCTGCCATTGCGACGGACATCCTGACCGGCATCCGTCTGGCGCTTGGCGTGGCCTGGGTCGTGCTGGTACCGGCAGAGTACCTCGGCGTCACCAGCGGGCTGGGCTACGCCATCAACGATGCGCGCGACACGCTCGATTATGACCGGCTTGCGGCCACCGTCGTGGTGATCGGCATCATCGGTTTCATCATCGATTACATCTGCCTCAAGGCGGTCCAGCACGTGAACTGGGTGCGCGAGAGCTGAACGAAAACAATCAACTGGAGGAAAGACCCCATGTCAGAACCCGCCACAGTGCTTACCGGCTGCCTGGCCCCCATCGACAAGACCGGCCTCGATGGGCTGATCGAGAAGGGCAAGGCCGACCCAAAGGCTGTCAAGACGCTGAAATGCAAGACCGTGGCCGAGGGCAAGTTCCGCCACGCCAACTATATCCGCGATCTTGAACCCTATATCGTCGATGAGCCGCCCGGCCTTCTGGGCGATGACACCGCGCCGAACCCCTCCGAGGCCTCGCTGGCCGCGCTGGGATCCTGCGTGGCGGTCGGACTGCATGCCAATGCGGTGGCCAAGGGCTGGATCGTCGAAAAACTGGAGCTCGAGCTCGAAGGTGATCTGAACATCACCGCCGTCTGGGGCACCGGGGACCTGTCGGAAAAGCCCGTTGGCTTCACCGATGTGCGCATCAAGGTCGATATGGCCGCCACCGATGTGCCCAAGGGTGAGGTCGACGCACTGGTGCAGCATGTCATCCAGTGGTCGCCGGTGTTCAACACCTTCTCGCGCCCCGTGAACATGGTCGCCGAGACCTTTTGATCCACAACGAAAAGGAGGCCCTGCGGATGTCCGCAACTGCCGTTCTGGAACGTGTTACGAACAAGTCCATGCTGGAGGACGTTGCAGAGATTGCAGCCAGACAGCTTGCACCACGCGTGCGCGAGATTGACGGCGGGGCCTACCCCGAGGACATCATGCGCGCGGTGGGCTCCGTCGGGGCCTATGGCGCGCATGTGGGCCCGGCGCCGACGCTGGGCGAGACGATCGAGGCAATCTCGACCGTCGCAGAGGAATGCATTTCCACCGCCTTCTGCATGTGGTGCCAGAACGCGCTGGGCTGGTACATCGCCTCGTCCGACAACCCGGCGATGGCCGATCTGGGCGCAAGGGTGTCCACGGGCGCGGTGCTGGGCGGCACCGGTCTGTCGAACCCGATGAAGACCTTCTTTGGCATCGAAAAGATGCGCCTGAAGGCCAGGCGGGTCGAGGGCGGCTACACCGTCAAGGGTGCGTTGCCATGGGTGTCGAACGTCGGCGAAGACGGCTACTTCGGCATGGTGTTCGAGACCGATGACGACACGCCCAAGCGGGTCATGGCCGTCGCGTCCTGCGCGCAGGAGGGGGTCAAGACCGTTCTCGACCACGATTTCGTGGCGATGGGCGGCACGGCCACCCGCGCGGTGCAGTTCCGCGACGCCTTTATCCCGGACGAAATGGTGCTGGCGGATCCCATCGACGGATACCTGCAAAAGATCCGGCCCGGTTTCGTGCTGATGCAATGCGGCATGGCCATCGGCATGATCCGCTCTTCCATTGCGCTGATGCGTCAGGTGGAGGGCCAGCTGGGCCATGTGAACAAATACCTCGAAGAACAGCCCGAGGATTTCGAGACAATCCTCGCCGAAGCCGAAGCGGAACTCGCAGAGCTGGCCGAGACGCCCTACGACACCTCGATGGCCTATTTTCGCCGCGTCGTGACCCTGCGCCTGAAGGGCGGAGAAACCGCGATGAAGGCTGCCCATGCCGCGATGCTGCATCAGGGCGCGCGCGGCTACGTCAGCCAGGGCGCGGCGCAGCGCCGCCTGCGCGAGGCCTATTTCATCGGCATCGTGACCCCTGCAACCAAGCAACTGCGCAAGATGCTCGCCGAGCTGCCCCAAGCCTGAGGAGACTGCAATGACCTCTGTACTGATCTCACCCGCCGACCTGAATGCAATGTCCGCCGAGGACATCGTCATCATCGACACCCGCGACCCCGACAGCTTTGCCGCGGGTCACATCGCGGGGGCCGTCAATCTGCATGACATCTTTACATTTCTTGCGACTTCGGATCCCGCGGGCATGGCCGAACTGACCGGCAAGTTTGCGGAGGCCTTCGGTGCCGCGGGTCTGGATGGCACAAAGACCGCCGTCCTTTATGAACAGAGCATGGACACCGGGTTTGGCCAGTCCTGCCGGGGCTACTATCTGCTGTCCTACCTCGGTTACAGCGCGATCAAGGTGCTGCACGGCGGTCTCGCCGCGTGGGAGACCGCAGGCCTGCCCGTCACCACAGAGACGACGCCCACCGTCGCGGTCGATTTCCCGGTCGATCCCTCCGGCGCGGCGCTGATGCTGACCGCCGAGGACGTGATGGCCGCGCTCAAGGATCCTTCCGTCGCCATTCTCGACGTGCGCGATGTGGACGAATGGGTCGCCGAAAGCTCCTCGCCCTATGGCAAGGACTTCTGCCCGCGCAAGGGGCGCATCCCCGGTGCGGTCTGGATCGAATGGTATCGCATGATGAAACCCTCTGCCGAAGGGCCGATGATCAAATCCCGCGAAGAGGTTCTGGCCGAATGCGCCACCGTGGGCATCACGACGGAAACGCCGGTCTACATCTACTGCTTCAAGGGCGCGCGCGCGTCCAATTCCTTTCTTGCGCTGAAAGAGGCGGGCGTGAAGGACGTGCGCATCTACTTTGGCTCGTGGAACGAATGGTCCCGTGACGACAAATACCCGATCGAGACGGGCTTGCCCTTCGCGGCGGAGTGATCGCACCATGGGGGGGGTGATCGACTACTATTTTGCGCCGATCTCCGGCTATGCCTATCTGGGTCACAAGGCCTTGATGGCGCTGGCGGAAGAGTGCGGCGCAGAGGTGCGGTTCAAGCCGTTGCTCATCGCAAAGGTCTTTGCCGCGAGCGAGACGACGCCTCCCTTTGCGCAAAGCGATGCGCGCAAGAGCTACCGCATTGCCGATCAGGCGCGCTGGGCGGCGCACTATGATCTGGTGATGCAGGATGTGCCCAGTCACTGGCCCACGGATCCCGCCCCGGCCTGCAAGGCGATCCTTGCGGCCGGTGCGCTGGGACTGGATCAGGATGCGGCCAGCTTTGCCTGTCTGCAGGCGGTCTGGGCCGAGGAACGCGACATCTCGCAGACAAGTGACCTGTCGGCGGCCCTTGATGCCGCTGGCCTGCCTGCCGACGAGATCCTGTCGCGCGCCCAGGCACCCGAGATCGCTGACCAGATGCAGGCCATCACGCAGGAGGCCATCGCGGGCGCGGTCTTTGGCTCTCCGACCTATGTGGTGGGGGGCGCCCGGTTCTGGGGGCAGGACCGGCTGGCGTTTGTACGCAAGGCGCTGCTGGAAGGGGCCGCGTGATGTTCTTGCAGGTGAAGGATCCATGCCAGACCACGGCAGTGCTGATCGACGCCAACGAGGCGCGCAGCGAGATGTTTCACCTCATGCTGGGGCGCCGCGACGTGGCGCTCAGCGACTGTTTTGCCTCTGTCGATCAGGCGCTGGCTTCTGGCGTGTCGCCGGAGTTGGTGCTGATCTACATCGAGATGGTGGACAAGGCGGCGATTGCCGATCTGGCGCGCCTGCGCGGCGATATGGCCTCGGCGATCCTCGTGCTGCTGGAAAGTGCCGCGCGCAAGGACATCGAGACGCTTCTGGCGCATGGCGCGCATCATGTTCTGCCGCTGGGCCTGGATGCCGACCGCTTTTCGCTGGCGACGATCACGGCCGTGGCGCAGGCGGACCGGCTGCGCGTGCTGGAACAGGCCGTGGCCGCAGCCGAGAACGAAGTGGACACCACCAAGCGGATCGCGCGGGCCAAGATGATCCTGATTGCACGGCATGGCATCGGCGAGGACGAGGCGCACCGGCGCCTGCAAAAGCTGTCGATGCAACGCAACCTGCCGTTGGCCGACATGGCGCGGCAGATCATCGACGCCGAGGAATTGTTGTGCTGAGCCTCTGACGCCCGGCCTTCAAACGACCGTTCCGGCACTGATGAGGGTGCATCACGGGACAGACAGACTGAACCGTTCGCAAGCGCTGAGGATGGCGTGGGCGGGCAGGGGCCAAAGGCGGCCGAACCTTCGATTGTAGAAGGACGAACAGCTCATGGGAGCTTTAAGCAACGTATATGATCCAGAGGAAATCCTCTGGACTGGGTGTCCGTGCGGATTGCACGCGACAATGTTCGAGCACAAGGCGGCCATGGACGGCGTCGATGCTCGGGGTCGGTTCTATGCCGGTGAGACGACAAATGGTGGACCTTCGGCACGCGATGCCGGACCCATGGATGCGCTCAGCGATCTCGAACCCCGGGCCGCGGCACGCGAAAAGCTGCAGTGGAACGATCAGGAGAACGTTCTGGCCAATCTGGCGACCTCGGCCATGATGAAGGGGCTGTTTGGCTCCGACATGAACCGCCGGAACTTCCTGCGCGCAGTGGGTGGCACGACCGCCGCTGCGGCCATTGCCAGCATCATCCCGATCGACAAGGCGATTGCCAATATCGTCGACGCGACCGGGCCGCTGGAAAAGACCGCGCTCAACGTCGGCTTTGTGCCGATCACCTGCGCGACACCGATCATCATGGCGGCCCCGATGGGCTTTTATGAAAAATACGGGTTGGATGTTTCGGTCATCAAGACCGCCGGCTGGGCCGTGTCGCGGGACAAGTCGCTTTCGGGAGAATACGACGCCGCGCATATGCTCACGCCGATGCCATTGGCGATCACCGCGGGGGCCGGCTCTGCCGCGACTCCATGGACCATGCCAGCGGTCGAGAACATCAACGGTCAGGCCATCACCCTGGCGATGAAGCACCTCGACAAGCAGGACCCGGCGAAGTGGAAAGGCTTCACCTTCGGGGTGCCGTTCGAATATTCGATGCACAACTTCCTGCTGCGCTACTACGTGGCCGAGGCCGGGCTTGATCCCGATCAGGACATCCAGATCCGGGTGGTTCCGCCTCCGGAAATGGTCGCCAACCTCAGCGCGGGCAACCTTGACGGCTATCTATCGCCGGACCCGTTCAACCAGCGTGCCGTCTATGACGGGGTGGGCTTTATCTACAAGCTGACGAAAGAGATCTGGCCGGGTCATCCCTGCTGTGCCTTTGCCGCCAGCCAGAAGTTCATCGACGAGACGCCGAACACCTTTCTGGCGCTCTTCAAGTCGATCCTCGAGGCCACGGCCTTCAGTTCCGACCCGGCCAATCGCGCGGATATCTCGGAGGCAATCAGCCCGAAGAACTATCTCAACCAGCCGACAACGGTGGTTCAGCAGGTTCTCACGGGACGCTTTGCCGATGGTCTGGGCAATGTCCGCAACGAACCGGACCGGATCGATTTCGACCCCTTCCCCTACCATTCCTTCGCGGTCTGGATCCTGACCCAGATGAAGCGCTGGGGCTACATCGAAGGGGACGTCAACTACACCGATCTGGCGGAGCAGGTCTATCTGGCCACCGACGCCAAGGAGGTGATGGAGAGCATGGGCCAGACCCCGCCAAGCAGCACCTACGAGAGCTATGAGATCATGGGCAAGACCTTCGATCCCATGGCGCCAGAGGCCTATGTGAACAGCTTCGCGATCAAGCGATAACCAACAGCCCGAGCAAGGAGAAAGACACCCTATGTCGACTGAACTGAAAGAACAGATCAAGGCCATCGTTGCGTCGCTGACGTTTCTGGCCGTGTTCCTGTTGGCCTGGGACACCTTTGTCGTCGCGCAAAGTGGCCCGGCGGTGGACATGGATCCTGAATTGGCGGCCTTGCTCGGGCCCCAGGCAAAAGGCGAGAGCGCCTTGCCAAGACCCGGTGATGTGGGTGCAGAAATCTGGGGTCACATCATCAACCCGTTTTACGACGCCGGACCCAACGACAAGGGCGTCGGCATCCAGCTCGCCTATTCCATCGCCCGGGTGCTGACCGGCTTTGGACTGGCGGCGCTGATCGCCATCCCGCTGGGGTTCCTGATCGGGATGAGCCGTCTCGCGGAGCGCGCGTTCAACCCCTACATCCAACTGCTCAAACCGGTCTCGCCGCTCGCGTGGATGCCGCTGGCGCTCTACACCATCAAGGACAGCGAGATCTCTTCGATCTTCGTGATCTTTATCTGCTCGATCTGGCCGATGCTGTTGAACACGATCTTTGGTGTGTCTTCCGTGCGCAAGGATTGGCTGAACGTCGCCAAGACGCTGGAGGTCAAGCAGCTGCGCACGGCCTTTCGGGTGATCCTGCCCGCCGCGGCGCCGACGATCCTGACCGGCGCGCGGATTTCGATCGGCATCGCCTGGCTGGTCATCGTCGCGGCAGAGATGCTCGTGGGGGGAACCGGCATCGGCTACTTCGTCTGGAACGAATGGAACAACCTTTCGATCACCGGTGTGATTTCCGCGATCTTCTTCATCGGGGTGGTCGGCATGGTGCTTGACCTTGCCCTAGGGCAGGCGTCGCGCCTCGTGGCCTATGCGGAGTAACATCATGTCAGAACGCAATAAAATCCTCAAGGTCGAAGGCCTTGAACGCCGGTTCCCGGCCCCGGATGGCAAGACTACGACGCAGGTCTTTGGCGACGTCTGGTTCGACGTGAAAGAGGGTGAGTTTGTCTGCCTGATCGGCCATTCGGGCTGTGGCAAGACCACGCTCCTGAACATCATGGCCGGTCTCGACAAGGCCACGGGCGGACACGTTCTGGCCGATGGGTTCAACGTCGAAAAGCCGTCGCTGGACCGCGCGGTGATCTTTCAGGGGCACGCGCTGATGCCGTGGATGTCGGCGCTGGGCAACATCGACTTTGCCGTGACATCGCGCTGGCCGCGCTGGTCGAAGGAAGAGCGTCTGGCGCAATGCCAGAAGTTCATCGACCTCGTGCATCTGACCGGCTCGGAGGACAAGAAGCCCGCGCAACTTTCTGGCGGCATGAAACAGCGGGTCGGCATCGCGCGGGCGCTGGCCATCGAGCCCAAGATCCTGCTCATGGACGAGCCCTTTTCGGCGCTGGACGCGCTGACGCGGGGATCCCTTCAGGACGAACTTCTGAGCATCGTGGCGGAGCGCAACCAGACCTCCTTCATGATCACCCATGACATCGACGAGGCAATCCTGCTCGCTGACCGCATTGTCCTGATGACAAACGGACCAGAAGCGCGGGTCTGCGAGATCGTGGAAAACACGCTGCCCAAGGGGCGCACGCGGTCCGACATGCACAAGCATCCCAACTACTACCCGATGCGAAATCACCTGATCGAGTTTCTGGTCAACCGCTCGAAGTCCTTCAAGGAGGAGCTGTCTTCGAGCAGCTACGACCCGAAATCGCCGCCCACTGTGCGGCCCGGCGCACCCGATGCGGTGCCTGACAAAGTTGCAAGCTAGAAGAGAGGACTGCTCATGACCACCCGTGCCGAACTGACGGAAAAAATCGTCGCGCATAAAACATTCAACGAGATCAAATGGTCCGATGTGGCCGCAAGCGTGGGCCAGTCGAAGGAATGGACCACCGCGGCTCTGATGGGACAGATCTCTCTGACCAAGGACCAGATCGCCAAGGCGGGCAACGCGCTGGGCCTCAACTTTTCGGATGAGGAAACCGCGCTGCTGATGACGGTGCCTTATCGCGGCTCGCTGCCCACCGCAGTGCCGACCGATCCGCTGATCTACCGTCTCTATGAGGTGGTCAATGTCTACGGCACCACCATGAAGGCACTGATCGAAGAGGAATTCGGCGACGGCATCATGTCTGCCATCGACTTCACCATGGACATCACGCGCGAGGAAAACCCGGCCGGAGACCGGGTCAAGGTCGAGATGACGGGCAAATTCCTGCCGTACAAAACCTACTGATCCAACCTGGGAGATACTGCTATGAAAACCTTCAACAAACTCACTGTCGCCGCCGCTCTGACCACGCTGGCCGGCCCGGCGCTGGCGCACCATCCCCTGGCGGGCGCGCCGATGGAAACCTTTGCGCAAGGGGCTCTGTCCGGGGTCGGTCACCCGGTCCTGGGCTTTGACCATCTCGCCTTTGTGGTGCTGGTGGGCATCGCCGCGGCCTACACCGGCCGCGCCATGATCGCGCCGCTTGGCTACATCGCAGGGATGTTGCTGGGATGCCTCGTCATGATGGCGGGCGTGACCCTGCCGCTGGCAGAGGTCTTTATCGGGGCCTCGCTGATGGTCATGGGCTACGTGGTGCTCAGCGGCAAGCAGATGTCCTTCATGACGGTGATGCTGGCCTTCGGGGCATTCGGCCTGTTCCATGGCTCCGCCTTCGGGGAAAGCATCGTCGGTCAGGAAGCGGGCTACGGCGTGGCGGTGGCCTTTGGCTATCTTCTGGGCCTTGGGGTCGCGCAATACCTGATCGCGATCGCGGCGGGATACATCCTGACGCAGGTCGTCAAGGCCACCGAAGCGACCGCAATCGAGGCACGTCTTGCCGGAGCGGTGATTGCAGGCATCGGTCTGTTCCTCAGCCTCGAGAACGCCGAAGGCGCTGTTTTCGCGGCGCTTGGGTTCGCCTGATCGCGACCATCGGGCCCGCTGATGAGGGCGGGCCCGGCATTTGCTGCCATTCACATCCAGGGAGGGATTTATGAAAGATCTCGCATCCACGACCCCCGTGACGCTGCTGACCGGCTATCTCGGTGCTGGCAAGACCACATTGCTGAACCGGATCCTGACCGAAGAACACGGCAAGAAATACGCCGTCGTGGTCAATGAGTTCGGCGAAGAAGGCATCGACAACGATCTTGTCATCGGCGCTGACGAAGAAGTCTTTGAAATGAACAACGGCTGCATCTGTTGCACCGTGCGGGGTGACCTGATCCGCATCCTCTCGGGGTTGATGGACCGCGCCGAGGAATTCGACGGCATCCTGATCGAAACCACCGGCCTTGCCGATCCCGGGCCGGTGATCCAGACTTTTTTCGTCGACGATGACCTGCGGGGGCGCGTGGCGCTGGACCAGGTGGTGACGCTGGTGGATTGCCTGCATTTCCTCGACAAGGTGGATGAAAGCCACGAGGCCGAAGAGCAGGTGGCCTTTGCCGATCTGGTGATCCTGAACAAGACCGACCTCGTGACGCCCGAGGTGCTGGCCTTGGTCAAGGCCAAGGTGCTGGAGCTGAACGCGCAGGTGCAACTGATCGAAGCGGAGCGGTCCAACGTGCCGCTGGAGACGGTTCTGGACCGCGGGGCATTTGATCTCGACCGTATTCTCGAGATCGAGCCGGGCCTGCTCGAAGAGGATCCAGAGGACCACGAACACGACGACACCGTGACATCCTTCTCACTGACCACGGACAAGCCTCTGGATGCCAAGGCCTTTTCCGCATGGATGCGGCAGCTGGTGAAGGAACAGGGCACCAGGATCTTTCGCTCGAAGGGCATTCTTTGCTTTGACGGATCCGAAAAGCGGTACGTTTTCCAAGGTGTTCACATGGTCATGGACAGCCAGTGGGGCGCGCCATGGGCGGCGGATGAAAAGATCACCTCGCGCCTTGTCTTCATTGGCCGCGGGCTGAACAGTGCCGAGATCAGCGCCGGGTTCGAGTCCTGCGTTGCGAAGGTCTCCGCATGACGGTGCTTGAAAGCCCGCTGGCTGATCAGGGGTTTGCCATGACCGCACCGGGCATCGCGGTGCGTGAATGGTCCGTGGGAGCCAATGTCACCTGTCTCGACCTTGCAGAGGACCGCATCGTTGCGGGCCTTGGCGACGGTCGGGTCGTGGGCGTGACCGGGGAGGGCGTGCAGGAGATCGCGCGCCATTCCGGCGCGGTGAGCGGGCTATGTGGGGCGTCTGGTGTGATCTACTCTGCCGGGCAGGACGGCAAACTGTCCTTGGCCAAACCCGGCGCAGCGCCCGAAACCCTGTTTCAGGCACGGGATGACTGGGCCACCGCATTGGCGCGGCACGGGTCGCGCGTTGCCGTGGCCGCTGGCAGATCGGTCATGGTCTACGACGATGGCGCGCTGCTGGCGCGGTTCGATGACCACCCTTCGACGGTCTCGGGGTTGGCCTTCTTTCCACAGGGGCGGCGGCTGGCCGTGAGCCGCTACAACGGCATAACCCTGTGGATGCTGGACGATCTGGCCAAGCCGGTGGAGCTGACCTGGGCAGGGTCGATGACCTCGGTCAGCATTTCGCCGGATGGGCGTTACGTCGCCGGGGCAACGCAGGACCGTGAGATCCACGTCTGGGATCTGGTCACCGGGCGGGACTTTCGGCTGGGCGGCTACCAGCGCAAGGTCAAGGGCATCGGCTGGACCCGCGACACGCAGTATCTCTACACCACCGGGGCGGATGTGCTGGTGGCCTGGGGGCTGGCGGGCGACCCGGGCGCGATTCCACCGGTCGAAATCGGCTACAGCTTTTCCCAGACGGTCAGCGCGGTCACGGCGCAGGCCCCCGCGGACAGGTTGGCCGCCGGATACACCAACGGCTGCAT
>JBELMB010000133.1:0-14283 GCA_042088665.1 Sagittula sp.
AAATCCGTCAGCTTTTGTTCCCGTCCCAAGGCCATTTGCGTGGCCATCAATCCAAGGCGCGGCCTGATGGCAACACGGTCTGGTTTGGATCCTCGGGGACCTGTGTCACCAAGGAGGCGCTGGGTCAGGCCCCGACGCCCTATGGTGACGGCCTAGAGATCATCGGCCTGTCCGGCACGCTCGTTGCTGGGCTTGGTGTGCCAAAGGGCAGCCCCTTTACATCGACGGATGACATCATCGCGGCGGCCAAGGCCGATCCCGGGTCGCTGCGGTGGGCGCACAATGGCGTTGGCGCGGCCGTTGTGGCGATGGGGCAAGGGTTTGTGACGGCCAACGACCTCGATGTCGTGGGCGTGCCGTTCAAGGGCGCCAAGGGTCTGCGCGAGGCGCTCATCGCCAGCCAGGAGGATTTTGGCGTGCTGAACGCAGGTGACCGATTGCGTCTGGGCAAAGACAAGTTCACGGTTCTGTCGGTCATCGCCGAAGATCGGGCACAGGTGATCGACAGCGAACTTCCGACACTGGCCGAGCAAGGCATCCCCCTTGTGGAGATCCCGTCGCCCGTCGGATTGTTTGTTCCCGGTGGCACCCCGGACGCGGTCAAGGATGCGCTGGGGGCAGCCATGGCAGAGGCCACGGCACGGGACAGTTTTGTTGAAGGCATGGCCAGGCTCCTTATCCCAGTGACCCAGATGAATGCCGCGGACTCAGTCGCTTTTATCAAGCAACAGCAAGTGAACATTCAGGAAATTCTGTCAACACTGCGCAAGTAACCGCGTTTCCCTGTCCCTCGGGCACTTGGTCCGTGGGGCGACCTTTCCAGAATTGGGTGGAATGAAGCGACTGGCCCTCAGTGCCTTGCCTGCTTTTTGTTTCCTGCTGTTCGGGATCGTGATGATCTATGGCTCGGTCACGATGCAAGCCAGCTTCAGCGGCACGCATGAACATCGCTGGGTGCCCCTTGGGATGTCGATCTTTGCCAGTGCGCTGGCAGGCTGGCTTTTGCTGCGCCAGATCCTGAGCAAGGCTGGCGACACCAAAGCAGACGCCATGGACCCGCGTGGTTTCCTTGTCCTGATCCTGACTTGTGTCCTGCTTTTCGCGCTTTATGCGCAGGCGAGCATCTGGTTCGGCTATTTGGCCGCGACATGCGTCAGCGGTGTCGCCATCTTTCGGCTATTCCGGAACAGATGGATCGCCAGCCTGGTCCAGAGCGTTCTGGCCACGCTGGTGCTCTGCATCGTGTTTTTCAAACTGCTCAGGCTCTACACCCTCCGGGGCGTTGGCTTGACCTGCCCCTTCCGTTCCGAGGCGCGTGCATGATTGATCTGCTCAACGGATTTGCCACGCTCTTCAGTGACCCGATTGCGCAGCTGTTCGTGCTGAGAGCGGCGATTGTCGGCCTGCTCGTGGGGGCCCCCCCGGGCCTGACTTCGGCCGCGGCGATCGCGATTCTGGTGCCTGTCACGCTTTACATGGAGCCGTTGCACGCGCTCGCGGCCCTGGTGGTGTTCGACAACGCCTTTGCGTCCGACCCGCTGTGCTGCCCGTTCCGGGCGTCGATGATGACCGGGAAATACCCCCAAAGCCATGGAATGACGCAGAACCACTTTCCTTAGCGCGCGGATCAGGAGTTTGTCGGCGAGCGGATGAAGGATGCGGGCTATCAGACGTTCTATTTGGGCAAATGGCATCTGGAAGGCGGGCCAAAACCCGGTTTCGTGCCCCCCGACCGGCGGTTCGGGTTTGATGAATTTGGCGGCTTTAGTCAGGGGCATTCCTCTCTCGACGGGATCTTCTTTCGGGATACGTATCAACCCTACCGTTGCCGCCGCTCCGAGCCGGATTACCAGACCGAACATCTGCTGGAGTTGATTGATCAGGCGGACCCCGACAGGCCCTTCCTTGGCGACATCTCTTACGGGCCACCACATCACCCCAACGACATGCCAGAACATTGGCGCAAGATGTATGGCCCGGCGGAGGTTCCTTTGCCCAAAGGCACGCTGCCGCCCAAAGAGCAGGTCCGCATCCAGACAGAGCGTGTGCAAACAGATTGCAACGGCTACATGAAGGCTGCGCTGCGCTCGCGCATTGGTCATGGCACGAAACAGCGGCTGGAGACCGAGACCGAAGCTGAACAGCGCGTTTTCATGGCCGAATATTACCCAATGGTCTCGAACATCGAACGCAATCTGGGGCGGATCTTGGGGCATCTGGACACGCTGCGACTGGCCGAGGATACCATGGTGATCTTCTTCGCCGATCACGGCGACATGCTGGGCGAGCATGGGTTTCCCTGTGGTTTCAAGCCGCAAGGGTACCGGGCGGCCATGCAGGTGCCCTTTTTTGTGCGCCACCGCAAGAGCGTGTCTGGCGGACAGCGCAGCAAGCCCATGATCGACGTCGGCGTCGACACGCCGGCGAGGCTGCTCGATCTCGCGGGGGGTGCCCCATTCGGCCAGGCCGACGGACAAAGCTACGCTGCGGCGTTGAAGGGCGCGGATCAGCACCGGGATGCGATCTTTTACCAGACCTTTCGGATGGATGACGGCGCCTGGGGCGCGTTCACGCCGGTGCCAGAGCGGGGCATTCGCACCTGGGATTGGCTTTATGTACGCCAGCCAGACCGGCGTAAGTTCCTGTTCGACCAGAGCGCCGATCCGCATGAATTGAACAACCTCGTCGGCAACCCGGATCACGTCAGCCTGATGGATGCATTCGATGCGCAGATCGAGGCATAGATGCAGGCCACCGGCGACGACTGGGAGATCCATGCAGATTTCCCACCAACCAATTTCCTGACCCATGAAGCGGTCAAACAGCATGTGGAAACACAGCTTTTGCCCAAGGCGATCGAGGCACCCTGATGTCGCAATCCAACGTCCTTCTCATCGTGTGCGATCACTGGGCGGCAAAGCATCTGGGCTTTGTCGGGAACCGGGTCATCCTGACGCCGGGGTTGAACGAGGTCGCCTCTTGCGGTGCACGCTGCACGAATGCCTATTCGGAATGCCCCATGTGCATCCCGTGTGCATCCCGGCGTGGCGCAGATTGATGACCGGCATGACGCCGCGCTCTCACGGGGACCGGGTGTTCAACGATGCGTTGACGTACCCCAAGGTCACGACTTTGGCGACGGCTTTCAAGCAGGCCGGATATCAGGCGCAAGCGGTGGGCAAGCTGCATGTGAACCCGCAGCGTGACTGGACCGGCTTTGACGATGTGATCCTTGATGACGGAGGGTGTCCGCAATTTGGCGTGACAGTTGACTATGACATCTGCCTCGGCGATCAGGGCTATCTGGGGCGACAGTTCGACCATGGCATGTCGACAACCAGGACCACTGGCGGCCATGGCACCTTCCCGAAGAGCACCACGCCACCGATTGGGCCGCGCGCGACATGGCCCGCCAGATCAAACGGCGCGACCCGACTCGCCCCGGGTTCTGTTACCTCCACCAGATCCGGTACCTGATCGGGACGTTGCGGCTGGAGGGGATCCTCGACGATACGATCATCATGTTCACCGCTGATCACGGGGACATGCTGGGCAATCACGGGATGGCGGCGAAGCGGATCTTTTACGAGAGCAGCGCGAATATCTCGATGATCATGATGCCCAACAAGGGCAATCCGCGCGTGGCCGAAGGCACGATCGACAACCGGCTCGTGCGCTTTGCCGATGTGATGCCGACGCTTCTGGATCTCGTCGGGATCGCCCCACCTGAGACGGTCGATGGCATCTCGATGGTGGGGGAGGCCCGGCACGCTCAAATCTATGGAGAGTGCGGCGCCACGACCCGAAACGGCCGAACTTCTGGTACCTTGGCTACCGGCATCCGCACCCGCCGATGGTGCCGCCACAGCGATTTCTGGACCACTGCGGCGATGTCGAGATCGACACCCCCTATTGCGGCGATTGGGCCAAGGGCGCTGCGACCGAGCACGGGACCGGCAGGGATCTACCCTACAACCTGCAAGGCGTTCAGGCGCGGTCGGTATATTCCGAGCATGAGATCCGCCGCGCGCGTCATGCCTTCCATGCCCTGTGCGCCCATATCGACCAGCAGATCGGCGCCTTGATTGGCACCATCCGCGAAGAGGGCATTCTTGATGAGACCATCGTCATGTTCACTTCGGATCATGGCGACATGCTGGGCAATCACAATATGTGGGCGAAACAGACCTTCTACGAAGGGGCGACGAATGTGCCGATGATCCTCATGGGGGAGGCTGGCGACCGCCACATGGGCTTTGGTCAAACTGATGACCGTCTGACCGGATTGCAGGATGTCAAGCCGACGTTGCTTGGCCTTTCTTGCAGGCATCGAGGCACCCGACCATCTGGACGGCCGCTCGATGGTGACAGGCGATCTGCGCGACCATATCTACGGCGAATTTGGCGAAGAACAGCACGCCAGCCGGATGATCCGTGACACGCGTTACAAGCTGATCTGGTACCCCTGCGGCAACCACGCCCAATTGTTTGATCCGCAAGAGATGACCGATCCTGGCGCAGATCCGGCCCATGCGGACACCGTTGCCCGGTTGAAGGACCTGTTGCGCGCAGAAATCTACGGCTCTGACGAGAAATGGCTCAAGGGCGGGGAACTCGTCGGTGAACCCGGTCGCAGGTTCTATCCGGGGCCGAACCGGGGGGCTGAGCCTGACACGCGGTCACCAATGGCCCGTGCCGCCGGTCAACAAAAAGGGTGACATGGTCTTCTTTCGAGAAGCCCGCCCCAAAGACGAACCTTGAACACGTCGATCAAGCGTCGTGGTTGCCATTGCTGTTGAACATGGCTGTTGAAACGGTGCTGTCGGCCCGATCGGTTGTCAGGGGGTTTGTTGTTTCACGATCCGTCTTGTCACTCCGGAGATCCCATGCCCGGGATCGCCGAGGTCTGGCGCCGGTGCCGCGCCCATGTCGGGCTTTCGAGAGTGTTGCTCGACGGGTTGCTCGACGGGTTGACCGACTGGCTGACCGGCGGGCTGGCCGACGCGTTATCCGGCCCGTCAGCGGTTGACAAACACGACAAGCAACGCACAACCGGAAACCCGGGCTGCGCTTGCCCGGGCAAAGGGGGGCTGGCCTGCATCCCGCGACCTGCCTTTACTGCGTAGCATCTGCGCCCTTTGCTCCCGGCCATGCGCCCTTGGCGACAAGGTCTGACGCAAGGTCGATTGCCAAACTGACCAAGGCCTCGCGCGCCTTGTCAGGAGGCAAGCGTTTGGAAGAGCACAGATAGGCGGTTCTTTCGATCGGAGGGTTCACGATGTCGGCAGAGGCCAATGTGGCGGAGGCAACTTCATGTGCAATGGCCGCCTTGGCGACGATCGCGTAGCACGCGCCGCTGGCCGCCAGACGCACAAGAACCGATGGCGCGTCTGCCTCGAACTTGAACCGCAGGGGGATGGTGACCTCGCTGCACCACCTTTCGAGCAAGAGCCGAAGCCCATGGGGCGGGAAGGTGCCGATCAGGTCGATGTCCCTGAGCAATGCGGCATCGACGCTCTTGTTTTGCAAAAGGGGCGCGTCCGGTGCGCCGATCAGGGTCAGCGTCTCAACCACGAGCGGTTCGGCTGTGAAATCCTCGGTTTCCTGCACGTTGAACAGGATTGCCGCATCCATCCGCCCGATCCGCAGCATTTCGGCAAGATCACCACTCATCATCTCGGTGACGATCAGTTTGACTTCGGGGAATTGCTCTGCGGCCCGGATCATCAATGGCGGCGCAAGGACGGGACAGACGGATCCGGGCAGCCCAAGACGGACTTCGCCAAACACCTGCAGTTCATCTGCCCGAAACCTGCGTTCCGCGCTTTCTGCCAGCGACAGGATTTCCCGCGCCTGCAGGCTGAACTCCCGCCCGGAGGCGGTTGGCGTCACACCCTGCGCGCCGCGGTCCAGCAGCTTGGTGCCCAGCCCGGTTTCAAGCTTCTTGACGTGTTGACTAAGGGCTGGCTGGGCGATGTTGAGCGACCGCGCCGCCTTGGAAAAACTGCCAAGGTCCAGAACCCGAAGGAAGCTCTTGATATGTTTGTTCTCGATCATCCGGGCTATTGTGAAATGAAATAATGATTATCGCAACATTGTAATTCCGAATGATGTCCTGTCCGCCTAGGGTATGCGACAGCACCGGGCGCAATGACCCGGACGTCTATGGGAGGACTATCAATGGATTTCTTCAAGCATTTCGTCGCCACCACGGCGGCCGTCGTCTTTGCAGCCCCTGCCTTTGCCGACTACCCCGAGAAGCCGATCACCATGGTCGTCGGCTTTCGTGCCGGTGGTGGCAGTGACGCGGCAGCCCGCATTCTGGCCGCAGAGTTGGAAACGCAACTGGGTCAAAAGATCATCGTCGAAAACAAGGGCGGTGCCGGCGGCGCAGTGACCGCACAGTACATCGCGGGTCAGGATACGGATGGGTACACCATAGGTTTCGCCGTGAACACGACCTTTGCCTACACACCGTTGACCGGCAATGTGGCCTACGGGATCGATGATCTGTCTTATGTCGCCACAACACACGGTTACCGCGTCGTCTACACCGCGAACAAGGACGCGCCCTTTGACGATTGGGCGGGCATGATTGCCACGGCCAAGGACCGGGGCTGGATCAACTACGCCTCGATCATCCCGCTGGACCGCGCCGTGATGCAGTACATCGGCAAGCAGGAAGACATTGCCGTGAACATCGTGCCGACCCGCGGCGGTGCCGGTGCACGTCAGGCGGTGCTTGGTGGACATGTGGACCTCGGCTTTTCGGGCTCCAACGCCCTGCCAATGATGGAAGAGGGCGCCATCAAGGTGATCGCATCCATGAACCCCGGCGGCATCGCGGAACACCCGCAGATCCCGACGCTGGAAACGCTGGGCTACAACGCGTTCATGAACGATGCGGCTGTCTTCTTTGGCCCGAGGGACATGGATGAAGACGCCCGCGCGACGCTGGAAGCAGCCCTGGCCGAAGCCGTCAAGTCCGAGGCTTTCGTCGATTTCGTGAACAACAAGTTCCGGGGTGCCGAAGTCTTCAAGACCGGGGCCGAGACCAAGGCCACAATAGACTCCGATGCCGTCGTCTATGGCGAAATGATCAAGGCCATCTCGGAGTAATCCGGTGACCAAGACACCAGGAAATCTGGCCGGGGCACATCCTCCGGCCAGATTGCAGCAGGACTTTGCCCTTGGGCTTGTGATCATGTTCATTGGCGCGCTCCTGCTGCTGTGGGTCATCCCGGCACAGGTCAATGACGCGGGCAGTTTCGGGTTGCCGCCCAGCCTTGCACCGCGCTCGCTGACCTGGGTCATGATCCTGTGTGGTGCGGTTCTGACAGTGCAGAACCTCAGGCCGACCTCCGGGGCCGGATCCTTGCGGGCAGGCGACGTTGTGTTTCTGGTCGCCTGTCTGACTGCGGTCGGTGTGATGTTGCTGCTCATGCGCGCCTTGGGGGATCTGTTCGACCGTCCGAACATGGGTTTCCTCATCTCTGCTCCGCTGGGATTGATCGCCTTTACCTTCCTGCACTCCAAGGCCCCGATCTGGGCCTTTGCCTTCAACGCCATCGTTGCCCCAGCCCTGATCCTTGCCGCGTTCTGGTGGGGACTTGAGCTGCCGCTTCCCTGACACCGAGACCCAAATGGACGTCATCGTCGCCGCGTTTCTGGATGCCTTGTCCCTGACGACTTTCCTTTCGGTGGTTGTCGGCGTGGTGATTGGCATCGTGATTGGTGCAATACCCGGATTGAATGCGCCCATGGCGATCGCCGTGGCGATCCCGTTGACCTTCACGATGGCCCCGCTGGCGGCCATCGGCATGCTTGTCGGGGTGATGAAGGGGGGCGGATTTGGCGGTGCAATCGGCGCAATCCTGTTGAACACGCCGGGAGAGCCGCATTCCGCCGCGACGGCGCTGGACGGCCATCCCATGGCAAAATCCGGCAAGCCGCGCCGCGCCCTTCAAACGGCGCTGTATTCCTCTGTTGCGGGGGACAGTTGTTCCGACCTTGTACTGATCCTGCTCGCGCCCACGCTTGCCATTTTTGCGCTCAAGGCTGGCCCGGTAGAGCTTTCGGCGATCCTCATCATATCCCTGACGCTCATTGCTTCGCTGTCGGGGCGCTCGCTTGCAAAGGGCGTTTTTGCGGCGGCACTTGGCGCCTTGCTGGCAACGGTCGGGATCGATCCCGAGACGGCATCGCCGCGGTTTACCTTTGGTCAGATCGAACTGTTCGACGGCCTGCCGCTTGCGGCGGTGGCCATCGGTGTTCTCGCCGTGCCCGAAATCATCGAACGCCTGCGCGAGGGGCGCGGCCACCGCCCCCCTGATCCGCACAACGCAGCCCAGAGCGAGGGCGAGGACCGTCTGCCGTTTCGGGAGTTCCTGACGCTGCGTGTTCCCGTTCTTCGTGGCGCGGGCATCGGCACGGCGATTGGCGCACTGCCGGGGCTGGGCACGACGCTGGCCGCATTCCTCAGCTACGCCGCGACGAAGCGGTTCTCTGACGCACCGGAAAAGCTTGGCACCGGCGCAGCCGAGGGCATCGCCGCGACCGAAAGCGCGAATTCCGCGGTGTCGGGGGCAAACCTGATCCCTTTGCTGACCCTTGGCATTCCCGGAAACCTGACGGCTGCCTTGCTGGTGGGCGCGTTCCTGATCCACGGGGTCACACCGGGGCCGTTGATCTTTCAACGCGACGCGCAACTGATCTATGGGCTGTTTGCGGCGATGCTCATGGCGAATGTGATGGTGCTGGTGATCGGCAGCCTCGGGCTGCGCCTGTTCGCCCTGATTGTCAAAGTGCCGGCTTTCGTGGTCTACCCAATCGTCTTGCTGCTCTGCGTCGTGGGCCTCTACATCAGCCAGGGCGGGTTCTTTGCGGTCTGGTTGATGCTGGGATTTGCCGCTCTGGGATACCTCATGATGAAGCTCGAAATCTCGGTTGTGTGTTTCATCATCGGCCTTGTCCTTGGCCCGATGATCGAACTGTCTGTCCGCCAGTCGGTGATTTTGCTAAGCCGCAGTCCGATGGCCATTCTGGATCATCCCTTTGCCCTGATCCTGATCGCGGCCACACCTGTTGTCGCCTGGATCCTGGTCCGTGACCGCCGACGCCTGTCTGACGGCTAACAAGGAGAGTTTCGTGATGAACACCCCATACCAGCCGGACGCCCGGGGCCCGCTTCACGGGTTGCGCGTGGTGGACATGACCCGACTGGCTGCGGGCAACATGATGACCCACATGCTGGCCGATTTCGGCGCCGAAGTGATCAAGATCGAACGCCCGGGCCGCGGCGATGACTTGCGCCGGTTTGGCGAAGAGGAAAGCTGGTGGAAGGTATACGCCCGGTCCAAGCGCAGCTTTGCGCTGGATTTTCGCGCGGAAGACGGGCGCGAAATCCTTGAACGCCTGATCGGAACCGCAGACATCCTGTGCGAGAATTTCGTGCCCGGCACGCTGGAGAAATGGGGGCTTGGGCCAGAGGATCTCTGGGCCTTCAACGAAAAGCTGATCATCGTGCGTGTGTCAGGGTGGGGGCAGACCGGGCCGTACAAGGAAAAGCCCGGTTTCGGCAGCCTGATCGAGGGCATGTCGGGGTTTGCCGCCATGACGGGCTGGGCCGACAAGCCGCCCTTGCTGCCGCCCTTGGCGCTGGCCGATATGGTTGCCGGGCTTGCGGGATTTGGTGGCGTGCTGTCCGCCGTCGTGGCGCGCCAGAACGGCACGGCCAAAGGACAGGTTGTGGATTTGTCCCTGTTCGAGCCGCTCTTCGGCATCCTTGGCCCATGGGCCGCGGCCTATGAGGCCACCGGGAAGGTGCCAGAGCGCAAGGGCAATTCCAGCGATGTCGCCGCCCCGCGCAACCTTTATCCGACCAAGGACGGCAAACACGTCGCCATGTCCGCGTCGATGCAATCCATGTGGGAAAAACTGGCTGCGGCCATTGGCAAACCGGAGTTGATGGAGGATCCAAAGTTTGCGACGTCGCAGGCCCGCCTCGCCAATGCCGAAGAACTGGATGCCATCATCGCTGGGGTCATGGTGACCCGCAGTCTGGATGAAAACCTGGAATACTATGAAAGTCAGGGCGTTACCGTCGGTCCCATCTGCGATATCTCGGACCTGATTGACCATCCCTACATTCGTGGGCGCGAAGTCTTGCAGGACTTCGACTACGAAGGCATGGCGCGCCTTCCCATGCATCAGGCCTTTCCCCGGTTGAGTGAAACCCCGGGATCGGTGCGCGCACCTGCGCCCAAGCTGGGCCAGCACAACGCCGACATCCTGACGGAACTCGGCTATGACGGTGCCGCGCAAGATGCGCTGACCGCAAAAGGCGTTTGCTGATGTGGCGGTCGTTGCTCTTTGTGCCTGTGCTTGAGGACAGGTTCGTCGCCAAGGCGGCTCACCGTGGTGCGGATGCCATCGTGCTGGATCTCGAAGCCAGCATCGCCGCTGCGCGCAAGGATGAAGCGCGCGCCGCGCTGCCCGCCGTGGTCGCGCGCCTAGCGCCGGATGTGCCGGTCACGGTGCGCATCAACCCGCTGTGGATGGCAGCGGTGAAGGATTTGCAGGCCTGTGTCATCCCCGGCGTGCAGGCCATCCATCTCGCGCTTTGCGAAAACGCCGAGCATGTTCGGGCCATTGACGGGCTTGTTTCAGATCTGGAACGTGAGCGTGGTCTGCCGCTTGGGTCCATCCGATTGATTGCGATGCTGGAAAGCGCGGAGGCCGTGGCTCAGGCGGTTTCCATGGCCAAAGCCTCGCCGCGCCTCGCAGGGCTGACCCTTGGTGTCGAGGATTATGCCACTTCCATGGGTGTTGCCGCGGCCCCGGATGTGCTGCGTCCGGCTGTATATCAGGTGGTACAGGCCGCGCGCGCCGCTGGTATCGACGCCATCGCCGTGCCTTGCAGTATGGCCGATTTCAGCGATCTTGAGGGGCTGGAAACAGCGGCCAGATACGCGCGCGCTCTTGGTTCCGTTGGTGGGTATGCGGTCCATCCCGCACAGGTCGCAACGCTGAATACCGTGTTCTCGGCCACAGCCGAAGAAAGAGACTGGGCGCGGGCCGTTGTGGCCGCAGCACAGATCGCCGTTGAGGAGGGCAAAGGGGCGTTCAAAGTCAACGGGCAGATGATCGACCAACCCCTGATCGACCGTGCGCACCGAATTCTGACCTGACCACGACGACCGCCCCATCTCGTGCCGACGGCCTGACGCAAGGCGGGTGCCTGTCTCGCTCAGGCGCGGGCCTTCTCTCTTTTGGGGTCGAGGAAGGGCAGGCTCACGACCGTTGCGGGCAAGCGTTTCATATGGCCGTCCAGCTTTCCGACTTCGAGGTCCGTGCCAATATCGGCGTTCTCGACAGCCACGCGGGCCATGGCAATGGCGTGGCCGAAGTGCGCAGAGACGCAGGCGCTGGTGACCACGCCCACTTGTTCCCGGCCAACGAAAACACCGTCACCATGGGCTGGTGCCTCGTTGCCCGCAAAGTGCAGCCCGACCAGTTTGCGGCGCTCAGCACCCGCATTGCGTTCCAGAGCAGCGCGGCCAATGAAATCCGGCTTGCGGAAGTCCACGGCAAAGCCGAGGCCGGCCTCCATGGCGTCGGCGTCCGGCCCGAATTCGGCGCCAGCGCTCATCAGCCCCGCCTCGATGCGCAACATGTCCAGCGCGTGCCCGCCCATCGGCACCATGCCCACAGGCGCCCCGGCCTGCATCAGCCCGTCCCAGATGTCCAATGCATCGCTGCGGTCGCAAAAGACCTCGTACCCCAATTCTCCGGTGAACCCGGACCGGCACAGCATGAACGCGGGGCCGTCCCGGTCGTGCAGCCGCGCAACGGTGAAGCCAAACCATTTGAGGTTGTCGAGGCTGGGGCGTGTCGGTTGGGTAAAGACAACATCGCGCAAGATATCCCGCGACTTTGGCCCCTGTATCGCGAGGTTCACCATCCGGTCGCCCAACGACATGACCCGCGCGTTCAGCCCCAATGCCTCGGCTTGTTCGCGCAGGTGCAGCGCAGAATTGTCGGACCCACAGCACCAGCGAAAGGCCGTATCCTCAAGACGGAACAGGGTGCCATCGTCAAGGACCGCCCCCCGCTGGTCGCAGATCAGGGCATAGAACCCGCGGTGCACCGACAGTTTGGACACGTCGCGTGTCAGACAGTGTTGCAAGAGGCGCAGCGCATCGGGCCCGACGATGTCGAATTTCCGAAGGCCGGACATGTCCTGCAGCGTGGCTGCGCGTTTCGTCGCCCAATATTCCTCGACCGTGCCGGTGGCATCGAATTGCGCGGGCATCCAGAGATCGCGGGCGACGTGATAATTGGTCGTCAGCTTGGACGTGCGGGGGTGAAACGCGGAATGCTGCGTCATGCGGCCTGCATCCTCTGGATTGGCCCGCCAGGAAACCGAATGGGTGATGGCACTTGTCTCCTCGTAGATGCGCACATGGATGTCTGTAGGGTTCCAGCCGTTGATCGGATCGACGTCATCGGGACAGGCCGTGGATACGGCGACCAGATCCGTAAGCGCCTGCATGGCCACGTAATCGCCCGGTCGCGACCAGGCCTCGTCGCTGGAAATGACGTGACCCTGCCAGTCGATCCACGAGTTGAAGAAAAAGTTGATCGCGGGCCAGGCGCGCCGGGATTGAATGCTATAGGGTTGAAAGACCGCGCTGATATTGTCGGAACAGTTCAGGTGACCGGGGAAGCCGCGCTCTTCGTAGCCGCGGGCGGTACAGGCGAGGGCAAAGGTGTCGTGGCGGCCGACCGTGTCCTGCCGCACGGCAAGAAGGGGCTTCATGTCCTGATCAAAGAACTTGTCGTGCAGACCGGGCTGCGGATAGGCGCTGCGCGTCATGGTGCGCGACACCGTGGAATCGATGTATCGCTCGATCCCGGCGTCCAGCGCATCGGCCCGCAGCGCCATGAAATCGGAACATTGCTGGCCTTCGACGTCGATGACCTGCACGAACTGGCCTTTCTTGACCTCATAGGCCTTGGCCGTCCCGCGGGGGATGCGCCATTCATCGACAATCCTGCCCAGCGGATCCGGCAAAAGCAGATCAGAATTCAGTCCTTCGGGCAGCTTGACGTCGACGCGCAGCATGCCGCCGCCACCGTGGCTCAGGTAGTCCGGGGATTTCGGCAAGATCACAAAAAGCTCGGCTGTTGTGCGCATCTTCAGGATATGCGTTTCGCCCGGGGCCTCCTTGGTGCCGAAGATCCGCGCGGATTGCATCGTGTCCAGACTGCCGTCGCGCGCTTCGATCAGGTGTCGCATCTCACGCGTGTCATATGTCTCCGGCGCAGGGCAGGCGTCGGCCTGTTGGGGCATCTCAATCGCGGACAACCCGAATGCGTTCTGTGTGTCTGACAAGGCTGTCAGCCAAGCCGCTGACCCACCATCGACATGCTGGATCGACACGATCGCCCCGGCAGGCACATGAATGCGGCCCGCCTGCCCAAAGCCCACGTCGAGCCTCAGGGAAATGGCGCCTTTCAACCCGCGGTATCGGTTGCCATGTGCCGTGGTCGGGTTTCCCATCGTCAACATCAAGGCCTCTGTTTCGTCGTCAATGGTCATCGCGGCCCCTCAGGACAGAGCCATGAAACGGGTTACATTTCAAAAACCAACCGTGTTAGACATATGCCAGACGCCGGTGGTGGTTCAGATGCACCAAGGTCCAGTGGAGCATTTTGAAGAAAGACTCGTCAAGTGGGGAGACGATGCGGACAGGGCAATCGTGAGCAAGCGGGTTGGAAGCATACGCGATGTGGCGCGTGAGACCGGATTGTCGATTGCAACAATCTCACGCGTCATGAACGGAAGCGCAAAGGTCAGCGAGAAAACGCGGATGCGTGTTCTGGCGGCCTGCGCGGAACTGGATTACCTGCCCAATTCAGCGGCAAGAGCGCTGTCGACCCGCCGGTCAAAGACGGTCGCGGCGATCATCCCGACAATCGAGCATTCGGTTTACGCAAAGTTCATCGCAGCGGTCGAACAGACGCTCGGCCAAAGTGGGTACGCTCTTGTGCTTGCCATCTCCAATGCTGACCCGGAAGAGGCGCTTTGCGCGGCGCGCAAGCTTTTGGGAATGGGGGCAGAGGCCTTTATCCTGAGTGGGTCCGACCATAGCCATGTGTTGATTGATCTGTTGGTGCGCAGAGCCGTGCCTCATTCCTTCACCTCCGTGTGGGAGGCGGATGGCGATCGACCGACAATCTGGTATGACAACGCGCAACTGGCGGCTGATGCTCTGCTTT
>JBELMB010000134.1:0-14098 GCA_042088665.1 Sagittula sp.
ACTGACCAAGCCGAAGCCCGCCTGCCCCGGAATACCGCCTAGCCCAGAATACCGGGCAGCCGCAGACCATGGTCGCGCGCGCAGTCCAACGCGGTCTCATACCCCGCATCCGCGTGCCGCATGACACCGGAGGCGGGGTCGTTCCACAGCACACGCTCCAGTCGGCGCGCGGCGTCCGGCGTGCCATCCGCAACGACCACAACGCCAGCGTGCTGGGAAAAGCCCATGCCAACCCCACCGCCATGATGCAACGACACCCATGTCGCGCCCGAGGCCACATTGGTCATCGCGTTCAGCAGCGGCCAGTCCGACACCGCGTCAGAGCCATCCTTCATCGCTTCGGTTTCGCGGTTGGGCGAGGCAACCGACCCACTGTCGAGGTGATCGCGCCCGATCACGATCGGGGCCTTGAGTTCCCCGCTGGCGACCATCTCGTTGAACTTCAGGCCCGCCCGGTGGCGATCCCCAAGCCCGATCCAGCAGATCCGTGCCGGCAACCCCTGAAACGAGATGCGCGCGCGCGCCATGTCGAGCCATGTATGCAGATGCCTGTTCTCTGGAAAGAGGGCCTTCATCGCCGCGTCGGTCTTGTAGATGTCCTCCGGATCGCCGGACAGGGCGCACCAGCGGAACGGCCCGATCCCGCGGCAAAACAGCGGACGGATATAGGCCGGCACGAAACCGGGGAAGTCAAAGGCGTTCTCCAGCCCCTCTTCCAAGGCCACCTGCCGGATATTGTTCCCATAATCCAGCGTCGGCACACCTGCGTTCCAGAAATCGACCATCGCCTGCACATGCACTTTCATGGAGGCGCGGGCCGCCGCTTCGACGGCTTTGGGGTCCGTCTCGCGCGCGGACCGCCACTGCGCCAGCGACCAGCCCTGCGGCAGGTAGCCGTTCACCGGGTCATGGGCGCTGGTCTGGTCGGTCACGATGTCGGGCCGCACACCCCGGCGCACGAGATCGGGAAAGACATCCGCCGCATTGCCCAACAGCCCGACGGACCGGGCTTGCCCGGCGGCGGTCCACTGCGCGATCATCTCCAGCGCCTCGTCCAGCGTCGCGGCCTTCTCATCGAGGTAGCCGGTGCGCAAGCGGGCATCGATGCTGTCCGGATTGCATTCCACCGCCAGACAGGAGGCCCCGGCAAAGACCGCGGCAAGCGGCTGCGCGCCGCCCATGCCGCCCAAGCCCCCGGTCAGGATCCACTTGCCTGTGAGATCGCCGCCATAGTGCTGGCGCCCGGCCTCGGCGAAGGTCTCAAAGGTGCCCTGGACGATGCCTTGGGTGCCGATGTAGATCCACGACCCGGCGGTCATCTGGCCGAACATCATCAGGCCCTTCCTGTCGAGTTCGTGAAAGTGATCCCAGTTCGCCCAATGCGGCACGAGGTTCGAATTGGCGATCAGCACGCGCGGCGCCTCTGCATGGGTCTTGACGATGGCCACCGGCTTGCCCGATTGCACCAGCAGGGTCTCGTCCGCTTCGAGGTCCTTGAGCGCGGCAACGATGCGGTCAAAATCCTCCCATGTGCGGGCCGCCCGCCCGATGCCGCCATAGACGACCAACTCATGGGGGTTTTCGGCCACGTCGGGATGCAGGTTGTTCATCAGCATCCGCATGGCCGCCTCGGCCTGCCATGTCTTGGCGGAGCGCTCTGGCCCCGTGGGCGGAAAGATATCGCGAAGGTTGTGGCGCGGATCGGTCATGGTCAGGCCTCTGGGCAGGGGGTCAGGTCATCGAAGGACGCTGCGGGGCAAGGTCATTCGGGTGGCATTGGTCGGGGCGGGCAAGGTTTCGGGACGGGGTTTCTTCAGGACGGGGCTTCTTCGGGACTGCAAGTCTGAGACTGGGCATGTTCCAGATTGGGCGTGCTCCGGACTGGGCGTGCTCCAGACTGGGCGTGTTCCGCGACGGCGAGGTCACCGGGGGGGCGCGGCAAGCGAAGGGGCCAGCCCATCCAGCGCGGCGAGGATGCGGCCCAGCGGCACGCGCAACGCCGCGGCCTTGTCCGGATCATAGGCAAAGGGCGGCGCTTCGGTCGCGAGATGGGTGATCTGTGCCAGTTCCATCTGGATGGCATGCACACCCTTTGCGGGTTGGCCGTGGTGGCGCGTGGTCCAGCCGCCCTTGAACCGTCCGTTCAGAACGGTGGTGTAATCGCTTGCCTCCTGGCAAATCTCAAGGACGCGGTTCTGGATCTCGGGTGCACAGGTGCTGCCACCGTTGGTCCCAATGTTGAAATCCGGCAAGCGCCCCGTGAACAGGAAGGGGATCCGCGACCGGATGGAATGGCAATCGTAAAGGATGGCCACGCCGTGCCGCGCCCGAACACGCGCGATTTCTGCCGACAATGCCGCATGATAGACCGCATGATAGCGGGTCTTGCGATCCTCGATCTCCTCCGCGGCAGGCGGGCTGTGCCAAAGTGCCGATCCATCGAAATCCGTGAGCGGCACAAGCCCCGTGGTGTTCTGGCCGGGATAGAGGCTTTGACCCGACGGGTCGCGATTGGCATCCACGAGGTAGCGGTGGAACCCGGCACGCACCATGGTCACCCCCGGCAGCAACCCGGCATACAGGCGGTCCACGTGCCAATCCGTATCCGCAAGCTGCTGACCGACCGGTGTCAGCCTGTCGCGCACATCCTCCGGCAGCCAGGTGCCGGTGTGCGGCAGGCCCAATACGATCGGACCCTCGCCCTGCGTGATCTCGACAGGTGTCATGGCTGCGCCTCCTCCAATGCCAGATGAATGCCGCAAGCGCCCGAAATCATGCCCTGACGGACCAGTTTTGCCGCGGTTTCGATGTCACCGGCCATAAATCGGTCCTCCGTCAACCGGGGCACCTCGGCCCGCAGCTGCGCCATGGCCGCCGCGAGCGGCGCGCTGGTGGCCAGCGGCGCGCGAAACTCCACCCCTTGCGCGGCGCACATAAGTTCGATCCCGAGGATCACGGAGAGGTTTTCGTTCATCCTCAGAAGCCTGCGCGCGCCATGCGCCGCCATGGAGACGTGATCCTCCTGATTGGCGGAGGTCGGCGTGCTGTCGGTGGAACAGGGGTTCGCGAGATGCTTGTTCTCGCTCATCAGGGCGGCGGTTGTGACTTCCGCAATCATCAGGCCGGAATTCAGCCCCGGAGCCGGCGTCAGGAAGGGCGGCAGATCAAAGCTGAGCGTCGGATCCACCATCAGCGCCACGCGCCGCTGGGCAATTGCGCCGATCTCTGACAGGGCCAGCGCGATCTGGTCCGCGGCAAAGGCCACT
Organism: Sagittula sp.; assembly: GCA_042088665.1. Lineage (GTDB taxonomy): Bacteria > Pseudomonadota > Alphaproteobacteria > Rhodobacterales > Rhodobacteraceae > JBELMB01. The sequence continues at coordinate 3,267 of JBELMB010000134.1, forward strand.
GGTTCGGCATGGAAATTGCCCCCCGACACGATGTCGCCAGCGCCTGTCCCATCGGCCTGCGCGGGATCGTTGTCCAAGAGCACGAGCGGATTGTCGGATACGCCGTTTGCCTCCACTTCCAGCGTCCGGCCCGCAAAGCGCAACAGGTCCAGCGCCGCGCCGGTGACTTGCGGCTGACAGCGGATGCAATAGGGATCCTGCACGCGGCTGTCGCCTTCGCGGTGGCTTTCGCGGATCTCGGAGCCTGCGAGGGCGGCGCGCATGGCCCGAGCCACGTCGATCTGGCCGGCATGGCCCCGCAGGGCGTGGATCTCCGGGCGCAGGGGGGCCGTGGACCCCATGATCGCATCCGTCGACAGGCTCGAGATGGCCACGGCGCTTTCCAGATTGCGCATGGCAGAAAAATACCCGACCAGCGCACAGGCCGTCGAGAACTGCGTGCCGTTGATCAGGCCAAGCCCTTCCTTCGGTCCCAGCGTGACTGGCGACAGGCCCACGCGCCGCAGGGCCTCGGCCGAAGGCAGGCGCAGGCCATCCAGCAGCGCTTCGCCTTCTCCGATCAGCGTCGCGGCCATATGGGCCAGCGGCGCGAGATCGCCGGATGCCCCGACAGAGCCCTGCGAGGGCACAACCGGCGTGACGTTGCGCTCCAGCAGGTCTTGGAGCAGGTCAACCGTCTCCAAACGCAGCCCCGATGCCCCCCGCCCCACCGAAACCAGCTTGAGCACCATCATCAGGCGCGTGGTCGGCGGATCAAGCGGCGCGCCGATGCCGCAGCAATGGCTGAGCACGAGGTTGTGCTGCAGACGTTCGGTGTCGCCCGGATCAATGCGCACGGAGGCCAGCTTGCCAAAGCCGGTGTTCACCCCGTAGACCGCGACGTCGCCCGCCGCCGCCGCCGCCACGACCCGCGCAGACGCCGCGATGCCGGGCCGGGCGGAGGGCAAAAGCCTCACGGGCGCCGCCTCTCGCCAGCAGGCTTCGAGTTGGGCAAGGGAGACCTCACCGGGGGTCAGGTCCATCATGTGAACCTCCCTTCGAACATGCGCTTCCACAGGGGGTTGAAGCCGATGCGGTAGGTCAGTTCCGCAGGGTCCTGCACGTCCCACACCGCGAGATCCGCGCGTTGACCCGCGAGGATCTGGCCTCGGTCGTCCAGCCCAAGCGCCTGTGCGGCGACGCGCGTCACCCCCGCGAGGCATTCGCGCGGGGTCATCCGAAAGAACACCGCGCCCATGTTCATCGCCAACAACAGCGAGGTCAGCGGCGAGGACCCCGGGTTGTTGTCCGTCGCCAGCGCCATGGGCACGCCCTGCGCGCGAAACGCAGCGACCGGTGGCGCTTGCGTCTCTCGCAACGTGTAAAAGGCCCCGGGCAGGATCACCGCAACGGTGCCCGCCGCCGCCATGACCGCAACATCCGCCTCGTTTGCGTATTCCAGATGATCCGCCGACAGCGCGCCGAACTCTGCCGCCAATGTGGTCCCGCCAAGATGCGACAGCTGTTCGGCGTGCAGTTTGACCGGCAGCCCCAGCGCGCGCGCGCACACAAACACCCGCCGGATCTGTGCAGGCGAAAAGGCAATGCCCTCGCAAAAGCCATCCACCGCGTCGGCCAGCCCCTGCGCATGGGCGGCACGCAGCGCGGGCAGGCAGATCTCATCGATGTAGGCGTCAGGGTCCATGTCCGCGGGTGTGGCGTGGGCTCCCAGAAAACTGGTGCGCACCGCGATGGGCCGTGCCTGTGCGATGGCCCGGGCGACGCGCAGCATCTTCAGCTCTGTCTCCTGATCGAGACCATAGCCGGATTTCACTTCGATGGTGGTCACCCCTTCTGCGATGAGCGCATCGACCCTTGGCAGGGCGGAGGCCAGCAGCGCAGCTTCGCTGGCGACGCGCGTGGCCGCCACGGTCGAGACGATGCCGCCGCCAGACCGCGCGATCTCGGCGTAACTGGCCCCTTCGAGCCGCATCTCGAACTCCGCGGCGCGGTGACCACCGTGCACGATATGGGTGTGGCAATCGATCAACCCCGGCGTGACCAGCCTGCCGCCAAGATCGGCACGGCCCTCGCGTGCCGCCCTGTCCCGCAAGGGCCCGGGCAAATCACGGGCGGCGCCGGCCCAGGCGATCTTGCCCCCGTCGATGGCGATGACCGCCTCATCGACCACATCAGCGCCCGGCCGGGTCGCCGATCCGGCTGTCAGTGTTGCCAGACGTGCATTTTCGAGCAGCATGAATCACCTTGAATAACGTGATTTTAATTTTAATATGACTGCACATATTAAAGGTCAATGGGAAGTCGCATGACACGGATCTGGGCACAACAGGCGCTGACACCCGCTGGCTGGGCAGAGGAGGTGACCGTCACCCTTGATGCGCAGGGCAGGATCGCAACGGTCGCCCCCGGCACGGCCCGGCAGGGTGACCACAGTGTCGCGGTCCTGCTGCCAGCGCCGGTGAACGCGCACAGCCATGCCTTTCAGCGCGCCATGGCGGGTCTGACCGAACGGCGCGGCCCCACCGCAACCGACAGCTTCTGGACATGGCGCAAGCTGATGTACCGGTTTCTCGACCGCCTGACGCCGGAGCACGCCGAGGCCATCGCCGCCTTTGTCCAGATGGAAATGCTGGAGGCCGGGTATGCCACCTGCGTGGAGTTCCATTACCTGCATCATCAGCCTGACGGTCGTCCCTATGACCACCTTGGCGAGATGTCTGACCGGATGGCCGCAGCCGCGGCCACCAGCGGCATCGGGCTGACACTCTTGCCGGTGGCCTATCAGTACGGTGGTTGTGACAAGCGCCCGCTCGGCGCGGGCCAGCGGCGATTTGGCAATGATCCGGACCGCTTTGCCCGGCTTTATGCAGAGGCCGCGCAGGCTGTGGCGAACCTGCCCGGGGATTGCCGGATGGGCCTTGCCCCCCACAGCCTGCGCGCGGTTGCCCCCGACGCCCTGCCCGGACTGGCCACCCTGACCGACGGACCGGTGCACATGCACCTCGCCGAGCAACAGGCCGAAGTGGCGGAGGTCGAGGCAGCCCTCGGCCGAAGGCCCGCGGAATGGGTGCTGGAAAACATGTCACCCGACGCCCGGAACACCTTTATCCATTGCACGCAGATGTTGCCGCACGAGACGCTTGGCCTTGCGCGCTCCGGTGCCATTGCGGGGCTGTGCCCGATCACGGAATCGAGCCTTGGGGACGGCATCTTTGACGGGGTGCGCTGGCTGGAGAACGGTGGCGGGCTGGCCATCGGGTCGGATTCCAACATTCGGATCTCGCTGTCAGAGGAATTGCGCACGCTGGAGTATTCGCAGCGCCTGCGCGATCACACCCGCGCAGCGCTCGCCACATCGGCGCTTTCGACGGGACGCAGGCTGTTCGAGGCGGTCACCGCCGGGGGGGCCATCGCTGCAGGCCGCACCACGGGACAGATCGCTCCGGGCCAGTGGGCCGATCTGATGGCGCTGGACGGCAGGCATGTGGATCTGGACGGCACCACGGGTGACACGCTGCTCGACAGCTACATCTTTGCAGGTGACGACCGGATGGTGCGCACCGTCTGGTCCGCCGGACGTTTGCGCGTGGCCGAGGGGGTGCATCTGGACCGTGCGCAGATCACTGCCGCCTACCGCGCCGCGATGCGGGACCTGAGGCAGGATCTGTGAGCCGAACACCGGTCAGAACATGGCAAGCCGTGCAGGGCGAGATCCGCCGCCGCATCAGCCAGCGCACCTGGAAGCCCGGCGAATACATCCCCAACGAGGCCGATCTCGCGCAGGAGTTCGCCTGTGCCCGCGCCACGATGAACCGCGCGCTGCGCGGTCTGGCCGAAGAGGGCCTGCTGGAGCGTCGCCGCAAGGCCGGCACGCGCGTGGCGCTGAACCCGGTGCGAGCGGCGCGTTTCGAGATCCCCGTGATCCGAGACGAGATCGAGGGCAAGGGGCTGTCCTTTCGCTATGCCGTGCTGGAACGCTCGGTGTCCCGCCCCCCGCCGGATGTGCGCGCGCGGCTGCAATCGGCGCAGGAAGACCGCCACCTGCATCTGCACACGCTCTACACCGCCGATGGCGTGCCCTATGTCTTTGAGGATCGCTGGATCAATCTGCGTGCCGTCCCGCAGGCGCGCGACGAAACCTTTGCCACGCTCAGCCCCAATGAGTGGCTGGTGCGCGAAGTGCCGTTTGACGGCGGCGGCTTTACCCTCTCTGCGACGGTGGCCGCCGCGCCGGAGGCCGAAGTGCTGGCCTGCCCACCGGGCGAGGGGCTGGTTGTGCTGGACCGCACCACACGCAACGCGGGTCTTGTCATCACCTCCGTGCGGCTGATGTTTCACGCCGGCTACCGGATGCATACGGAACTCTAAGGTCTGGCAAGGCACAGGCCCGCGGCTGGACCGCTTGGGCAATGGAGGGGCGGATCGGGTTTGCAGATCCCGTTTCAGCGCGGCTGGGCGCTGTGACGCGACGACCGGTCGGGCCGCCCCGTCAGACTTCCCCGTCAGACGTCCCCATCTGGCGATCCTGTCCGGCCGCCCTGCCCCGCCCGGTCGCAAAGCAGGATGGCATGTCGCGCGATCCGGTCTATGTTTGGAAGACCATGAACAAATCGAGGACCGCCGCGGATGAACCGTCGTCAATTCACCCAATCTCTGCTCGCAGGTGCCGCGTTGCCGGCATTGCCCGGCATGGCGACGGCCTCAGAGGCGCTGACCATTACCGCGCGGCCCGGCACCGCGCGTCTGGCGCCCATGGACTATCCGGAAACCGCCGTCTGGGGCTACGAAGGCCAAGTGCCCGGGCCGGTCTTGCGGCTCACTCAGGGCGAGAGGCTGGTGCGGCGCTTTGTGAACGGGTTGCCGCAAGCCTCCAGCGTGCATTGGCACGGCATCCGGATCGCGAATGCCATGGACGGTGTGGCCGGCATGACGCAGCCTGCGGTCGCGCCCGGGGACAGCTTTGACTACAATTTTGCCCTGCCGGATGCCGGAACCTATTGGTATCACCCGCACAACCGCACCTTTGAGCAGATGGCGCGCGGACTGTACGGCGCGCTGATCGTCGACGAGGCTGGCGGCGCCCCCGAGGTCGATGCGGATGAGACCCTGCTGCTGGACGACTGGCGGCTCACGCAAGAGGCGCAGATCGCCGAAGGCTTTGGCGCCATGCACGACCGCGCCCATGCCGGACGCATCGGCAACTGGATCACCGTGAACGGTACTGGCGCGTGGTCGCGCCCCGTGGCGCGCCATGACCGGTTGCGCCTGCGGCTGGTGAACACCGCCAATGCCCGTGTCTTTACGCTGGAGCCGCGTGGACTTCAGGGCTGGGTGATTGCGCTCGACGGGATGCCTTTGGACAGCCCGGAACCCCTGTCACAGATCACGCTGGCCCCGGCGCAGCGGGCGGACCTGATTGTAGACGTGGTGGCAGAGGACGGCGACGAGGCGCTCTTGGTGAGCTTCGAGCGCGACGGCGGCTATGCCATCGCAGAATTCCCGGTCTCGGGCAGCGCCCGTACGACACGCCTTGCCCCTCCGGCAGCGCTGCCCCCGAACCCGGTGAGCGCGCTTGGCCCGCTGGCAAAGGCACGCCGCGTTGACCTGCGCATGCAAGGCGGCGCCATGGGGCGGCTGGACGGGGCGATGATGGGAGGCCGCATGACAGCCATCCGGGACATGGCGGCTGCGGGCAAGGCCTGGGCCTTCAACGGAAACGCGGGCATGGCAGAGACGCCTCTGGTGACCGCGGCGCGCGGCGAAACCCTGCGGATTGCCATGGCCAACGACACCGCGTGGCCACATGCCATGCACCTCCACGGCCATCATTTCCGAAAGATCGACGCAGAGGGAAAACGGGGTCCGCTGCGCGACACCCTGCTGATGGAGCGGCAAAGCACGGCAGAGATTGCCTTTGTCGCGGACAACCCCGGCGACTGGCTCTTGCATTGCCATATGCTGGGACACGCGGATGCCGGGATGATGACCTGGCTGCGCGTGACCTGACACGCCGCGCCATGACTAAGCGGGGGTGGGTCTCCGGGGACCGGAAAGGTGCCAGCGCGTGTCTGGCCGGGCAGAGCGGGACGCATCACCCCGGTGGCCCGGACAACTCCCAAGGCCCGGCCTCGCATTGAGGCGCCTGACACAAGTGCCAGACACCGGTTTATGACACGGGCTTCCGGTTCGGGCGTCTGATATGGGCGCGTCACATGAGCCGCAGCCCAATCCCCTCAAGGCAGACACGCAAGATGGGACCAATGCAGTGCCCAACAAAGCGGCCCTGTCCGATGCCCGAGATTGGCAACAAGGCGCAGGCCGTTCCCCTGAGCGGCCCGCGCCCTACCCCGTCCGGTGCACATGCACCGCGCAAGGCGCATGCCGCACGACACGGGCGGCGGTGGAGCCAAGAAAGAACTCGCCGAAGCCGGGTTTGTGAGAGCCCATCACAATGCAGTCGATCCCGTTTTCACGCGCGAAATCGACGATCGTCCGGTAGCTGTGGCCCTCGATCAGACGCCCCTGCACCCCTTCAAGACCTTTCAACTTTTCCACCATCAGCGCTTGCGACCGCTTCACGACCTCTTCGCGCAGGCTGGAAGATAGGAGCGCCGCGGCAGAGCCCTGCGGCTCTTCGTAGACATGCAGCGCCGTGATGCTGCCGCCCGGCACGGCAAGCTCCCGCGCGATCTTCAGTGTCTGCGGCGAGATATCATGATCCAGCGCCATGGCGACTAGGATGTTGTGATACATGGGTCGGTCCCCTTCTGTGCCAGGCCTCTGGCGCGATGGCGCATTGCGGCCCTCTGTCCCGCATCAACATACTCCCCTCGGATCATGAGGGCGATGTCGCTTGTCGTCACGCCTCGTCGGCGAGCCCGCGGCGGTTGTGGCGGATCGACGACAGCAGCGCGAACCCGATCAGACCAACACCGATCAGCCCGGTCACCGTTTCATGCACATGCATCAGTGATTGCAGGAACATGATCACCGCCAGCGCAAAGATCGAATAGAACGCCCCGTGTTCAAGGTAGCGGAACTGCTGCAGCGTGCCCTTTTCCACCAGCATGATGGTCATGGACCGCACATACATCGCGCCGACCCCCAAACCGATGGCGATCAGCAGGATGTTCGTGGTCAGCGCAAAGGCCCCGATCACCCCGTCGAAACTGAAACTGGCGTCCAGCACTTCGAGGTAAAGAAACGCGCCCAGCCCGCCTTTGGCCGCCATCCCGACGCCCTTGGACGAGGACTGGTCCAGTGCCGTGCCAAGCCCATCCACCAGCGTAAAGGTCAATAGCCCGAGAATCGCTGAATAAAGGAAGGCGCTGCGGTAGTCCTCTGTCAGGACCTGGCACAGACCCACCACCAGCAAGAGCACAAAGGCAATCTCGAACCCGCGGACAGAGCCGCAGCGGCGCAGACGGCTTTCGACCCATGTGATCCAGTGAACCGATTTGTCCTCATCGATGAAGAACTTCAGCGCGACCATCATCAGGAAGGTCCCCCCGAAGGCCGAAATCGGGCCATGGGCGTGGTCCATGATCTCCGAGTAGGCATCTGGATCCGCCAGCGCGAGGCGCATCGCCTCCAGCGGATTGACCCATGCAAAGATCGCCACGATGGCCAGCGGAAAGACGATGCGCATCCCGAAAACCGCGATCAGGATGCCCCATGTCAAAAAGCGCTGGCGCCAGATCGGCGTCATCTCCTGCAGCTTGTTGGCATTGACGATGGCGTTGTCAAAGCTGAGCGAGATTTCCAGCGCCGCCAGAACCGTGCCCACCAGAAGGAAGGAGAGCACGGCGCCATAGGTGCCTTCGGTCGCCCAGCCAAGCCAGCCCGAGAGGCCGAGGCCCACGGCCGTCACGATCAATGGCCAGGTGAGATAGGACAGGGTGCTGCGTGTGTCTGCCATTGCCCTAGTTCCCGCTCATGACCGCCGGCAGCCAAAGCACGAGCTGCGGGAAGATAAGGATCAGGATCAGGCCGACGAGCTGCACCAACATGAATTGCATCATGCCGAGGTAGATGTCCTTCAGATCCCAGTCCGGCACCACGCCTTTCAGGAAGTAGGCCGATAGCGCCACCGGTGGACTGAGCCACGCCGTTTGCAGGTTCACCGCCACCAATATCCCGAACCAGACCATCATGTCATAGCGGTCCAGCCCGTGCAGCGACAGCGCCTCGACGGTCGGCAGCAAGATGGGGACCACGATCAGCACGATCGGCACCCATTCCAGCGGCCATCCCAGCAAGAAGATCAACGCCATCACCAGAAGCAGGATGAGGTAGGGCGACATATCAAGACCCAGCAGCAGCTCTGTCAGCATTTTCGGCGTGCCGAGCGCGCTGAACTGTGCACCGAAGAAGTTCGATGCCGCCACGAGGAACATGATCAGAACGGTGATCTCAAGCGCCTTGATGATGCTGTCGAAAAAGCTGGGCATCGTGAACTTGCGATAGGCCACCGACAGCACGATTGCGCCAAAGGCCCCCATGGCCGCGGCCTCGGCCGGTGTGGCCAGCCCCAACAGGATCGAGCCAAGCGCAAAGGAGATCAGGATCGTCGGCGGCATCAGACCGGCAAAGAACTCGTCCCAGAGGCTCGAGAAGTAAAAGCCGTCATCCGCCTCCTTGCTGTAGATCGGGCGTCCCAGAACAGCCAGCAACACGGTGAAGGCGCCAAAGATGATCTGCCACAGGGGCAATCCGCCCTCTGCCCCGATGTTGGCGAAGATCATGTAGAGATGAAAGACAACCGCGATGGGCAGAACGATGCGCAGCACCGCCAGCTTGCGGTAGGCGGCATAGGCCACGACAACGGTCAGTGCCAGCACGATCAGGCCACCAAAGGGCATCAGACCGCCGAACACGCCGGCCAGACCCAGACCGAAGACACGGCAGACCGTCAGGACACCCAGACAGATCAGCGCGACTTCCGCGCCGTAGAACCGCGAGGTATCCGGCTGGTCCTCTTCCGACAGGATCGGCCCCAGCTTCGGATTGATCCAGCACCGCCCCAGCGTGTAGATCAGGTAAAGCGACGCCAGAAGCGCGCCGGGGACAAAGGCCCCGCGGAACAGATCCAGCGTGGACACTTCCAGCACCGGCCCCATGACAATCAGCATGATCGACGGCGGGATCAGGATCCCAAGCGTGCCGCCCGCGGTGATGGTGCCCGCGGCCAGTTGCACGTTGTAGCCGGATCGGCTCATCGTGGCGCCCGCCATGATCCCCAGCAACGTCACGGATGCGCCCACGATCCCGGTCGCGGCGGCGAAAATCGTCGACACGATCAGCACCGCGATGAACAGCGCCCCGCGCACGCGCGCCATGATCATCTGGATCGACGAAAAGAGCCGCTCCATGAGCCCGGCCGCCTCCATGACAATACCCATCAACACAAAGAGCGGGACCGCCATCAGCTGGTCGTTCAGCATGGTCGAATTGGTGTTGAGCGTCATCAACAGCGTCGTCAGCTTGAAGTTCGAGCCCCAGATGCCGAACACGAAGGCAAGGAAGATCAACGTGAAAGAGATCGGGAAGCCGATGAAGATCACGAACAGCATCGCAAAGAGCATGATCAGACCGATGGTCGGCTTGTCGAGGCTGGGACGCGCGCGCATCAGCTCTGAGAACCATTGCCCGCCGGGCACCAAATCAGGCACAAAGATCAGCAAGATCAACCAGGCCAGTGCGATCACGTAGACCGGCAGCGCGCGCACGAAATAGCGCTCACGCTCCTTGCCCATCTTGTGGAAGGCGCGGAAAATCTCGGGAATGCCCTGCAGCATCAGCAAGAACCCACCAACGGGCATCGCCGTCCGCGCGGGCCACAAAAGCGGACCCCAGGCGCTGTCGATCGCCATCGTCTCGCCGGTCGAATAGGACAGCCACCAGAACTGCGAGGCCACGATGGTGAAGAACAACATCGAAGGCATGAAAAAGACGAGGTACAGGGTGGCATCCACCGTCGCCTGCGTCTTCGGGCTCCAGTTGCGGTAGAGGAAATCCGCGCGGATGTGCACGCCCCGCATCAGGCCATAGCCCGCCGCCGCCATGAACATGACGCCCGCGATCATCCGGCTGGTGTCATAGACCCAGAGGGTCGGACCAAGACCGAGACTGCGGGCAAAATCCTCGAACCCGGCGTTTTGCAGGATCGAGAAGGAGTTCCGCGAAATCACCTCGTAGACCACCACAAAGATCAGCGGGATCATCAGCAGGGCAATGATCTGACCGGCCCGGTGGTTGATGACGTCGATCACCGCCGTGATCGGGCGTTGCCAGGCCGTCATGTCCTCCGGAGTTTCGCCCGGCGCTTCAGAGCGCCGCTCGGCGATCAACTCGTCAGCGATTTCCAGATCCTCTGGATTCGGTTCGTCGGCCATCTGGTGTTCCTCTCCCATCGACACGGATCTTTGTCCGTGTTCTTTTTTTCAAAGCGTCAGCCGGACAGGGCTGTGCACAGGTCATCTGGCGCTTGGAAAAAAAGAGCGAACGGGCCCTGCAACGGGCCCGTTCTCAACTGAATTACTTCAGTGTGTCAGCAAACGCGCGGCCGAGGCTCGCGTTCGATGTCTGGGCACCGGACCAGAACGGAACGGCGATTTCGGCGAAGTCCTTCTGCGACTGCCACACTTCGGCGAAGAACTCGTTTTCGTCTGCGGCAGCCTGAAGGGCCTTGTTCGCAGCAGCCAGGCCGCGGAACACCTTTTCCGTGTCGGCCACACTGATGTTCGATGCCTTGGTGGCCGCCAACAGCTGCGTGAAGCTGCCAGTGGCTTCAGTTAATGGCAGGTTGAAATCTTCAACCGCTCCAGCACTGG
>JBELMB010000135.1:0-14067 GCA_042088665.1 Sagittula sp.
GCCTTCGGGCGCCTATGAAGAGGCCAACATTCTATTGGAGATGCTGGGCGCTTTTGACACGCAAAAGCTGATCACCCCACACGGGAAGGCCCTCGCGAAGCTTCCCCTACACCCACGACTTTCTCATATGTTGACGACAATCGGGTCCGACGCGGCAGATTTGGCAGCTCTCTTGTCGGAACGCGACCCTCTCACACAGGCACCCACAGACCTACATCTGCGTCTCGAAGCGCTCACCGATCTGCGTCGGTTTCAAGACAGGCGGCCCTTTCCTGTACACCGGGCCAGCCTGGAGCGGATCAAGACAGAGGCGAAACGCCTCAACCAGAGCTTGAAGAGAAGCGGTAAACAAACCGTTAAGAATAACACAATTGTTAACGATATGGAAACAATCAACCGCAAGGTGACCCCTGCAGAGATGGCTGCGCTGGCCTATCCCGACCGGATCGGGCTGCGCCGCAAGGGTGACGCGCCGCGCTACCAGCTGTCCGGTGGCAAAGGCGCGGTGATGCCGGACGCGGACCCGCTGGCAGGCGAACGGCTGATCGTGGTCACGGATACGGACGGCAACCCGCGCGAGGCGCGCATCCGGCAGGCCATCGCGATCTCGCTGGGGGAGGTGCGCGGCCTGTTCGCCGACCGCATCGCCTGGCAGGACGCCTGCATCTGGTCAAAGCGCGAACGCCGCGTCGTGGCCCGCCAGCAGGAACGGCTGGGCGCCATCGCGCTGGATGACCGGGTCTGGAAAGATGCGCCGCCGCAGGCCGTTGCGCGCGCGATGCTGGACGGGGTGCGCGAGCTGGGGATCGTGTTTTCGGATGCCGAACGGCGCTTTGTGGCGCGGGTGGCGCTGGCCCGCGCGGCCGGGCAGGACCTGCCGGAGATGACACCCGAAGCGCTGCTGGACAGGGCAGAAGACTGGCTCTTGCCCTTCCTCGACGGGGTCCGCTCGGCAGAGGCCTGGAAGCGGTTCGACCTGCTGCCAGCGCTGCGCGCGCAGCTGAGTTGGGAGCAGACGCAAGAGCTTGACCAACTGGTGCCAGCGCATTTCACCACGCCCTTGGGGCGGCAGATCCCCATCGACTACAGCAGCGACCAGCCAGAGATCGCGTTGCGCCTGCAGGAGATGTTCGGCCAGACCACGCATCCGATGGTGGGCAAGACCCCGCTAAAGGTCACGCTGCTGTCACCCGCCCAGCGCCCCGTCCAGACGACGATGGACCTGCCCGGCTTCTGGACCGGGTCCTATGCAGATGTGCGCAAGGACATGCGCGCCCGCTACCCCAAACACCCCTGGCCCGAGGATCCGACCGAAGCCGATCCCACGCTGAAGCGCAAACCTCGCGGCACCTGAGCGGCCGGTCGCGCCCGGATGCATCTGGCATGAAACACGCGACTTTCAACGGTTGGCTTTGAGCCTGCTTGCCGCACATGACCTGTGGATCCCCAAAGGTGTCTTGCAACAGGCTGTATGTGCTCTGTTATCTGTCTGCAGAGAGGCAGGCGAGTTTACCGTCCCGCAGATATCTGAACGACCTCTCCCGCGCGCAGATAGCTGCACGACCTCGCCCACGCGCAGACATCCAAGCGATCCCGAACCCACCGGCCCGCTACAATGACCAGCCCCCTAGGCGCGGCGCGCGCGGCGTTCCTTCAGGCGGGTATGGGTCTCTGGCGTGCCGTCATGGAACGATCCGAACCATTTGTCCCATGGCATCTCGAGGTTGCCGTAGTTCACTTCGAAGTAGCGGTGGTGCATCTGGTGATGAAAGGTGCCAAGCGCGAGTGTCTGCTTGTCTTCGACCAGGAGGCTTTCGAACCCGGTGTGCGATGTGGCAGCGGTCAAGGACTGGTGCTGCATATGGAACAGGATGTGCAGCGGATGCGCGGGCACCACCAGATGGATGAGCACGGATGAGAAAAAGACGATATGTTCCACCGGGTGCATGGACAGGCCCGACCACGGGCCGACGTTCACGTTGCGGTGGTGCAATGCATGGGCCAGCTTGTAGAGCGGTCCCCAGTGCAGCGCCCGGTGCACCCAGTAGAAATGGAACGAGATCCAGACCGGCGTGAGCAGGTAGAGCAGGACGAACCAGACCGGGTTCTGCGCCAACCCGCCGAGCAACGGGGCAAAACCATTCGCCATGGCCCAGAACATCAGGACCTCATAGGCCGTCCAGAAGGTCACGCCGCTGCCCAGCGTCCAGAAGACATTGTCCCGGACCTGCCCGCCAAAGCTGAATTGTCGGCCGTTCACGGCAAGGTCGCGGCCATCGAATTTCAACGTCTTGCCCTGCCCTTTGCGCTGGTAAAAGAACCAATGCAACCCACCGGCCACGAGGATCATCAGCACCAGATTGCGCGCCCAGATCGTGGCGATCCAGCTCCAGTGAAGCTGTGCCATGTCCTGAAGCGGAGGCTGTGTCAGCAGCCAGACCCCAAGCCCCAGCACCACCAGAATGGCGTTTTCCGCGATGCGGAACCAGCGCTGTGCCAGCCAGCGCCCCATGCGCGCCGGGTCCGGCGGCCATGAAGAGAACGGCGAGACGGCGATGGGAACCGCGGGCACATGGTTCCATCCGGGCAAGGCGGGCTTGGGGTCGGGGGCGTCGGTCATGGCTGCTCCTTTGGGCGCCGGTGGGGCGGTCCCTGTTGCGCGCAGCAAAGCGCGGAATCCGGGTGCGCGCAAGAGGTGGCGGCGGCACGCGCGGTTTGCGCGCGACTTCCCCTTGGGGGATGCCGCATGGCGCGGCACAGGTGGCGGTGGACCGGGTCGCGCCGCTGTCTTGATCGCGCGGGATCTTGCTGGCTCGGGTGGCCGCGACAGCCACCCGTCAAGCCAAGTCAGTGAGATGACCCGAACGCGGGCCAGCGTATTGGCAAAGCTGTCTTGCGCCAACAGCAGTCAGTGCATCGGTTTGTTCGCGCACGCGGCACATGATCTGGATTGACCGCGCAAAGGATCCGCCCTGCTCTGTGCTCAGCGGTCAGAAACCGTGGTCAGAGGTCGAGGCACCAGCGCATGATCGCCTTTTGCGCGTGCAGGCGGTTCTCGGCCTCGTCCCAGACCACAGAATGCGGGCCGTCCATGATTTCGGACGTGACCTCTTCTTCGCGGTGCGCGGGCAGGCAATGCATGAAAAGCGCATCCGGCTTTGCATGCGCCATGAGGTCTGCGTTCACCTGAAAGGGCCGCAGCATGTTGTGGCGCCGCTCGCGGGCGGATTGCGCGTCATGCATGCTGACCCAAGTGTCGGCGACCACCAGATCGGCGCCCTGAACGGCCTTGGCCGGATCGCGTTCGATGGTCACGGTGCTGCCCTGGTTTCTGGCCCAGCCGACGAACTCCATCTCCGGGTCCAGCTGCACGGGACCGGAGAAGGTCAGGTCAAAGCCGAACTGCCCGGCAGCGTGCAGAAAGGAGGCGCACACGTTGTTTCCGTCGCCGCACCAGACAACCTTCTTGCCTGCGATGGGCCCGCGGTGCTCCTCGAAGGTCATCACATCCGCCATGATCTGGCAGGGATGGGAGCGGTCCGTCAGGCCATTGATCACCGGAACGGTGGCGTATTGCGCCATTTCTTCGAGCACGGATTCGTCGAAGGTCCGGATCATGATCATGTCGACGTAGCGGCTGAGCACGCGGGCGGTGTCGGCGATCGTCTCGCCATGGCCCAGTTGCATCTCGCTGCCCGAGAGCACCATGCTTTGCCCGCCAAGCTGGCGCACGCCCACATCGAAGGAGACGCGCGTCCGTGTGGAGGGTTTTTCGAAGATAAGAGCCACCATGCGGCCTGCCAGAGGCAGATCCTCATCGGGGGCGGCCTTTGGGCTGTTGGCGCGGGCGGTCTTCATGGCGCGGGCCTGATCGAGGATGCCCCGAAGTGCGCCGGCGTCGGTCTTGTGGATGTCGAGGAAGTGATTCATCTGCGGGATATATCCGGTTGCAGGGGAAAGGGGGCGCTGCCCCCGTCGCCTTTGGCGACTCCCCCGGAGTATTTTGGAAACAGAGAAGCCTCAGGCGCTCTCGGGCGCGCTTTGGTTGGCCGTCGCGGGCGCCATTGCGGTGGCTGTGGCGTCGAGGCGGCTGATGGCTTCGGCAATTTCGTCTTCGGTGATGTTGAGCGGCGGCAGCAGGCGCACGATGTTGTCGGCGGCGGGCACCGTGATCAGGGCCTGATCGAAAGCTGCCTTGACGAAATCCGCATTGGCGAGTTTGCACTTGATCCCCAGCATCAGACCGCTGCCGCGCACCGTGTCAAAGACATCCGGGTGCGACGCGACGAGGCCTTCGAGCTTTTGACGCAGCAGGGCGGCGCGGGCGCGCAGATCATCAAGGAAGGCAGGGTCCGCCACATGGTCCAGCACCGCCTTGCCGACGGCGCAACCAAGCGGGTTGCCACCGTAAGTGGAGCCATGGGTGCCAAGCGTCATGCCCGAGGCCGCTGTTTCTGTCGCCAGAACCGCCCCGAGGGGGAAGCCACCGCCGATGCCCTTGGCCACCATCATGATGTCGGGTGTGATCCCAGACCATTCATGGGCAAAGAGCTTGCCCGTACGGCCAACGCCGCATTGCACTTCGTCGAGGATGAGCAGCACGCCCTTTTCGTCGCACAGCGCGCGCAGCCCCTTGAGGCAGGCGTCGGGCATGGGGCGAATGCCGCCTTCGCCCTGAACCGGTTCCACCATGATTGCGGCGGTGGTGTCGGTGATCGCGGCCTTCAGTGCGTCATGGTCGCCCCAGGGCAAGGTCATGAAACCGCCAAGGATCGGACCGAAGCCCTTGACCATCTTTTCAGAGCCAGAGGCGGCGATGGCCGCGGAAGAGCGGCCATGGAAGCTGCCTTCGAAGGTGATGATGTCGGTCTTTTCGGGCGCGTCCTTGTCGTACCAATATTTGCGCGCCATCTTCACCGCCAACTCGCAACTTTCGGTGCCGGAATTGGTAAAAAAGACGGTGTCGGCGAAGGTTTCCGCCACCAGCTTGTCCGCCAGCGCCTGCTGTTGCGGGATCTGGTAGAGGTTTGACAGATGCCAGAGGCTTTGGGCCTGTTCGGTCAAGGCGGCGACCAGAGCGGGATGGGCGTGGCCCAATGCGTTCACGGCGATGCCCGCCCCCATGTCGAGAAAGCGTCGGCCATCCTCGGCGATCAGCCAGACGCCTTCGCCCTTGACGAAGGTCATGGGCGCACGGGAATAGGTTGGCAGAACGGAAGGGATCATGGATCTGTCCTCGGGATGTGGAGGCCGATTGGTGGCAAGCACCGCGGCGCAAGTCAAGTTGTCAGGTTGGAAGAGACACAAAAGCAGGACGGTCACGCCGGGTGGGCGTGGGACGGGTCAGGCTCGTCGGAGGGTCGTTGCTTGTGTCATGCGGCGGTGTTTGTGCCAGCGGGCGGCGCTTTGCAAGTGTTTCTTTTCAACAAACGGATTGCGGCAATCCCGGGCGTTTGCAGGGTTTGGGGGAACAGATGCCATGGTGACCGTTTGGGTGCGGCCCGGGATCATGGGATGAAGGTCCCGGATCGAGGGTCCTGGGTTGCAGATTCTGGCGCATCGGTGGTTGACGGAAAGACACTTCGGGACTTGTCCGGTCAGTGCAAACCGTCGCGCTGCGCCAACCTGCGCGCGTGGCATGCGCCCTGCCCGGAACGGAGTTTTGCGCCGGGGACAACCGCCGTCACCTGTGAACACGCCCGAGACACCGTCCAGCCAGACGCAGCTTTTGAACGGTTCCGCAGAGGCGCGTTTTTCGAATGGTCAAGGCCGGTGGGCGCGCATAAGGTCATGGCATGCAAGCCCCTCTGATCGACAACCTGCAATACTGCAATTTCTCCGAAAAGATCTTTCGCCAGCTTCGTGCCGGAGGCGTGGATGCGATCCATGTGACCATCGCCTATCACGAAGGCTTTCGCGAGATGGTGTTGAACCTTGAAAAATGGAACCGCTGGTTCGAACGCTTTCCGGATCTGATCATGCGCGGCACCGAGGCGCATCATATCCGCGCGGCGCAGGACAGTGGCCGCACGGCGGTCTTCTTTGGTTTTCAGACGCCGCAGCCCATCGAGGACGACATTGGTCTCGTCGAGATCGTGCACCAGCTGGGCGTGCGGTTCATGCAGTTGACCTACAACAACCAATCGCTTTTGGCGGCGGGCTGTTACGAGGATGAAGACAGCGGGCTCACCCGGATGGGACGTGCGGTTGTGACCGAAATGAACCGCGTGGGCCTTGTGGTGGACATGAGCCATTCCGCGGAACGCTCGACGTTGGAAGCGATCGAGCATTCCTCGCGTCCCATTGCGATCACCCATGCCAACCCGGACTGGTGGCATCCGGCCCGGCGCAACAAATCCGACAGGGTGCTGCGCGCGCTGACCAATGCCGGTGGGATGCTGGGCTTTTCGATGTATCCTCACCACCTGCTGGGCGGCTCTGACTGCACGCTGCGCGATTTCTGCGAAATGGTCGCCGAAGCCGCGGAACGCTATGGCACCGACACGCTGGGGATCGGCACCGATCTTTGTCAGGACCAGCCCGATGCGGTGGTGGAATGGATGCGTGTGGGCCGCTGGACAAAACAGGTCGATTACGGCGAAGGCTCTGCCGCGCAACCGGGCTTTCCACCGATGCCGGAGTGGTTCCGCGACAACCGGGACTGGGACTCTCTGCGCGACGGCCTGCGCGAGATCGGCTTCTCTCGAGGCGAGACAGAGGCCCTGCTGGGCGGCAATTGGCTGCGGTTCTACGAGAGCAGCTTTTCCGCCGCTTGACCTGTTCGTCCCGCGTGTCGGCCTGTCGGCCTTGTCCCGGCTCCCTTCCGAGGGATCTGGTGGACCGGAGTGTTGTCCGGGGGTTCAGAGGCTCCGCGGCTGACCACCCGTCATGGGATGGGCATCCAAACCTGTCGGAAAGCGCGCAGCTTGGGGCACCACAAGCGGGGCGCGCACCAATCGGGCAAACTGCAAGCATGCCGCGAAAACCGCATGAATTGCCGTGTCGATGGGTTTTCATTGCCCGGCACTGGTGGCACGCTGCCCGGCATGAAAGACCTGCCCGACCTTCACGCGCCCTTCACGCCTCCGCCACAACGCGCCTTGCGGCCCCCCCGACAGGTCATGCGACTGGCGCGCATGGGCGCGATGTTCCCGACCCGGCTGTCGTTCATGCGCAGCCTCATGCGCAGGCTCTCGGCCGAGGGAGCGCGCCTGACACGGGGGCACTGGCAGATCGACCCACAGGGATTTGGCACCGCCGTCTACAGCCTGCCCCTTGGCGGCGCGACCTACAGCCTTGTCGCAGTCTCGCAGGATCTGCCCGACGACATGCGCACCGACCGCGTGATCGCCACGGCCTGGGACACGACATATGTGCTGTATGACGGTGTTCCGGATGCGGCGGAAATCGCTCGTATCGAGGCCACGGCGCCCCGGCAGGAGGCCGCGCGCTTTACCGAACGCGACCTTGTGCTGTCCCGCGCGAACAAATCCGTGCGGCTGTTTTCGCATACCGTCGACCGGCTGCGTGCCGGGGGTCAGCCCGATCCGGATCTGGTCAACGAGGTCGGCTATCTGATGCGCACGACTGCGGTCTACGGCAACGGCAAGTTCGGCATCGCGGACCGGCGGCTGATCGCGGACCGCCCCGGGCTGGCCGGCCCCTTTGCGGCAGAGATGTTGACCGTCTGGATGATCCGCGCATTCACCCATGATCTCGTGGAACACGTCGGCGGTGCGCCGCTGGATCCGGAGATAAAGCGCCACCTCGGCATCGGCAATTCCACCGGCCTTGGCATGGCGCCTTTCCTCGTGTCCCATCCGGTCTTGCTGAACAACTGGATGCTGGTGCGCGAAACGGCACTGGCGCGCGTGCGCGCGGTCCGCAGCCTGACGCCGGAACAAAAAGCGCGGCTGCAGGTGCTGGCGGCCCGCGCCCGTGCGCATCTGGCAGAATGGCAAGTGCCTGACCCCGGTGCCCAGTCAGAGATCGACACCCTGCGCCGCGAGTGGCCCACGATGGAGGCCGCGCTGAAAACCCTGCCGGACCAGCGCCCCATGGACTGGCTCGTCACGCTGTCCGAACAGGCCTCCCTCGCGTGCCAGGAACTGACCGTTTCGCTGGTGCTGGAGCCTTTCGGCCCGCTGGTCGACGGTTTGACCGACTGCATGGGCGATCCGTTTGGTTTTTGCGCTCCGCCGCTTGATGAGCCAGAGGCCCTGCGCAGCGCGATCGAGGACAGCTTTGGCTGGGCCTTGCCGCTGGATTTCGACGCGCCCGCCGAATGTCACCGGTTCTGGTATACCTCCGAGGAAAAGCTGGAGCCCCGTCTCGGCGCGCGTCACAGCGAACCCGGAGCAGACCGCGAGGCGCCGCTCGATGTAGCGCGCCGTGTGCAGGCGTTGCACCGGGCGCTGGACGGCGTGACCGACCTGCGCGCCTTTCGACTGGCGCATCCAGAGCACGACATGGCGATCCGGCGAGTGCATTGCGTCCTGCATCACCCCTACGCCGAAATTCGCGACAACCTGATCGCAAGCACATGCCGCCCGATCGACATGCTGCGCTGCAAGCTGGCCTTTTTCGGTGCGGCGAAGTTTGACCCGAAATCCGACCGCTGGACCCGGATCACCCTCGCGCAGGGAGCGCCTCTGCCAGAAGACCTTGGCCAATCCGAGACAGACGACTGGTGGCTGGCGCCTCTCACCCGCAGCCCTGCCCTGCAGGGGAGCGCCGCATGAGCTTTTCCGCGAACGAATTGGCCAGCCTTGCGCACAAGGCCGCGGTCGGAGCAGGTTTCCCACCGTCGCAGGCGGAGACCTTTGGCCGCGCGGCCACGCTGTACCTTGGCGATGGACACGGGGCCGAGGCGTTGGTGGGCGTTCTGGATGACGCCGCCGACAGCCCGGTGCTGCGGTTGCCGCTGCTGATGGATGACATCCTGCGCGCCATCGCCCTGCTCGGGCCAGAAGTGACGCTGTCGCTGCATCCCGGCGATGTCGACCTCGCCAGCAGCTATGCACGTCTCCTGCCCTTGCAGATCACCTCGCTGGATGTCGACATCCCCGAAGAGGGCCAGCCGCGCATGCATCTGGTCACCGATCCCGCCCGGCCAACGCAGCACCCGTTGCCGCCCCGGATCACCGCGCCGGAACCGCTTGTATCGACATGGCAGGACCTTGCCGCACGCACCTATGTCCCGGCCACGGCAGCCTCGCGCGCCGGGGCCGGGGCTGGCAACATCGACAACGATTGACACGGTTGGCGTCACGGCCGCCCGCCCATCGCTTCGCAGTATGGTTCCTATGCGAGGCTCAGGGATTTCGCCTGCAAGACCCTCGGCGAACACGGAACTTGGCGTGATTCGCGATACGATCCTCCATGACTTCGAAAAGATCGACAAAGTCACATGGCTGGGCCGGAGATACCCGCCCTCACGACAGCCAGAAGGCCGCGAAATCATGCGCTCCTTTGAGTAATTCGGCCCCGAAACACCTCGCCGCCGTCAACCGCCGCCCATAGCCGCCGAAGTCAAGGCCGCGGCTGGCGGGTGGGCCGGTCGCTCGCCTTGGCGAGAGGCTCGGGGCGCCTGACAGCCCGGCCTCAAACCCCTGTCGCGAAGGGATCCTGTGGATATCCCACACCCGTCAGGGAGAGGCCACCCGGCGGACAGACCGGACCACAGGCCGCGCGCGCACGCGCCTCCAATGCGTCCTTCACCCGGTCCGGTGGCCAGGCACCCGCCCCCACCCGCTCCAGCGTTCCCACGATGGACCGCACCTGGTTGTGCAGAAAAGACCGCGCGCGCAGGTGAAAATGGACTTCCGGCCCACCCGGTCCTTCCACGGCTTCGACCTCCAGCGCATCAAGCGTCTTGACCGGCGATTTCGCCTGACACATGACCGAGCGGAACGTGGTAAAATCGTGCCGCCCGACCAGATGCGCAGCCCCTTCGCGGATCGCCGCCACGTCCAGCCTGTGGTTCACCCGCCAGACCTGTCCGCTCTCCAGCGTCGCAGGTGCGCGGCGCATGAGCAGGCGAAAGTGATAGCGCCGCTCCACCGCCGAAAACCGGGCGTGCCAGGCATCATCCACGGCAGCAGCGGCCCGGATCGCCACGGGAAGCGGCTTGAGGTGGTGGTTGAGCGCCTCCGACAGGCGAAAAGGCTGCCATGTCTTTGCCATGTCGCAATGCGCCACCTGCCCGCGCGCGTGCACCCCGGTGTCTGTCCGCCCCGCGCCCGCAATCGTAAAAGCGCCCGGCTCCAGTCGCGCCAGCGCAGCCTCGATCGCGGCCTGCACGGACGGCTGGTCCGCCTGCCGTTGCCACCCGGCAAAGGGGCGGCCATCGTATTCAACCAAAAGCGCATATCTGGGCATGGCCGGTCCCCTACCGCGCCCATGGCACAAGGTCCATCCCCACCCATGGCGCCATCAGCGCGCACCGGCACCGACCAGCTGACGACACCGATCCCCAGGCGGCCCGCGCCAAAGCCACACCGACCTCGCAAACCCGCAGCCCAAAGGGATTGGGCCGCGACGTCACAAGGGGGGCCTTTTCCCGCTTCTCCCCTAGCACGCAGCAGGGCAAACGCTTAGGTTGCGACCAAACAACGCTTAGGCCCCGCCACATGGTTCTCACCACCATCGCCGACACACTCACACGCGGTGTCGAATCCGTCACTGACACCGTGTCAGGGGCCTTTTTCGAGCCGACCCTGCGGCTTGGGGTGACGGGGTTGTCGCGCGCGGGCAAAACGGTGTTCATCACCTCGCTGGTGGCCAACCTGATGGACCGCGCCCGCATGCCGGGGCTTGTCGCGCAATCCGAGGGGCGGATCCTGTCGGCCTTTCTCCAGCCGCAGCCCGACGACACCCTGCCGCGATTCGAATACGAGACGCACCTCGGCCACCTGACCGCCCGCACACCGCGCTGGCCGGACAGCACCCGCGCGGTGTCAGAGCTGCGACTGTCGCTCAAGATCCAGCCCGCGGGGCTTTTGTCCGGGTTGCAGGGACCGCGCACCCTGCATCTCGACATCGTCGACTACCCCGGCGAATGGCTGCTGGACCTCGGGCTGCTGGACAAGACCTACGCGCAATGGTCGGACACCATGCTGACGCGGCTCGCCACACGCCCTGACCCGGATGGCTTTGCCGCGATGGCCACGACCGAGGCCGCCGGTCAGACGCTGGACGAGCCCGCCGCCCAGAAACTGGCGCGCGCCTATACCAGCGCGCTGCACGCGGCACGCGCAGAGGGGTATTCTGACTGCTCGCCGGGGCGCTTCTTGCTGCCCGGGGAGTTGGACGGCTCACCTGTGCTGACCTTCGCCCCCCTCCCGCCGATGGACCGCGCGCCGCGCAAAGCCCTGTACCGGGAGTTTGAACGCCGCTTTGACGCCTACAAGGCTCAAGTGGTCAAACCATTCTTCCAGAACCACTTTTCCCGCATCGACCGACAGATCGTGCTGGTCGATGCGCTGGGGGCCATCCACGCCGGTCCACGCGCGGTCGAGGATCTGCGGCAAACCCTTGCGGACATCCTGACCGCCTTTCGCCCGGGTGCGAATGCCTTCCTGTCGGCGCTGTTTCTGGGCAAACGGATCGACCGGATCCTGTTCGCTGCGACCAAGGCCGACCACCTCCACCACACACAGCACCCGCGCCTGACCGGCATCATGGAAGCCCTGACCCGCGACGCCCGCGACCGGGCGCGCTTTGCCGGGGCAGAGACGCAGGCGCTTTCGCTGGCGGCGCTGCGGGCCACCACCGAAGAGACCCTGCCGCATCAGGGCCAGGACCTGCCCTGCGTCCGTGGCACCCTGCTGGAAACCGGCAAGCAGGCAGCCTTTTACCCGGGCCTCCTGCCCGAAGATCCGGCCCACCTTCTGACCCCTGCCCGCGACGGTGCCGACCGTTGGCTGGAGCAGGACTACGCCGTCATGTCCTTTGCCCCTGCCGCGCTGACCCTTAAGCCCGGCGAAGGCCCGCCCCACATCCGCCTTGACCGGGCGGCGCAATTCCTGATCGGAGACCGCCTGTGACCGACACCTCAAAGCCGTCCGCCCAACCCGACACTGCCCATCCAGAGCCTTCCCATCCAGAGACTGCCCAGCCCGGGATTGCCCAGCCCGGGATTGCGCCGCCGCCAGTCGCCGCTGCGCGGCCTGCCGTGGACATGTCCTACGATCCCGGCCCGGGCGAGGACGAAAGCGGTCAAAAAGCGCCCGCCCTGCCGATCGCCCTGCGCGCAGCGCGCACGACCGACGCCGGCAAACTGGGCGCGATGATCTCGCAAAGCGTGGATGCGCAAAGCTGGATGCCCAAACTGCATTCCGGCGCGCAGGACGTGGCTTTTGCGGGCAAGATGATCGACCGGGGCTGGGTCACCGTCGCGGAAATCGACTGGACCGTGAGCGGCTTCATGGCGCGGGACGGCGAAGAAATTCACAGCCTCTACATCGCCGATTTCGCCCAGAACCAGGGCGTTGGACAGGCGCTGATCGCCGACGCCAAAACCCGCAGTGACCGGCTCTCGCTCTGGACGTTTCAGGCCAACCGCGGCGCGCAGCGCTTTTACAAGCGCGAAGGTTTCGAACCCGTCGAAGAAACCGACGGCTCCGGCAACGACGAGGGCCTGCCCGACATTCGTTTCGAATGGACCAGCACCGGGGCAGCCAGCGATACGGCACCCGGCAACCCAGACGCCAGTCAGACCTCTGTGGATGCCCAACCCAACGCAACCGCACCCGAGGACACGCCGGACCAGCGCGGAGCCACCTGATGACGGACGCCCCCAAAGGCCCGGTCCTGATCGATCTCGAAGACGCGTCAGACACGCCCAGCCCCGCCGAAGCTCCGCCAGTCCCGGAACCGCATCTGCCCCCGGCAGAGGGTGTGGCGATGGCCACCGTGGCGCGCATTGCCGCAAGGCCCGCGTCGCCGCTGGCGCGCTGGTTCTGGCGGCTGCTGCTGGCGCTGGTCACGGCCATCATTTCGCTGGCCGCGTGGTCCTATGTCACGGCGCTGATCGCCAGCACGCCGATCCTTGGCTGGGCCGTGGCCGCGCTTGTCGGGGCCTTCCTTCTGGTCTGCGCCCTGATCATGATCAAGGAATTGGCAGCGTTTGCGCGGTTGTCGCGGATCGACGGGCTGCACCACCGGGCAGAGAGCGTTCTGGCAGATGCCGACCTCGCCGGAAGCCGAAAACTGGTGGATGATCTCGCCCGGCTTTATGCGGACCGCGAAGAGACCCGCTGGGGCCGTGACAGGCTGCTGGCCCGCCGGGACGAGGTTTTTGAACCCGGCGACCTTCTGGCGCTTGCCGAAGTCGAGGTGCTCGCGCCTCTGGACGAGGCCGCCCGCCGCGAGGTCGAGGCCGCCGCCCGTCAAGTGGCCACGGTGACGGCGCTGGTCCCGCTGGCGCTGGCCGATGTGGTCTCTGCCCTGACAGCAAACCTGCGCATGATCCGGCGCATTGCCGAGATCTACGGCGGGCGTTCGGGGACACTGGGCAGCTGGCGGCTGACCCGGGCGGTGATGACGCACCTCGTGGCCACCGGCGCGGTCGCGGTGGGCGACGACATGCTGGAGCCGATCCTTGGCGGCGGTCTGTTGGGCAAGCTCTCGCGCCGCTTTGGCGAGGGCATGGTCAACGGTGCCCTGACGGCCCGTGTGGGCGTGGCCGCAATGGAAGTCTGCCGCCCCCTGCCCTTTGGGCCAGAGCGTCGGCCTTCGGTGCGCGGCCTTGTGCGCAGCGCATTGAGTGGGCTGTTCCAGAGCCCCAAGACCTGACGCGTCGCATCTGGCCGGTGAGGAAATCCACACCTGCGAGGGGGCCCTCAGCGCGGTAAGGTCGCCAAAGCGCGCAGCAGAAAAGTGACATGTCATGGAAGCACTGTTTGTCCTCCTTGGGCTCGCCATCCTCGCGGTGCCGGTGGCGGTCATTGTGCTGATCGTGATGGTGAGCGGGCAGCGCAGGGATCTGCGCGCCCTGCGCGAGAGGGTCGCGACACTGGAAACAGGCCAGACCCTGCACCCAACGCGCCCGGCGACGCAGGCGGC
>JBELMB010000136.1:0-13846 GCA_042088665.1 Sagittula sp.
CAGATGTCCTGTCGGTTCTGCAAAACTCCCCGCTCTTGCCCAATTCCTGCCTCAGAGCCGCGGCAAGCAAGGTTAACAGATCGTTAAGGCGCCTCCGGACAGGAGGCATGTGGTCCGGGCAGATCCTTCGCAAATGAGGGGCCTCGGGCCGAGGGAAGAAAGGCAAAAGACCATGCAGGTTGGACGGATGACACTTTGCGCACTGTTGCTTGCAGGTGTTTCTGCTTGTGGAACAACGGGATCCGCGCCCTTTTCGAACACCCCCCATGCCGAGATGCACCGGGTCGCAAGCGCGCCGCTGGCGGGAGAGCCGGCCTCGGCGCAGGCGCTCAGTCAGCCGATGCAGTTGGTGGATTACGCCATCACCGTTCCCGAAGAGCTGACCATCTCAGAGGCCAACCTCTATTATCCCATCGCGGATATCGTCTGGCGCGGCGAGCCCTACGGCGATCGCAAGGAACAGATTGGACAGATCTTTCAGGAAAGCCTGAAGCGCGCCCGGGCGCAGGCCGTCGACGGTCGTCCGGTCAAGGCGGAAATCACCATCAATCGCTTTCACTCGGTGACCGAAAAGACCCGCTACACCGTGGGTGGCGTGCATTCGATCAGCTTTTTCGTGACGTTGCGCGATGCGCGCACGGGCGAGGTGCTGGTGGACATGCGCAAGGTCAAGGCTGATCTCAACGCTCTCGGGGGGCAGCGCGCGCGGCGGGCGGACATGCAGGGGCTTACCATGAAGGCCCGTATCGAGACGCATCTGGCACGGGTTCTGGCGGTCGAATTGACCGTGCCGGGCGGCTGGGCAGACCAGGGCCGGATGATGACACGGGCCATCGACCAGATCTGAGCACCTTTTCAGCGGCGGCAAGGCGGGGTAAGGCGGGCCATGACAGCGCCCCTCACCCCCTCCGACCGCCCCGTTCTGCGTCTCAAACCCAAAGCCAATGCGCGTGCGATACGCCGCGGCGCGCCCTGGGTCTTTGATGACGAAGCCGTTCTTGACCGCCGCACCAAGGCCCTCGCCCCCGGTACGATCGCACGTCTGGAGGACACCGAGCGCGCGCCGCTTGGCACCGTCAGCGTCAATCCCGTGTCGCGCATTGTCGGGCGCATGCTGGACCGCGATGCGGAGGCCGTGCTGGACCAGGCATGGTTCGAGGCGCGACTGGCCAAGGCGCACAGCTTGCGCGCGCGGCTTTACCCCACGCCGTTTTACCGTCTGGTGCATGCCGAAAGCGACGGCCTGCCCGGGGTGATCATCGACCGTTTTGGCGACACCTGCGTGTTGCAGCCCAACGCCGCCTGGGCAGATCGCCTGCTGGAGCCGCTGGTGGCGGCCCTGCGTAGCGTCACCGGCGTGGAGACCGTGCTCAAGAACGCCAGCGGGCGGGGTCGTGCGCTGGAAGGTCTGGATGACGTGGATGCGGTGCTGTCCGGCACGGCCCCCGAAGCGCCTGTCCCGGTGGAGATGAACGGGGCCACCTATATGGCGGATCTGACCGGGGGGCAGAAAACCGGGCTGTTCTATGACCAGCGCGAAACCCATGGGTTCGTTGCCCGGCTGACGAAAGACGCGCGGGTGCTGGATGTTTTCAGCCATGTGGGCGGCTTTGGTCTGGCGGCGCTGGCCGCTGGCGCCCAAGAGGCCCTGTGTGTCGACGGCGCGCGCCCGGCCTTGGCGCTGGCCGAAGAGGGGGCGCGGCGCATGGGCAAATCCGAGGCGCTGAGCCTGCGGCAAGGCGACGCTTTCGCCACGCTGGAGGCGCTGGCCGAAGAGGGCGCGCGCTTTGACGTGGTGATCTGCGATCCGCCATCTTTTGCGCCATCAAAACCGGCGCTGGACAAGGGCCTGCGCGCCTATGAGCGCGTGGCGCGGCTGGCCTCTGCGCTGGTGGCGCAGGACGGCGTGCTGGTGTTGTGCTCCTGCTCGCATGCGGCGGATCTGTCGGCCTTTACCGGGGCCTGTCTGCGCGGCATCGGCAAGGGCGGACGCCGGGCGCAATTGATCTATACCGGCGCCGCCGGGCCGGACCATCCGTTGCTGCCGCAACTGGCGGAATCGGGTTATCTGAAATCGCTGGTGTTCCGCTTGTGAAACTGCTGCTCGACACCTGCGTGATCTACCCCACCGTGATGCGCGAAGTCTTGCTGGGCGCGGCGCGGGCCGGGCTTTACACGCCGCTGTGGTCGGCGCGCATCCTCGAAGAATGGGCGCGGGCCGCGCGCAAGCTGGGCCCGGCGGGTGAGCCCCAGGCGCGGGGCGAGATCGCGCTGCTGCGTGCCGCATGGCCCAAGGCGGAAGTCGCGTGGAAGCCGTCGCTTGAGGCGCGGCTCTGGCTGCCGGATCCCGATGACGCGCATGTTCTGGCCGCCGCGATTGCCGGCAGTGCCGATGGCATTGTCACGGTGAACGCCTCTGATTTTCCGCGCAATGTGCTCGCCGAAGAAGGCCTGAGCCGCCTCGACCCCGACGCCTTTCTCATGGGGCTGCATCAGGCCAATCCAGAGGTCATGGCCTCGGTGGCCGCAGCGGTCATCGCGCAGGCCGAACAGCTGTCCGGCGAAGGGTGGACCGCGCGTCGGCTGATGAAAAAGGCCCGTCTGCCGCGGCTGGGCAAGGCGCTGGAAGCGGCGGGTGTGCACGCGCGCCCGTGAGACCCGCTTGCAGCGGCGCGGCGCGCGGTTTATCTGACCAGAAACCCGATGAAATCTCTCGGAAAGACACGAGGCGCCCGTGACCCCCACCCGGCTGGACATTCGCAATCTGGTGCGCAGCTTTGACGGCAAACCGGTCGTGGACGATGTATCGCTGACGATTGCGCCGGGGCGGGTGACCTGCCTGCTGGGGCCGTCGGGCTGCGGCAAATCCACCACGCTGCGTATGATTGCAGGGGTGGAACGTCCGGATTCGGGCTCCATCCATGTGGATGGCGCACTGGTTTGTGACGGGCAGATGAGCCTGCCGCCGGAACGTCGCTCCATCGGGTTGATGTTTCAGGATTTTGCGCTGTTTCCACACCTGACGGTGGGGCGCAACGTCGCCTTTGGCCTGACTGGCAGCCGCGCCGAGAACCGCGCCCGCGCCAAGACCTTTCTGGAACGGGTCGGGCTGGCGCATTACATAGACCATTATCCGCATCACCTCTCCGGAGGAGAGCAGCAGCGCGTGGCCCTAGCCCGCGCCGTGGCGCCACAGCCCAAGATCATGCTGATGGACGAACCCTTCTCCGGGTTGGACAACCGGTTGCGCGATGGCATTCGGGACGAAACGCTGGACCTGTTGAAAGAGGAGGGCGCCTCGGTTCTGCTGGTCACCCATGAGCCCGAAGAGGCGATGCGCATGGCGGACGAGATTGCCCTGATGCGTGATGGCAAGATCGTGCAGATTGGCGCGCCCTACAACATCTACAACGCGCCAAGGGACCGGGATGCCGTTGCATTTTTCAGTGATATCAATGTTTTGCGCGGGCATGTTCACGGCGCTCTGATCGACACGCCCTTTGGCCAGTTCCTTGCGCCCGGCATCGCCGACGGCGCTGAAGTCGAGATCGTCTTTCGACCGCAGCACGTCAGCATCGACTTTGACCGCGCTGGCAAGGGTCCCAATCCCACGGCGGTGGCGGGCACGCCCGCACGGGGGGTCGTGGAACGGGCGCGCTTCATGGGGTCCGAGAGCCTCGTGGAATTTCGGATGGATCACGATGGGCAGATGCTCAAGGCCACCTTGCCAAACGTCTTTCTGCCGCAAAAAGGCACGCCCATGTGGCTGAGCATCCGGCGCGATCGCTGCTTTATCTTTCCCGTCATAAAGACCTGAAGAATCAAATTCTTGCGTCGCGCTCTTCACGTAATTTCTCAAGCACGTAGACCCGAAGACAGGAGGCCAGCCCGACCTCCGGATCACGCCCGGCATCAATCTCGGCTGCGAGCGCATTGAGGGCTTTGCCCTCTGCGGCGGCGATGCGGCGGAATTCCTCCCAGAAGACATCTTCGAGAGAAACAGAGGTGCGGTGCCCCTTCAATGTCAGGGAACGCTTGACCGGGCGGCCACTCATGTGTCGGGATCGTCTTTCCGATGCGCGTCCAGATCCCGGCGGGCCTTGTCCGCCCTCGCAGAGTCCAATGACTTTTGCGCCTTGCTCATACCGTGGCGTGCGGCGTTCTCGTCACCGGCCTGACGCTTTTCCTGACGCGACTTTTGTTTGCGCACGGTTTTGAGAGAGACGATCTTGGCCATGGGTGAAGGATAGCAGAACCGGGTGAGGTCTGGCCATGGCGAAACCTGTCTGTCGTTTCTTTGGGCAAGCAACGTCTGGCGATCTGCGCACGGTTGGAGATTTCCGACCCAGCGTCAGCCCCAACCGCCGGCGGGGACACGGCCGCATCCGCATGCGCTGTCAGAATGTGGCGCGGGGTTGACCCCGCGCCGCTGGTTCAGGCCTTCGGCCCGATCATCTGCTCCGGACGGACCACCGCATCAAAACACGCCTCATCGACAAAGCCCATCTTGATGGCTTCTTCCTTCAGCGTCGTGCCATTCTTGTGCGCGGTCTTCGCAACCGCCGTGGCGTTGTCATAGCCGATGGTGGGTGCCAGCGCGGTGACCAGCATCAGGCTTTCCTTCATCAGTTTGTCGATGCGCGGTGCATTGGCCTGAATGCCGTTCAGCATCCGCTCGGTAAAACTGTCTGCGGCGTCGCCCAACAGCTGGATCGATTGCAACAGGTTGTAGGACATCATCGGGTTGTAGACGTTCAGTTCGAAATGCCCCTGCGAGCCAGCAAACTTGATCGCGGCGTCATTGCCCATCACATGGGCGGCCACCTGGGTCAGCGCTTCGGCCTGCGTCGGGTTCACTTTGCCCGGCATGATCGAGCTGCCCGGCTCGTTCTCCGGCAGGATCAGCTCACCAAGTCCCGAGCGCGGCCCGGAGCCGAGGAATCGGATGTCGTTGGCGATCTTGTAGCAAGAGCCGGCGATCCCAGCCAAGGCCCCGGAGAGGAAGACCATGGCGTCATGGGCGGCCAGCGCCTCGAACTTGTTGGGCGCGGTCACGAAGGGCAGGCCGGTGATCTGCGCCATGTTCGCGGCCACGGCCTCGCTCCAGCCGGGGGCGGTGTTCAGGCCGGTGCCCACGGCGGTGCCGCCCTGCGCCAGCTCATAGATGCCGGGCATCGCGGCCTCGGCGCGGGCCAGTCCCATGCGGATCTGGTGCGCATAGCCGGAAAACTCCTGCCCCAGGGTCAGTGGCGTGGCGTCCTGCGTGTGCGTGCGGCCGATCTTGATGATGTCCTTGAACTCTTCGGACTTGGCCTCCAGCCCCTCGGCCAGCTTTGTCAGGCCGGGCACGAGCACGTCGCGCATCATCATGGCCGCGGCGATGTGCATCGCGGTAGGGAAGGTGTCGTTGGACGATTGCCCCATGTTGCAGTGATCGTTCGGGTGCACCGGATCCTTGGAGCCGATCACCCCACCGAGGATCTCGATGGCGCGGTTGGCGATGACCTCGTTGGCGTTCATGTTCGACTGGGTGCCGGATCCAGTCTGCCAGACCACAAGGGGAAAGTTGTCGTCGAATTTGCCGGTGATGACTTCGCCCGCGGCGGCGATCACGGCGTCAGCGATGCCTGCGTCCATCTTGCCGGTGGTCTTGTTCTGCATCGCGCAGGCCTGCTTGATCACGCCGAGGGCGCGCACGATGGCCACAGGCTGTTTTTCCCAACCGATGGGGAAATTCATGATCGAGCGTTGGGTCTGAGCGCCCCAATACTTGTCAGCAGGGACCTCGAGAGGGCCGAAACTGTCGGATTCGGTGCGGGTGGCGGTCATCGGGTGCGCTCCTTCTGGCAGGTTTGCATCGGGTTAGCCCAAGCCCCGCGCGAGGACAATTGGCTAGGTCGCCGCAATTTCAACGAGACAGACCACCCGGCGGAGGATTTCTGCGTCCCAGACGATGCGCAGTCTGGGGCGCGCCGCGTCGTAGCGGTTCTGACCCGTCCAGCTTTGACGAGACTGGCCGAGGCTTGCGCAGCGGGTGGCAGGTCCGGGATGGGCCCGGGACCGGGCCGAAACTGGTTCAGGATCGGCCAATGACAGACAATGTAAAGGTGTCGAGCGCGCGCGCAGATACGTCGCGCGACTGGGTCTTCAGGGCCGACAGATGTCCGACGCGCTCTGAAAGGCCTTCTGACGGGCGTTCTGAGGGGCCCCGGCGTGCGATCGCTTACTTGCGAAAGCGGTCCAGGCTCACCACTTCGGCGTCATGGGGCGCATTGTCGGTATCCGACGAGGGATCGCCATCAGGCGGTGTGGGATCGTCATCGCCGTCTTCATCGTCGTTCTGGCTTTCGAAGCGCAGACCGAACTCCACCGAGGGATCGACAAAGGTCTTGACCGCGTCAAAGGGGATGTACAGCCGCTCCGGCGCGTCGCCAAAGCTGAGCGTGACACCAAAGCCGTCGTCCGTGACCTCGAGATCCTCGTACCAGTTCTGCATCACCACGGTCATCTCGGTCGGGTAGCGCTGGCTGAGCCAATCGGCCAGTTCCGCCTGCGGATGCTGCGTGTCGAAGGTGATGAAGAAATGGTGGTCGCCCGGCAAACCGGTTGCCTTGACGCCAGTCAGGACTTCCTGGATCAGGCCGCGCATCGCGCGGTGCATGAGCTTTCCATAATCGATGCTGTCGGACATTTCGTAGACCCTGCTTCCTGAGGCTCACCATATTGGTTTTGTCGCCAGAGGAAAGGGCAATTACAGGAGCGCGAGCGCCCAGCCAAGGGCGGCGCAGGCGGCCAGTGCGACCGGCACACCAAAGCCTCGCCAGAACAGCAGCGCGGCCAGCGCAAGCAGCGGCAGCACCTCCCAGCGCAGGCTGGTGAGATCGGGCAGGCCCAGCGTGACCGGACCGGCTGACACCTCGGTCACGCTGGCAAACAACACGTGGATGGCAAACCAGAGCGACAGGTTGGCAATGACCCCGACCACGGCGGCGGTGATCGCAGCCAGCGCAGCCTTGAGCCGGGGGCGGGCCAGCAAGTCCTCGACATGGGGGGCAAAGGCGAAAATCCACAGGAAACACGGCACAAAGGTCATCCAGAGCGTCAGCGCCCCGGCGGCCAGCGCAAGGCCCATGCCGCCCTCGGCGTGTCCGGCAAGCTGGCCCACGAATTGCGTCACGAGGATCAGCGGCCCCGGTGTGGTTTCCGCAAGACCCAGCGCGTCGACCATCTGCGGCGCGGTGAGCCAGCCTCGAATTTCCACCACTTCTTGCGCCATATAGGCCAGCACCGCGTAGGCGCCGCCAAAGGTCACCACCGCCAGCTTGGCAAAGAAGGTGGCGAGGTCGAACAACAGCCCCTGTCCGGTCGCCCAGAGAACGGGCAAGGGCGCGAGCCACAGCGCGCTCCACAGCACGATCACCCGGGCAGGGGTGCGCGGCGCGGTCCCGGGCTGCGGAGTGATGTCCGCCTGTGCGGTACCGTCTGGCATGGCCCGCAAGGCGCCCCAGACCGCGGCGAGGGCAATCACCAGCGGAAAAGGCAGCGCCAGACCAAAGATCGCCACAAAGGCCAGCGCCGCCAGCATGAGGTCATCGCGTCCCTTCAATGCCTTGTGTGACAGTCGCCAGAGCGCCTGAACGACGATCACGATCACGCAGGCCTTTACCCCCAGCAGCAGTGCCTCTGTCTCTGGTCGGGCGCCGAATTGCGCATAAAGCAGCGCCAGAACGGCGACCACCAGCGCGCCGGGCAGCACGAACAGTGTGCCTGCCAGCACGCCACCCGGAATCCCGCGCAACCGCCAGCCGGCATAGGTGGCCAGTTGCATCGCCTCGGGGCCGGGCAGCAACATGCAAAAGCTCAATGCACGCAGGAATTGCGGCTCTGTCAGCCACGGGCGATTGTCGACCAGTTCGCGGTGCATCAGCGCGATCTGCGCCGCCGGTCCGCCAAAGGACAAAAGCCCGATCCGGCCAAAGACGGCGCACAAACTGGCATAAGACGTCATGGCAGCCCCCGATGTCCGAACCTCGCGTTCCTAGGCCGGTGTGCCAGAGCCACGGCGCGGGTCAACCCCGCAATTTGATATTTTGCCGATGCGGCATGCTGGGGTAGGCTGTTGCCATTGAACCGGACAAGACGGCCCCGTTTTTGGGCCCGCGTGACGAACGCAAAGGTCCAGCAGGGGCATACGCCAGAGGGGGGCAAGATGGCCGCACCGATTTCGAGCGTAACGATTGTGGGCGGTGGCACCGCCGGGTGGTTGAGCGCGTTGCTGCTCAATGAAATGCTCAACCGACGGCAGGATGCGGGCCGCCGGGTCTCTGTCACGCTGGTGGAGTCACCGAATATCCCGACGGTCGGCGTCGGTGAGGCCACGGTGCCCAACATGCCGCGCACGCTGATGGATTGCGGCATCTCTGAAAAGCAGTTCTTTCAGGCCTGCAACGCGTCGTTCAAGCTGGGTGTGCTGTTTGATCACTGGAACGTCGACGGCGCCGGGCGGCCGATCCGCTACATCAATCCCTTCGAGACGCCGCGCCCGATCGATGGGGTCGAGATGGCCGCCTATTTCATGAAATTCGGCGCCGGGGAGCTGGACTATGGCCACCTGACCACGCCGGCGCTTGATCTGCTGGACGAGGCGCGTGGTCCGCGCGGCTTACGTGCGCCGGATTTCTCCCGCGATGTGGGATTTGCCTATCACCTTGATGCCGGGCGCTTTGCCAACCTGTTGCGAGAGACCTGCATTGCCCGCGGTGTGACCCATCACTACGACACGCTGCAGGAAGTTGAACTGGACGAGCGGGGCTATGTATCCGCGCTGAGGTTGGAAGAGCACGGACCCATGCCGGTGGAGTTGGTGATCGATTGCACAGGCTTTCGCGGGCTCATCATCAATGAGACGCTGGGCGGTGAATTCCTCAACTACAACAAGTACCTGCCCAATGATCGTGCGATGGCGGTGCAGATTCCGCACAGGGGGGATGCGATCGAGCCGATGACCCGCTCCACGGCGTTGGGTGCGGGCTGGACCTGGCGGGTGCCACTCTTCAACCGGATCGGAACGGGCTACGTCTATTCCAGCGCGCATCGCACCGACGAAGAAGCCCGCGACGAATTCAAGACCTGGCTGGGACCGGCTGCGGAGGGGTTGGAGCCGCGCGTGATCCCGATGCGCATCGGGCGCAACCGCGTGCCCTGGATCAAGAATTGCATTGCGATCGGGCTGTCCGGCGGGTTCATCGAACCGCTTGAATCGACGGCCATCCATATGGTCGACATGGCGGTGCGCATGTTGCTGACGCATTTCCCGGACAGGAGTTACCCGGAGGTGCTGCGCAATCGGTACAATTTGCAATCGCAGAAGCTTTATGACGAGGTGCTCGATTTCATCTGCCTGCATTACCGGATGAACAACCGGACCGACACACCGTATTGGATCGATGCGCGCACGCAGATGCAGATCTCGGACCGGTTGGAAGAGAACCTCGAGTTGTGGAAATACGCGCTTCCGCAGCCCTATGATCTGGACAGCAAGGTGCTGTTTGGCGAATCGACATATCACGCGGTGCTCTTGGGCAAGAAGGTCTACGAGATGGGGTACGGATCGCCGAATTTCGGCGCCGGGCTGCCGCTGAACGAGGACAAGTGGTGGACCTGGCTGCAGAACCGGCGGGCGCTTTTTGCGGATATGGTGGCGCGGGCGCCGGACCACCGCCATCTGCTGCGCGATATCCGGGGCGAGTTGTCGAGCCGGGAACGCCGCGCATTGGAGCGGGGCGAGACGGTGCAGGCAGAACACGCGGCGCCGATGCTGGCCGAGAGCAGCCTCTTGTAGGGGCGCGCGCGGTCCGTTCAAGCGGTGCGCGGGGCGTTTTGACGAGGGATGAATTTCGTAGCGCGGAGGTTCTGCCGCGTGGGACTGACGCCACGTGTCGTCGTTCTGACGCATCCTTGCCCAACGGCAGGAACCGACGCTTCAAGATAGGGGCGGAAGGCAGCAGTCCGACAGCGGTGCAAGGTGTCCTGCGGAACCATGTGACCCGCAAATGAACCGTCAGACGGAGAGAAGTGCAGGCTTCTGTTGCCAGGTGCCTGCGAACCCCGCCTTACGCTGCTAGGCGCAAGGGCTTAAAGATCGGTAACTCCGACTGCTTACGCAGCCATTGCGACCGGAGCATGATTGTCGTTGGCAATTATGCAATATGAACCGATAACGGTGGTATCTCACCGGAGCAAAGCTACACCTTTACGCGTTCGTCGATCCTATTTCGGCCCCATTTGCCTCCAACGAAGGGACGATGGTGGAGCCGCCGGGTACCGCCCCCGGGTCCGATCCGTTTATTACATGCGCGTTTATGCCCATAGTCCCCGAGGGAACACGTGTAACATAGGCAAGGTCGCGGCGATTGGAAAGAGGGGCAGGGCAGTTGTTGGCCGCCAGAGCCGAAATCTTTCAAAGATTTCGGTCCGATTTCTTCGAAAGAAATCGGCACGAGCGGGTCCCGGCGCGTCCGGATCAGCCGATGCGCCGGATCGGGGCCTGGTTGCAGAAGATCACCACTTGCCCCGAGTTTTCATAGGCGCGGTACCCACGGCGGGCCACTTCCGCCTGAAAGGCGTCCAGGCCCGCGTAGCGTTCGATATCCCGCAGCTTTCGCCGGATCACGGCCCCCTGCGCCGCAGAGCGGGACGCAAAGAGGTCTTGCAGCCATTGCTGCGACGTCAGCGGAGAGCGTTCATGGACCATGCGCACAGGCTCGCGCAGCTTGGTGAACAGCCGGTTAATGCCCCTCCACCCAAGCGCAACGGCCTGTCAGTCTCACTCAGAACGCTGCGCGTTTTGAGAAAGATCCCGCACATAGCCGCGGGTGAAACGGGCGTAGCCCTGTTCCGTCTCTTTCAGATGCGCTGCCATCAACGCGTGCAAGTCTGGCAATTTGTGAAATGGCACGGCGGGGTAGGTGTGATGCTCCGCATGGTAGGGCATGTTCCAGGCCAGCCAGCGCAGCGCGCCTGTCGTGAAGGTGGTGCGCGTGTTTTCGAACATGTTCGACACGTATGCGCAGCGCCCGTGCTCTGCGAGAAGATACAAACGCAGCGCCGGTTGTCCCAGCACCATCGGGAGCACCCAGACCCAGATCAGCACGGCACTTTGGACCGCCACTGACCCGCCAAGCAAAAGGGCATAGCCCAGAACCATCCAGCGCGCCTCGGCCTTGATCTCTGCCCTGCGCGCTGCGGGCACATAGGGCGCATCGCAGAGCCCCCGTGCGTTATGCCAGAGCGTCCTTGCAAGGCTAGCCCACAGAGGCAGACCGCTGACATACCAAATATAGCCGCGCCCAGTTTGGGGCTTGGGCTCTGCCAGTTCGGGGTCCTTGCCCGGCACTTGTGTGTGGCGGTGGTGGGCGTAGTGAAAGAACCGAAACCATGCGGGGGGCAACCCGCCGACAAATCCGCAAAATTGCCCCACCCGAAGGTTCAGCCAACGGCTTTGAAACGGGGTGTCGTGCGTTGTCTCGTGTTGCAGCGTGAAAAGAAACACCAGCAACAGGCCCTGCACGGGCAAAAGCCCCCCCCAGAACGGTATGCGCGCGGCAATCGCCACGCCACAGACAAGGATCAGACCAAGATGCCCGGCCAGATGCAAAAGCCCGCGCCGGTCGTTGGCCTGCGTCAGATAGGCCCGCGTGTCTGCGGGCAGGCTTGCGAGGAAACTGCGATGATCCATGTGGTTTCGTCCGCGGTCAGGTTCGTATGGCCTCGATACGCGCAGGTGACACCGTGGCCCAGAACAGGTCAAGAGCCCGTGCGCCCGAGCCACGCGACCCGCCACTTTCTGTCGTCTTGACCGATTGGCTCTCAACAATTCCAGCAGTCGGCAAAGGGCCGCGCCCGGCCAGAACACGCGATGCACGGACCAGCGTGCCGTTCTGACATTCCAGTTCTGCGCTGTTTTGCAGCAGGTAGACGTAGTTTCGGACAGTCGCAAATGGGGAGAAATCCCGCAGGAGCAGTGCCCACTGGCAGCCGGTCGCAGCAATGTCTTGAATCGCGTCCCGCACTGACCGCATTTTGATGCGGCGCGGACGCCCGACCTTTGACTTGGCAAGCCCGAACGGTTTGATGAGCGCCCATTCGGCATCGATGGTATCGCTTGCACAACGCAGAGCGCGCCGGTCATAGTCAGAACGAGTGATGTCAG
This sequence comes from Sagittula sp., assembly GCA_042088665.1. Classification (GTDB taxonomy): domain Bacteria; phylum Pseudomonadota; class Alphaproteobacteria; order Rhodobacterales; family Rhodobacteraceae; genus JBELMB01. The sequence goes on from JBELMB010000136.1 coordinate 12,212, forward strand.
TTCAGGGCATGGGTTTCTTCAGGTTTCGCGACTCGGATGACTCACAAATGGCTGAAATCATTCAGCCTTGTTTTCGGCTGGTCTCTTGGCGAGGGTCTCAAGCTACCGGAGTTCCCTTTTTCGACTCTTTGAGTTATGCGCGCATGGAAACATGCGTTTTCAATGCACCGAGGCAATAAGCCGCTTAAACGCGCGGGAACGAAGCCATCAGAGGGAAATGGAATAGACTGGTCTGAACTCGCCAACTGGAACGAATATACGAAGATACTAATTGGCCTATTTGCTCTCGTGTCGCCACCCATAATTATCCCTTTGTTTCTTGGGATAGTATCAGGCCTCTCAACATCGGAAAAACGGCAGGTTGCAAATGCCGGTTCGATTAGTTTTGGAATTACGATGTGGGTTTTTATTTTCTTCGGCGGTGGGTTGCTGGATGTGTTCGGAATTTCGATCGAAGTATTCAGGATAGCGGGTGGGTTCCTTTTGTTTCTTATTGCCTTGGATATGTTGCGCTCGGAGGCACCCTCCGAGAGCAGCTTTGAAAAGCCAAATGCTCAAAAAATTTCTTCAGCGTTCGCAGCGGGGATCGTTCCACTTGCAATTCCAATTCTGGCTGGCCCGGGCGCAATCAGCACAGTTGTTGTCTTTGCGAATATTCATGAGGGAATTGAACACAAAATTCTTGTTTCGGCTGTCATTTTGACGCTGGTGGCTTATCTTGTAATTCTTCTGAATATTATCTCGGTTTCCGAGAGACTGATAGGTCGGAACGTGACGATCATTTTCAACAAGATCATGGGGCTCATTATTTGCGCGATTGCCTTCGAGTTCATACTTGATGGAATTGCAGGGCACTTCCCTCAGTTGGAAACCATTCATGACGCCAAAATTATCGAGTCTGACCATTAGAAAGTGAGCAACCCCACTTGAGTGGCCCAGTCTGAATGTCAGTGTCAGAGCTCATCGCCAGTAAGTGACCAGTGCTGCGAAGGCGATGGCTGATGACAAGAAGACCTTCGAGCGCCTGTCGTATCGGAACGCCCCAAGGGCATTGTTGCACAAATCGCCTGAAGGCCGGAGGTCCCTTTTCCCCGGACGGATTTATCCTACGGCCTCTGTTACGGGCATGCCAAGAACTGTGTAGCGGTTCAGGACGGCGATGCGGACCTAGATTTCTGCGACCTGCCGGTCGAAGTCGCTCGACATCAGGGATTGGCCGAGAAGCTTTATGCAGTTCATCTTGGTCTCGACGCGGCTTCGGCGGTGGTATCGGCTCCAACGTCGCCACAATGCCTTGCCAAGATAGCGGGAGGCACGCACCGCCTCGTTTCGCGTGACGGCACCGGCGCTCGTAGGCTTCCACGGTTTGGCGTTCTTGCGCGGGGGGGGTGCCGAGATATCCGCGCCGAGTTCAACCGCATCGGCCTCAAGCCTGGTCCGGATCTCGGGCATGGCAGCTCCCCAACCGGCGAATGTTACCGCGGCATAATTCGCTCGCCTCGCGGATCCACGTCCAAGCTCGTGAGAGAAGCGCCTGGGATGGATCTCAATCGGTAAATCGGCAAGGGTGCGAGCCTGATCGACGATCCGGTTGGCAAAGGTATCAATGACGAACGCGACATAGACGAACCCGCG
>JBELMB010000137.1:0-13834 GCA_042088665.1 Sagittula sp.
ACCTGCAACCTGCCCCTTAGGAGGGGGCTGCTCTATCCAGTTGAGCCACGGGGCCTTTATGTGATTTTAGACATTTACAAGATCACACTGATACTTTTGCATCTACATTTCAAATGTGCGGAGACACAAGCGGTCCCCCCGCTTTAGTGCATACAGGATCGAAATGGGTCTGGCCACATTGCTGTTGGTACGCGAGAGGCACTCGGCTGTGGTAAACTCAAACACATCTGGAAGCACTCAACCTCGAACCCGCTGCACACACACCCGAACCGGTGCGAACCCCTGAAAACCCTCTGGAATATACTTGGCTGACGGTTGATGAAGCCGTCGCCTTTTGCCCTGAGCGTGGCTTGTCGCGAACGCCAAAGACGCTGCGCAAGTGGGCCGAGCGGTCAGACAACAAAGAAGATGCTGAGATCGCGTTCTTGCGCGACCAGCTTGAGAAGTCGCAAGCCGAAGTCGGGAGACGCGCGACCTCAACCGACGAAGCGCTCAAGACCATCGACCGCGTGGTGCACAGCTTCGAGATGCAGGCCGAGGCCAACAAGGCGCTGGCACTGCAATCAGCGAATGACGTCCAGGTTGTGCCAGACGCAACCGTGCCAATTCGGTTCAGATCTTTCGACACCTGGACCGTTGGCATGGAACAAGCCCTTCAGGCCAGGGTCCGACCGAGAAATCTTGTCGAGACTTATGTCACCCAAACAGCGGCTCAGATCGCAGTCACTTGCCGAGCCTTTGGGTAATCCCCATTAAAATTGGAGGGATTACCTGATCACCCAAAATGCTCCACGGCGTACGAACGACTGGTTTGGTGAAGCTGCAATGCAGCATCGAATGTGGTGATGAACGACACCTGGGCCGTCCGTGACGCCCGCTCGCGCCACGTGCAGCTTCCCAGATTTGCACCCAGCGCCGCACGACTGAAATTGTTTGCTGAACCACCTTGGCTTCTGTGCTCGGCGAGCCGCAGCAGCAAAAAGAGGTTGAAGAAGTGACACCAGATTTGGGGAGCACGCGACCATACACTGAGCCAGAATCCGTCACACCTGAAACTGCCGCGAGATCGCCAGCGCCTCATCCGTCTCCACTCCCAGGTATCGTTGCGTGGTCACAATTGACTTGTGCGCGAGCATGACCTGACAAGCGCGGATGTTGCCAGTCATCTTGTAGACATGCACCGGTCTGACCTTACGGATCGAGTGGGTGCCGTAGAGATCGGCGTTCAGGCCGATGGCCGCGACCCATTTCTTGACCCGCCGGGCATCGTTGCGCTCGGATAGGGGATCACGCGGCTTGCTGGATGTCGGCTTGACGCTGGAGAACAAGAAGTCGGTCTCGAGCAAGCGCTCAGCCTCTACGAAGCGTCTGAGCAACTCCTGGGTGTCTCGGCGCATCTCAAAGGTGACACGCACACCTGACGTCTCTTTGGTCTTGAGCGGCTCAACCGTGACCTCGGTGCGGGGTTCGCCGCTAAGCATCACATCCGCGACGCGGAGACCAACAAGATCCACGCCGCGCAGCGAACTATCGACGCCGATGGCGAACATGAGCTGGTCGCGGGCTGGCCAGCGCTTTTGCGCGAGCACCAGGCGGATCGCTTGCACCTCTTCGGGTGTCAGAGCGGTCTTCCCGCCCACGATTTTGCCCTTGTTCCAGGGCTTCTTGGGCTTTGGTTTTGGGGTCATAAATGTGTCCGGTCTTCATCATCATACGCGAAAAGCGGACACAGCCAAGCACTTCCCGTGGAAAAGCCATATTTTACAAGGGTTTCAGCACTCAGGATGTGTCCGCTTTGTATAAGTAGCGGACATATCGGATCGGGGGCGGTCTCAGCGGTTGGAGCAGACGTGTCGCCATGATAGCTTGAGAACGATCATCAAATGGAGCGGCGATTATGCCAACGGAACGCGAACCCAACCTTGTCACATCTGGCATGTCCAAAATGATCTTCGAGGATGGCATTCCGTTTGACGTTCAAATCTACAAAATCGAAGGCACCGAGGGTTGGTCTCTCGATGTCGTTACGACCGACGGAACATCCATCGTCTGGGACGATCTCTTCGACGATGATGAAGTGGCGTTTCAAACGGCCGTGAATACGATCCGGGAGGAGGGTGGGCTTGCCTTCCAAAACGGCGGCGACAACGCGGTGCAGTTCAAGCGGTAGTGAGGGCCACACCCCTTCCCCATGCGCCAGGCCACAAAGTTGGTAAAAGGCGCATAGGGTCCATTATGTTACATGCCGAGGATGCGATATGTGTCGGCGCGATGGTAGAGGTCTGCACCGATTTCGGCGTGGGAGAATGCGGGGCGGATGCGGGCGTGGCGCATGCGGCGGGAGAAGTTCTCCGCGCCCATGCCAAAGAGCGAGAGTGACCGGGACGGGCTGATCAGATTCGCCGCGACCTGCGCCACGGCGTCGGCATCCAAGCGATGGATGACATGAGACCCATGCCCCGGCTGGATGGTCGCCGTCGGCAGAATGCCGCGATCAACCAGCGCCCAGCCGGCCTCGCTCGGCACGCGCAGGATCTCGAACGCCTTTTGCGAGGACAAGTCCGTCAACAAATTCCGAGCCAGCGTTTTGACCGCCACCGGGTCGACGCGCAGCGCAGCCAGCCCTTCGCCTTCGACGCGCACGGAGTCATGGAGATGACCGCCGAACAGCAAGTGCAGGGCATCGACGCCACGGCACTTGGCCTTTTCCGCGGCCTTCGCGATGGGCACGAAGTCTGCCGGAGCGGTGGCGACAAGAGGCGCGGCCTGCGCGACCCGCGCAAGAACCCCGTCGATTTCATCATGGGCCACCGCTTTGCGGGTGCGACCCGAGGCGTCCGGCCGGTCACCCGCCAGAGGGGTCAGCAGGCGATCGTCCATGAGCTGATCCGCCAGCGGACGGCTGCACCCCAGCGCCTTCGGCAAGGCGATGACCGTCACCATGCGCTGCATTTGCGCCGCGACCGTGCGTCCTGCCTGTGCGTCAAACGCATGGTGTACTTGATCGTCGGACGGGACGAGGCCGCGCGCGATCAGCAGCTTGCGCAGGGTGCGCGGGTCAAGCTTCTGCTCTGAGGCCAGCGACGCAACCGTGTGCAAGCGACGCTCCGCGAGCGTCTTGCCCAGAACTTCGGTCCCGGCCTCCAGCGCGAAACGTTCGAAGATCACCTCGCCCATCCTGAACGGTCTGCTTCTTGGACCGACGTTCAAGAGTTAGGTAATTGTCCTGAACAAGCCTCATGAGAAGACCGCGGACCTCCGGCTCATACAGCGAGGTTCGATTCCCGGAAGCAGCAAGATTGTCGACAAGCGCAGAAAGACCGAGATTTCGATACTCTGCGACCAGCTTCCGAAGCCTGTCGGAACTGAACAAGGTTATGCTTGCAACCGGTTTTCCGCCGCGAGGCTTTCGAACTGATTTTTCCGCTCGCCGATCCTGACGGTTTTGCATGTCGTGTTCGATAATTTGCTGCTCAGATGCAGCTTCCGCGAAGAACGGCTTGGCCAGTTCCTCAATTCGTGATCTTGCACTTTCTATGTCGGCGGTATTGTTTCTGATTTCGCCAGCTTCGATCAGTTGCAGCACAGCCATGACCTGGGCATACTTTGCGTAGAACCGCTCTTTTTGCTTCTCCGACAGAGAAGAAATCTGAACCCCCACATTCTGAACCCCAAACGCGGGCTTCAAATCGGGCGGCAGATGAAAACCGACCTCATGCTTGACGCGGCCCATCGCACCTAAGCGACTGAGTGTGCCCATGTCGAATTGTTCGGCGCACCCGTCGCCTTCTGCCGGCACAAGCTCGACAGCATCGCCAACATTACGGCTGAAGCGATATGCTTTTCCGTCAACCGTGATCCGATCATGTTCGGCGAGTTTGAACCCGGAGACCGGACGGGAGTTCTTGCGCATCGACTGGAAAGTCTGTCCAAAAGGAGCACTCATACCGCGTACTCCTTCCGAGAGACCAATGTCGCCGGCGTGATGCGTTCGCCTTGAGGGGGAATCAACTCGCCCGCAGCAATCATCTGCAGAATTGCGCGATACCCCCTCGCCTCAAGACCGAGTGCGTCCGTAAGGGCCTTGATGCTCATGTAGCCCCGGAGGTCGGAAACAACTGCGCGAGCAGAGCGCAAAGCAATCGGATCCTGGTCGCGTGCCGCGATTTTGATATTCGCGTTGTGGAGGTCGACCGGGTTGATGTCCTGCTCGGTCAACAAGCGAACCGAGCTGGCGAAATTCTTTTTCGCCACCCAAGACGCGACGATTTGCATATGCGCAATGAACCGCCCGAATTTCAGCTCGGACGTCGGCTTCACGGTATAGGCGATCCGCTTCCCGTCGGTTTTCGTAACCACCATATCGAACCAATGGTTCGACTTGTCATGGCGGCCGAATTTGAACAGCACTTGCTCCCTCACGTCGATGACGCCGGGACGCGCACTCTGCAGGTGCACGTGCCGTTGCTCTGTCCAGGCCTCGGAACCGACTGCGAAGCCCGCCCCATCTCCCAGGACGCTGAAACCGGTGCAATGCTCCGTCGAAGCATTCGCAATTTTGCGCTCAGCTTGAGAGGCATCAGGCTAAACCCTGCCCTCCGAAAAAATCGGCATTTTCGTTCTCCTTTTGCATAGAGAGACCGCCCGTAGGCACGAGGCCGACGCCGCCCTGAGGCTGCGGTCTATTTCTGGAAGTTTGCCGAAGCTCAGCTTTCTTACGCCGGCTTCGGTGGTTGTCGCTCCTTACGTCGTAAGGAGCAGATGGCTGACTAGCGCGAAAAGGGGACATACCTCGAGCGGTTGGCTTGTGCCTATCTGACGGCCGACCCTGTTCAGGCAGAGGAGTATTCGCAGGTCTGGACTTGGTCTGACTGGGCTACCGAAACAGGGCGAAACGCCAAGGACATAGGCATTGACCTTGTCGCGAAGCTCCGCAACGAGGACGGTTTCGCAGCAATCCAGTGCAAGTTTTACGAGGCCAAGCACCGCATACAGAAAGCGGATATCAACAGCTTCCTTGCAGCGTCAGGCAAAGACCCTTTCGTTCGTCGTGTTGTCATCGACACAACGGAGGTGGACTGGGGCGACAACGCGGAAGCAACTATCGCGGGGCAAAGCATCCCGGTGGTCCGCCTGTCGCTGACCCACCTGCGCGAAAGCCCGATCAACTGGACGCTTTTCGGGATCAAGGGAGAGGCCGTCCTGACGGCCAAGAAGACTCTTCGTCCCCACCAGATCGAGGCGCTTGACGCTGTCCGCGCTGGTCTGGCTGAAGCCGACCGCGGCAAGCTCATCATGGCCTGCGGAACCGGCAAGACCTTCACCTCCTTGAAGATTGCCGAAGACATCATCGGCAAGGGCGGCCGCGTCCTGTTCATGGTGCCGTCCCTGGCGCTGATGTCTCAGACCGTCCGGGAGTGGACAAACGACACCGATACGCCGCTGCGGTCCTTTGCCGTCTGCTCCGACGCGCAGGTTGGCAAGCGTCGGGTATCGAACGACGATGCGGCCGAGATCGAGGCCCACGATCTGGCATTCCCGGCGACCACCAACCCGGAACGTCTGATGACGAAGGCCGGGCAAGACGACCCAGAACGCATGACGGTCGTCTTCTCGACCTACCAGTCCATCGGCGTCCTTGATGCCGCCCAGAAGGCGGGCCTGCCGCCCTTCGACCTGATCATTTGTGACGAGGCACATCGGACCACGGGGGCCACGTTGGCGGGCGATGAAGATTCCAACTTCGTCCGCATCCACGACGACGCATACGTCACAGGGCACAAGCGCCTCTATATGACCGCCACGCCGCGGATCTTTGGGGACGCGGTGAAGACCAAAGCTGACGAGGAAGCCGCTGTCCTCGCCTCCATGGATGACGAGTCCCTTTACGGCAAAACCCTCTTGCACAAAGGGTTCGGCTGGGCGGTCCAAAAAGGACTGCTCACTGATTACAAGGTCATCGTCCTGGCGATGGATGAAGGCCTCGTCAGCGCCAATGTTCAGAAGCGCCTCGCGGACGAGAATTCCGAGCTCGACCTTGACGATGCCACCAAGATCATCGGCTGCTACAAGGCCCTGACGAAGCAGGACCTTCAGCAGGACATCTCCTTCGACCCCCAGCCGATGAAGCGCGCTCTGGCCTTCTGCAAAAGCATCGCGGCCTCCAAGCTGATCCGGGACGAGTTCTCCAACGTCGTCGCGGAATACTCCGGCGACGACCCCCTGATCGAGGAAGAGGCGCCGGCCGACCCAGACCGCCTCGACATCGAGATCGAGCACGTCGATGGCACCTTCAACGCCATCCTCCGAAAATGCTGCGCGATGGACGAACGTCCGGTCTGGTGAATCTGCACCGCGGCGATCGGCCAAGAATTGAACGGCAGGTCGGGGCCGCTTTACCCAATGAGAGCTTTCGGCATAATCGCCAGTTGGCCCAACTGCTTCTCGAATTCCGCAGTGGACGCCGTCAGAGCAATCGTTTTGAATGAAAGAGAGTGCCCCTGAACAACCATAGCTTCATCGACGCAGCCGCCAGCTTGAGGGTGAAGCAGTATTCCTTCAGACGCCAAGCTGGCGGGATCAGACCCGCTTTCTTGTGCGCGAAGATTTGCATACATCTGATACAGGTAGCCACTTCGCAGCACTTCACTGCGGAAGTTCGAAGCCGTGAGGATCCGCGTGAACTTGGTGTCGATGATTATGCGGCGCTCGGTATCGGGGTGGTTTAACTCAATGTCGGTCTGCATGCTTGGTAGGATTGCGGGCAAACCAGGTGTAGCCTCGGATACGGGCCAGGCAATGCGACGCCCAGTGGCTATGTGCCAACCTTGACACTCCAACTCAAAGCGCAGGGCGTTTCCGATCGCTCGTTCGAAGAGGCGCCGTATCAAGTGCTCGGTAGTCTCGTCACCGGGTTGGAGGGCGGTCAGCCCGGACGGAAAACACCTACGGCATCAGCTGGGTTTTTCGGGCACTGCGTCGGTGTCGATCATCCGTTGAGGCACGCTCGGCGAACATCCGAGCAGGAACTTTGCCCATGTCTGCACATGCACCGACATCCCTCACCCAGACATCTCCGCATCCTTCCACAACTTCGATATAGGTCGGGCAATTTCCCGTAAATCTGCCGAGTTCGAAAAGGAAAATGGGCTGCCCCAGCAGGGAGCAGCCCGTTCACATGTCTTCTTTCCTTGGGCGCCAACGGGGAGCCCTGCGCTTTGAGCGATGATGGCCTGGTTCGCGCGCCATCAACACCCAAAATCACGCTCGAAAAATCCGCCACATTTTCAAGATCTTAGAAACGCTGGCCAAATTAGCGCCAACTTTTGGCCGGCGATTTCCCGGATTTTGGCCTAACTACGCCAGTGCAGACACACAGGACCGACCAGCCGGTCACCCACATTTCGAATAGCCGCACGACCCGCAGGTCATGCAGCCTTCTATCATACGCATCTCGTAGAGGCCGCAGTTCGAACACGCGACGCCGCGCGGCGTGTCGAGCCCGACGACCTGTGCCTTGGGGTCGCTCTTCAGCGCCATGCCTTCGCCTTCAAGAAAGCCGATGGCCACAAGGTGCTGCTCGATCGCGCCGCCGATGGCTGCGATGATCGAAGGGATGTATTTGCCCTGCACCCAAGCCCCGCCACGGGGGTCAAAGACGGCCTTCAGTTCCTCCACCACAAAACTCACATCTCCGCCGCGCCGGAACACCGCTGAGATCATCCGCGTCAGAGCGACGGTCCAGGCAAAATGTTCCATGTTCTTGGAGTTGATGAACACCTCAAAGGGGCGCCGATGCCCGCCCACAATAATATCGTTGATCGTCAAATAGATGGCATGCTCGCTGTCAGGCCACTTCAGCTTGTAGGTCGCCCCCTCCAACGCTTGCGGCCGGTCCAGCGGTTCGGACATGTAGACCACTTCCGCACCGGGTCCGACGGCACCGCGCAATTGCTCTGGCGTCTCGGAGGGCACCGTCTCCGAGCTTTCCGACACGCTCAGAACGCTGCCCGTCACATCGTTGGGGCGATAGGTGGTACACCCTTTGCAGCCGCTTTGGTAGGCGGCCATGTACACATCCTTGAACGCCTCGAACGAGATGTCCTCCGGGCAGTTGATCGTCTTTGAGATCGAACTGTCCACCCAGGTCTGTGCCGCGGCCTGCATACGCACGTGCTCCAGCGGTGACAGTTCCTGTGCATTGACGAAATGATCCGGTAGGACTGCCTCTGCGCCAAACATCTCACGGTACATCTGCACCGCGTAGTCGACCACCTCTTCCTCTGACCGGGAGCCGTCGTTCTGCAGCACCCTGCGCGTGTAAGCATAGGCAAAGACCGGCTCGATCCCCGACGACACATTGCCGGCATAAAGCGAGATCGTCCCGGTGGGCGCGATCGACGTCACAAGGGCGTTGCGGATGCCATGCGCCCGCACGGCCTCGCGCACGTCCTCGTCCATGCCCATCATCGTGCCACTGGCCAGAAACGCATCGGCGTCGAAGAGCGGGAAGGCGCCTTTCTCCTTCGCCAATTGCACCGAAGCCATGTAGGCGGCGCGGGCGATCCGCTGCAACCAGTCCGAGGTTTGTCGCGCCGCCTCCTCTGAGCCATAGCGCAACCCGACCATCAAAAGCGCATCGGCCAGCCCGGTAACACCCAGACCGATCCGGCGCTTGGCCAGCGCCTCTTGCGCCTGCGCCTCCAACGGAAAGCGTGAGGCGTCGACCACGTTGTCCATCATGCGCACGGCGGTTGTGACCAGATCCTCCAGTTGGGTCAGGCACACATGCGCCTTTTCCCCGTCGAAGGGATACCAGACCAGACGCGCCAGATTGATCGACCCCAACAGACAGGCCCCATAGGGCGGCAGGGGCTGCTCACCGCAGGGGTTCGTCGCGCTGATCGTCTCACAATAGCTCAGGTTGTTGGCAGTGTTGATCCGGTCGATGAAGATCACGCCCGGTTCTGCATAGTCATAGGTCGCGCGCATGATCCTGTTCCACAGGTCGCGCGCCTGCACCGTGCGGAACACCACACCGTCGAACACAAGGTCCCATGGATCATCCGCCTGCACCGCCTCCATGAAAGGATCCGTGACCAGCACAGAAAGGTTGAACATGCGCAGGCGTGCACTGTCCGCTTTGGCCGCGATGAAATCCTCGATATCGGGATGATCGCACCGCATGGTCGCCATCATGGCACCGCGCCGTGACCCGGCAGACATGATGGTCCTGCACATGGCGTCCCAGACATCCATGAACGACAGCGGCCCCGAGGCATCCGCCGCGACCCCAGCCACTGGCGCGCCCTTGGGCCGGATGGTGGAGAAATCATATCCGATCCCCCCGCCCTGCTGCATGGTCAGCGCGGCTTCCTTGAGCATCTCGAAGATGCCGCCCATGTTGTCGGGAATGGTGCCCATGACAAAGCAGTTGAACAACGTCACCGACCTGCCGGACCCGGCCCCGGCGGTGATGCGCCCGGCGGGCAGGTATTTGAAATCCTCCAACGCCGCGTAGAACTTTGGCTCCCAGACGTCGGGGTCCTGCTCGACCTCCGCCAAGGCCCCCGCAATGCGACGCCAGCTGTCCTCGACCGTCTCGTCGATGGGCGTGCCATCCGCGTGCTTGAGACGGTACTTCATGTCCCAGATCTGTTCGGCAATGGGGGCTGCAAAGCGAGTCATGGCAGGTGATTCCCTTTCCAAGGTGGCCGACTACATTACCTCTACCCCGGATTTAGCACAACTGGTTGAAGGTCCACCCCACAGCGCCACTATATCGAGAAGAGCACGCCAGACCTGACGATCCTCAACGACCCGCCCTGCCCTGTCCGCTTTGTCCGGTTATTTATGACGATGTTTCAGAAACTTGCTGGCACCCATCTGCGTCCCGGCCCGAAGTGGACAACATGCCGCCCACAAAATGCGCAGGATACGCGCCTCAGACCCGGACCGCCGGACCATGGACGCCAAAGCCCGGAGTCCCCTTGATCCTGCGGGGGCAGCCTTTATGCTGACACAAGATATAGTGGAGACCCCATGCCAGATCACATGCATCTCGTAAAACTGAGCGCAGGCACGCAAAGCGTTGGCCAATTGATCGGTTGGCAAAAGGGCCATGCCCGAAAGTTTGAGGACGGCTTGCCGCGCCACGTGACGCGCATGTGGCCGAAACGGGAACAGGAAATTCTGAATGACGGGTCGATCTACTGGGTCATCAAGGGGATGATCCAATGTCGCCAAAAGGTGCTGCGTCTTGACGAGGTGCGCGGCGAAGACGGGACCCGTCGGTGTGCCATCGTTCTTGACCCCAAACTGGTGCGGACCACACCCGCGCCCAAGCGTCCCTTTCAGGGCTGGCGCTATCTCGACCCGGCAGAGGCGCCTCTGGACCTGTCGAACACGCGCGCAACGGAAACGCCTCTACCGCCGCATCTGGCAGGCGCTCTTGCAGAGATCGGCGTGCTCTGAACGCCGCACTCGGGTGCGCGGTCGCGGGCTTTTCTTGGCTGCTGGGCGTGATGACCAACAGCGCCTTGGGTGTCGTGTTCTCGTCGTGCTGAGGCTGCGCAGGCCAGCAAGCGCCTGCAAAGGCCCTTCGCGGTTCCGATCCAACGACCAAGCAAGGTCTGCCGCGCGCTTGCGAGCCCCTGACCAGCCTCAACCGCCACCGGTCCCGCGGAGCCAGTATAGGACAAAGGCCGCTGCCTCCCGCAGGGCTCGGGACAGATCGGATGGACGAAACGGTGGCTCCGGTGGGGGAGAGACACGCACAGACAATCCCATGCGCCGCGCCACCAGTGCCGCCCGCCTGCCATGCGCCCGGTCCGTGACCAGCAGCACCTCTGTTGCGTCAAGCGCCCTGAGGATTGGCACCGATCGCGTGAGGTTCTCTGCCGTGGTGGTCGCCCCCTCCTCCAGAAAGAGCACCGCATCAGGGACACCGGCATCCCGACATATCCGCGCGATCACTTGCGCCTCGCTCGGCGGGTGCCAGCGATGCGCGCCAGAGGCCACAATGGCCCGAACCTCGCCTGCCTGCCAAAGCGCCGCGGCATGGCTGGCCCGCCGCTGCAAAGCCGCAGAGGCGCGCCCGCCTGCCGCCACCTTCGCGCCCAGCACCAGCGCGACCGGCAAATCTGTTCCCTGCATCCGGCTTCCTCTGGCATTCTGCGCCCCTGCGCTTAACTCTAGAGGCATCGCGACAAAAGGACTCTTCGCATGACGGACAGCTACACGCCCCCCGAGGTCTGGACCTGGGAACAACCCTCTGGTGGCACGTTTGCCGCCATCAACCGGCCCATTGCCGGCCCCACCCACGACAAGACCCTGCCCACCGGGGCGCATCCGTTCCAGCTTTATTCCATGGGCACACCCAACGGTATCAAAGTGACGGTCATGTTCGAGGAACTGCTGGCCGCCGGTCACACAGGGGCCGAATACGATGCCTGGATGATCAAGATCGGAGACGGCAACCAATTCGGTTCCGACTTCGTGGACATCAACCCGAACTCAAAGATCCCGGCGCTGCTGGACCGATCCGGGGACACACCCGTGCGGGTGTTTGAATCCGCCGCGATCCTGATGCATCTGGCGGAAAAATTCGATGCCTTCCAGGGGCCCGCCGACAAGCGGGCCGAGCTTTTGTCGTGGCTCTTCTGGCAGATGGGCAGCGCGCCCTACCTCGGTGGTGGCTTTGGGCATTTCTACGCTTATGCCCCTGAAAAGATGGAATATCCCATCAACCGTTTTGCCATGGAAGTGAAGCGCCAGCTTGATGTGCTGGACCGACATCTGGCCGAAAACCGCTTTTTGGTGGGAGAAGATTACACCATCGCCGACATGGCGATCTGGCCATGGTACGGGCGCACCGTGCATGGCGAAAGCTACAACGCGGGCACCTTCCTCGACGTGCAGATCTACAAGAACGTGATCCGCTGGGCCGATGAGATCCTCGAACGTCCTGCGGTCCAGCGCGGTCGTCTGGTCAATCGCTCCGGTGAGGGCAACCTCGAAGAGCGGCACGCGGCCTCTGACTTCGACGCTCTCGGGCTCTGATCAACGGATCACGAGCGCCTTCCTCGGCGGGGCCACGACGCCCCTCGAGGCACCGCAAGACACGGGCCGGGGTTTTTCCCCGGCCCCCTCGCCAGACGGGAAGTGCCTGCTACCTCATCTGCATGAGCACATCCAAAGCCCACCCCGTCCCCCGATCCCGCATTGCCCGCGCCGCGCGCCTGGGTGGCCTGACCACGGCGCTTGTCGCCAATATGGCCGGGGGCGCCACGCGTCAGCTTGTCTCCGGTCAGCGGCCCAGCACGCGCCAACTGCTGCTCACCCCCGCCAATGCAGAGCGCCTCACGCGGGAATTGTCGCGCATGCGCGGTGCCGCGATGAAGATGGGTCAACTGCTGTCCATGGAATCCAGCGACCTGCTGCCGCCGGAAATGGCCGAGATCCTTGGTCGTTTGCGCCAGGACGCGCACCACATGCCACCCAAACAGCTGAAATCGGTTTTGACAGCAGAATTCGGCCCCAGATTTCAAAGCCTTTTCAAGCGCTTTGACCCGCGACCGATGGCCAGCGCCTCGATCGGGCAAGTGCATCGGGCAACGGCAAAGGATGGGCGCGACCTCGCACTCAAGATCCAGTACCCGGGGATCAAAGCCGCCATCGACGCGGATGTCTCCAACCTCGGGACGCTGTTGCGGCTGTCGGGCCTGATCCCCGAGGGCATCGATATCGCGCCGCTGCTGGAGGTCGCACGCCGCCAACTGCACGAAGAGGCCGACTACACGCGCGAGGCCGCACAGCTGTCGCGCTTCGTGGATCTGGTGGGGGCTGATCCCGGCTTTGCCCTGCCGCGCCCCCATGCGGATCTGTCGACACCACAGGTGCTGGCCATGGACTATATGCCGTCACATCCCATCGATTCGTTGGAGACCGCCCCGCAACCGACCCGCGACCGGGCACTGACACGCCTGTTCACGCTGTTTCTCAGCGAGCTTTTCGACTGGCACACGGTCCAGACCGACCCGAACTTTGCCAACTACCGCGTTGATGCGGACAGCGACCGCATTGTGTTGCTGGATTTCGGCGCGGCGCGTGACTTTGCACCGGAGATGGTGGCGCAGTTCCGCAGCCTGATGCTGGCAACCGCCCATGGCACGAGGGAAGACGTGGAACAGGCTCTGCTGACCAATGGCTACACCCGCGCCCAGACCACAGCCGATCAGGTCGCCACAATCGTCGAGATGACCACATTGATCCGGCCCATCCTGACGTCGGACGAAGATTTCGACTTCGGTGATCCCGCGTTGCTTTCTGCCATGCGTCGGTTGGGTGAGCGACTGGGCATGGAACAGGGCTACAAGGAAATCCCGCCGATGGACGCGCTTTTCTTGCAGCGCAAGATGGCGGGTCTGGTGCTCCTGGCCACGCGCATGCGTGCCAGGGTGCCGGTGGGCCGTCTCATGGCCCCCTACCTTGAGGCCCTTCCCGGAAAGACGGCTTTGGCTGCAGGTTTCTGAGCCGCTCTCACCCCGCGCCGGGTCATGAAACTGGCCAGACGCTTTGTTCGTCTGAACTGTTTCGTTGCCCGCTGCCGCTTCTCGCACAACTGATCCGCCCCGAAAACATGCGGCCCGTCAGCCTTCCGGGTTCCCTTTACCCAGTCCCCGTCAAGGAGACCTTAAGCGAATCGCTCAAAGATAAAGGGCGGCAGGGAGGGGGGTTTCCGATAGGCCCAAGCGCCTGTTCCAGAGCATCGTGCCATGGCCGCGTATCAGGCATCGATCGGGGGGTGCGATCCATGTCATGGGATCGCCGATGC
>JBELMB010000138.1:0-13832 GCA_042088665.1 Sagittula sp.
TACCGCAGGTCTGGAAGTCGGACTGTCCAGCGATGCCACCCAAATCTTCGAGGAACAGCTGACGCTGGGGCGCGGCACGGACCACCGAATTCCGGTTGAGCTGGAAGCCGAGGACATTCTGGTGGCAACGACCTATGCGCTCGGAGACGATCTCGACACCACATTGACGCTATACTCGGCCGATGGCGATGTAATCGCCACGAATGACGACATGCAGCCGGGTGATCTCAATTCGCAGATCATCTTCCAGGCCGACACGGCCATGCGCGTCGAGGTCGAGCCGGGCACATTCAACAATGCCGGCTCCGGTGATATCATTCTCTCGCTGGCCACCGACCCGCACGCGCCGATACCATTCGACTTCTCCACCATCGAAGGCGAACTCATCGAAAGCCATACCGGCCAGATCGACAGCGAAACACAAGAGCATGCCTATCCGATCGAGTTGAGCGCCGGGCAAACAATCTACGCCGTCGCGGAAACCACCAGCGGCGATCTCGACACGGTCCTGCGCCTGCTGGACCCGGCGGGCAATCCGGTGGCGCTGAATGATGACCGCGGTGATGGCTCGCTCAACTCCGCCGTCGCACACACGGCCCGCGAAAGCGGCACCTATACCGTCTCCATGGAACGCTATCGCAGCGGCGACAGCGCGGGCGAGTTCCAGCTCCAGGTCCTCGATGTTGATCGCTCGGTCATGCAGCTTCTTCAGGACCTGCTTGATCGCGTGGTAACCCTGAGCGGTGAAACCCGTATCATCACGACAGACGACTTCGTCGTTCACTACACGCTTGATGGTGTCGACGCGTCCTCTGAAGACTATGCGATCCAGGTCGGCGATGTGCTGCAGGACATGCTCGATATTCAGGTTGATCGCATGGGCTGGGTAGAACCGGTGCGAGACGAGGATGGAATGTATCGCGCGTTCATTGCGGACGCCGATGGCTCCATGGGCGTGACCTATCCGGTACAAATTATTTTCGACAATCCCAACACCGACAAGCGTGAACATACAGCCGCGCGCACCGTCTTTCTGATCGAAAACGACTTCCGTGGACTGGGCAAGGAGGCCTCGGTCTTCAGCCTGATGCGCGCCACGGCAACACACGAGTTCAACCACGTCGTCCAGTTCGGATACGATTCCGAGGAAGCGCTCGGCTGGCTGTATGAATCCACGGCTTCGTGGATTGAAACGGTCACTGTCGGAGCCGATCAGGATGCGACGGATTACGTCTCTACCGACTATGAGGCTCCGGAAATCTGCTGGACGACCAATGAGGGCGGCTATGACTACGCCCAATGGACGCTGCTCCAGTCCATTGCGGACGTGCACGGTGAGAACATGGTTGTTCGTTTCTGGGAGAACACCGTTGACCTGGACGGGTTCGAGACCATGTCGACCGAGCTCGAGGCGGCCAACACGACCCTGCTGGATGCAGTGATGCGCTGGCGTGCCCAGAACTTCGCGCGCGATTACGAACTCGCTCCACATTTCGACACCACGGTCCGCCTTCAGCATACATTGAGTGAGGAAGGTCGCTGGACCACCAAGGGTGGGCTGGAGCAAACCGGTGCGAATTACATCGAGCTGGCCCTGGACGGCCGTTACAATATTGCGGTCGAGAGTGACGCCAATCTTGAACTGGTCGCGCTCTCGCAGTCTGGAAACCAGGTTCATGTCACCCCGTTGGGAAATGAGGGTGTCGTCGACACGACGAACAATGACTATACGGCCCTGATGGTATTCAACCGCGCTTTGCCAGACACGCCGGGCGATTGTTCCGGCGCCGGCTATTCACTGGCGATTTCGTCCAGCCGGGCGGGGGTCGCATCGCCGGCCTACAGCTTCAGCGCCGAACATTTCACGCCGCTGGTTGGTATCGAAGGCAACTAGATGAAAAGAGGCGCTGACCCAGGTCAGCGCCTCTTCTTCATTCTATGGCCACAAGGCCCCGGCCTGGTGGCATTGATCAAGCCCATCGCTGACGTCTGACAGGCCGGCTTGTCCGCAGGTCCTGTGGCACCGCTGTAAAAATGCCGACCACTTCCAAGACATAAAAAAGGGGCGGGAGATCTGATCTCCCGCCCCTCATTTCAGATCTTGTGTCAGGCCTAGAACCGCACGCCGAGCTGGAAGCCCGCCTGGTGGTTGTCGGTCGTCTCACCGTATTCGCCACGATAGCTGAAGGAGAGGTTCACCCGGTCGCCCTGGATAAACTCGATTCCGGCGTCGAACGTGTACATCTCCTGGTCGATCTGCGTTTCGATGATCGCCGGGATCACGCCGGCCGGGGCTTCGGCGAAGCTCATCGGCAGACCGAGATAATCGTCCGAGTGCAAACGCCCTCCCAGGGTCGCGCTGGCACGGAACTCACGGCCATCCTCGTACGCGCGGGTCCAGCCGAACTCCACGGCCGGGCTACCGATCACCATCCAGTCACTATCGCCATCCGAGCGCATGCCGATGCCGTCCGCGCCGGTTTCATTGAAACCGTTGTGGATCAGGTTCGTGAAGCTCAGATCAGCCCGCGGCAGGATGTAGAAGCCATTGTCGAACTCGGTCATCAGGCCAGAGCGAACACGTAGATCCACATATCCCGCTTCCGGCTCGCTCACGGCGACTTGCGGCTCGAAGACATTGATCAAACGCACGGTATCATACTTCATCCAGCCGCCGCTGAGCGTGGCTGCGAGGATGCCTCCGCCGTGGAAGTCACGATTGATCGTGGCCCCCAGGGTCACACCCTCGCCATTGGTGCCGGCGCGGGTTCCATCGATGTCGTGATAGTTCACGGACTCGTATCCGATGGCTGCGCCAGCGGTCCAGGTGTCGTTGATCGGACGCTGGAAACCAGCCCGGACCGAGAAGGTATCCGCCTGGGTCGAGAAACGTTCGAAGGAACGGTCACGGTCTGCGGTTCCAACATCCATGCGCGACCAGTTGCACTCTTCTTCGGAACGCATCGAAGACGGTGTACCGCAATTGATGAGGTCGTCAGAGAAGGACAGGCTGGTATTGGTCAGACCCTGCAGCACCGCAACATGCGGCTCCGGGTTCAGCTCCGTCATGATGTATTTGTACAGATCTTCATCCTGCAGATTGCCGAGCCATGCCAGCAGGCGTCCCGTACCTTCCGCGCCACCGACATCCAGATTGGAGTCCATGTGCGCGCCCAGCGAACGCTCATTGCGGTTGAGGCCGTCCACGCCACCGAAGTCGGTATCAATATCCAGCATGACACGGTTGGCTTCAGCGCGGATTGAGAAGTCCACAGCCAGAGTATCCGTGATCTCCAGACCATTATCCGTCGCGCTTCCACCGGTTGAAGTGAACAGCGGGATCGGATCATTGTCGGAGAGCCAGATGAAGGTCACATCCCCGGTTCCGTCGACCGTCACATCCCCGGTCAGGGTGACGTGGTCATAGTCATACGGTCCATAGGCCACATCAAACACCAGGTGACCATCCGCCGTCTGGACATAGTCACCGTCCAGAGCGACCTCGTTGATGACGCGGGCACCATAGAAGATGTTGGTTTGTGGGTCGCCGTCGGCATCGAGATTGTAGAAGGTCTCGCCTGCACGCAGATCGATCGGACGGATCGTCGCCGACAGTCCCATCAGGAAGTTGCCGTCATTGGTGAACGTACCACCTGATACAGCCGGCATGTTCGCCGTCAGGTCACGCTGAACCTGGACAGGCGGTGTGAAGGCCTCTGCCGACGTCACCGCGAAACCATACGCCGTGTCCGTCTCCAGAAGGTCCTGGACGGGCGCAAAGCCCTTGTCATCACTGGCCGCTGCCACATCGATATCCTGGACCTGGACCGTGCCCTTATTGTTGGTCATGAGCAGATCCGACGTCGGAATGGCGGGCGCGGTGCTGTCCTGGACCATCACAAGCGGCTTGTCGCTGGACACGGTCGATACAGTATCCTGAACCTGGACCAGACCCTTGTCGCCCGTGACAACTGTCAGGGGTTCCTGCGGCGAGGTCGGTTGCGGCCCACCCAGATCGATTGTGTTGTAGGCGACGAAAGTCGCATCGAGCTGGTTGTTGAAGGCATTGAGGCCCGAACCCAGATCGATATTGCCGACCACAAGGCCGGTATTGTTGACCGTATCATTGCCGGTCGTGCTTTCGATCGCCCAGGTCGATACAGCGGAAAGCGTGCCATTGGTGGTCAGCACATTGTTCGCACCGCCATCGAAGAAGACGCCGCGTCCAATGCCACTGCCACCGCGGACAAATCCATCGAGCGTGCCGATGATGTCGCCTGCTCCATCAGCACCGACGCTCTGTGCGAAAATCGACGTTGAGTCAGCCTGTGTGGTCCAGATGTCACCCGTAACGGCAAATTCGATCGCGCCACCGGCTCCAGCACCGCCGGAAGTTCCGGCGAAAGCGCCATCAATCCAGCCACCGCCGCCACCGATGGACTGAAGGATCAAACCGTAGGTGCCTTCGCCCTCTGTGATGATGGAACCGTCCTGGAAGAAGCTGATTGCCCCACCATCGCCTGATCCTTCGCCGGTCAGAAGATAGTCAACCGTTTCCGCATCCGCCACGATTGCGCCGCCGCCGCCGCCAATGGACTGCAGAAGCACACCATGAGCGCGCGCGCCGGTCGTGCCGATGAGCCCGCTGCTGGAGACATTGATACTGCCGCCATCGCCGCTCGCACCATTCTGACCGCCCAGGGTCACGCCGACAACGTCAGAACCCGTGACCTGGCCATAACCACCGCCGGCACCGATCGACTGACCGACGATGCCGATCGAACGATCACCCAGGGTAATGCTGCCGTCGGAGAATGTGCCGCTGACAGAGCCGCCATCAAGAACCGAACCGCCATTGGCGCCCAGGGAGAAGCGGGTTGCGTGCAGCGACTGGTCAACCGCATCGATATTGGCGCTGGCAAAACCGCCACCGCCGCCGATGGATTGCAGCACCGCTGCAGGGGAGAGCGTCCCTGTGGTCATCACACTACCCGACTGGGACCGGGCGACGTCGCCGCCACGTTCGGTCGCGCCGTTCGTGCTACCAAGGTAGAGATCTACCGGCCCAAGCAAGGCGCCGGACGGAGCCGTGGGACTGACCAGGCCCAGGCCACCACCTCCGCCAAGGGACTGAAGGATCAGGCCCGGGGAGTTGGTGCCCGTCGTCAGCAGGTCACCGGTGTGAACGCTGTCGACATCACCGCCATTATTGTTGACGCCGTTGATACCACCCAGGTCAAGTCGCACATCGACCGGAGCCGGTGCCGGCGCGCTGAGCGGTGTCCCGCCATCAGCTGACAGGGTGAGGGGCGTGTTCGGGGTCGTCGGTGTTGCACCGATGGACGCGATGATGCTGGCCTGACCGCCGCCGCCGCCAATGGACTGAACAAGCGAAGCGGTGGAGTTGTTGCCACCGGCCTGGAACGTGCCCGTCGAATTGACCGTGACGAGTTCGGAATTCATGTCAGACGTGTCCTGGGCACCCGCACGGGCTGCGACCAGAGGATCGGCCGGACTGTCATCTGGGTCCGGCGAGAGGGAGCCATAGATCGGCAGGCTCGGATCGCCAGAAAGATCGGTGATGCCTTCGAAGTTCAGCTGCAGAGTACCGCCGCCGCCATTGATGCTTTCCGCCTTGATGGCCTGAGAACCTTCACCAAGAACCGTGATGTCTCCGGAATGGTTCACCGTCACAGAACCGCCCGCGCCACCGATGCCGCCACCGACCGCGCCGACGAGAGCCGACAGCGTATTCGAGGTTACAAAGGTTGTGGGCTCACCGGTGAGGGCGAAGCCCATGCTGGCATTACCGCCGCCGCCACCGATGGACTGAGCGACAATGCCGTGTGCATTCGCGCCGCGAGTGACGATTTGGCCGGAATTGTTGACGACAACATCGCCGCCATCACCGCCATCGCCACCGACGCCGCCAATGGCGATCAGAGGCGTGCCCGAGGTCGTACCGATAGAAACATTTGCCGCGATGACCATGCCGCCATTGCCGCCGCCGCCGCCGATGGACTGGGCGAGAATGCCGTGAGCACCATCGCCGGTCGTATCGATAAGGCCACCATTGTCCACGACGACAGCGCCGCCATCGCCACCGGTGCCGCCGGAACCACCAATATTGAGGCCAAACAGGCCGGCGCTTTGAGAAGCAACCTGACCGGTCACCGAGATGATGGAGCTGCCATTACCGCCGCCGCCGCCAAGCGACTGCGCGAAGATACCGTAGGAGCGATCGCCTTGCGTGACGATTGTGCCGCTGTCGGCAACACCGGCGAGGACCGTATTCTCGACCTCTACCGCGCCACCATCGCCGCCCGTGCCACCGCTGCCGCCAAAGTTCAGCGTTACCGCCAGGCTGTTATCCTGGGATCCGCTAAGGCCGAGATTGGCATCGATGATGATGCCACCATCGCCGCCACCGCCGCCGATGGAGTTCGCACTGACGCCGGAGCTGTCATCGCCTACGGTGACGATTGCGCCGGTATTGGCCACGTCAACCATGCCGCCATCACCACCCGTACCAGCATCGCCGCCACGGTTGATGTCGAGCGTGAGCTCATTCGCTGTTGAGGCCGCGTCCCAGATCATGACGGCACCGCCATCACCACCACCGCCACCGATGGACTGCGCGCGGATCCCGTTCGAGGAATCACCCGAGGTGCCGATCAGACCACTATTGTTGACCGCTACCGTATTGCCATCATTGCCGACACCGCCGATGCCACCGACATTGATATTGAGCCCCATTGACTGGCTGTCACGCGCACTCGGGTCGTCCGGAATCTCGACGTTGAAAATATTGCCGCCGGTTCCGCCACCGCCACCAATGGACTGCGCGAGAATAGCGTCTGCGCGATCACCAAAGGTCAGGATAGTACCTTCATGGTCGACCAGAACCGTGCCCGGTGTTCCGCCGGTACCGCCTTCACCGCCGACATTGACGAAGAGCGCCAGGTCGCTTTGCGTGATGACATTGAAGACGGCGCCACCGGATCCACCGGAGCCGCCGATGGACTGGGCGTGGATGCCGATGGAATCGTCGCCCGTCGTCTGGATCAGGCTGTCAGAGCTGGTGGTCTCGACAGTGACATTGCCGGCTGTGCCGCCCACAACACCGTCATGACCAACGGCTACCGAAACGCCGCCACTGGTTTCGCCATCACTGGTGGACGCACCCAGGGCGACCGTCGTGGCACTGGATGCGCCGCCGCCGCCGCCTACGGACTGCGCGAAAATGCCCTTTGCCGCGTCGCCGCTGGTGTAGATCTCGCCTTCGTAATCGACATCGACCGTGTCGGCCGTTCCGGCTGCACCGCCTTCAACGCCAACGATGATGTCGATATTATTGCTGGCGCCATATCCCATCACGAAATCTGTGCCGGCATTACCACCGCCGCCACCGATGGACTGGGCGTGAATGCCGTGGGAGTTGTCGCCCTGAGTGACAATGTCACCGATATGGGAGAGATCGACGGAGCTACCACTGCCGCCCGAGCCCGTTCCACCGCCAACGGCGATGTTGAGCACGTTTGCATCCTTGGTCAGACCCGCGCCGACATTGTAGCTGGCGCTACCACCGCCACCACCGATCGACTGCGCGAAGACGGCCGTGGAATCATTGCCTTGCGTAATGACATTGCCGTTGTGGTCGACCGTGACAGCCGCACCATTTCCGGCTGCTGCCCCGCTGCCACCAACCACGATATTGGCTGCGGCTGCATTGTCGGTCGGACCCGCAGAGGTCGTCACAACAATCGAGAAATTCATGCCGGCATTACCGCCGCCACCGCCAATGGACTGGGCGATGATCGCGCCGGAATCGTCACCAAAGGTCTGCACCAGGCCGGCATTCGGCGTCATCGCGCCGCCGACATCGTCATAACCACGGATCAGGGTCACTGCGCCGGCATTGCCGCCTGCACCACCAGAACCGCCGACACCCGCAGAGAGCGGGCTGCCACCCGGCGCCAGATTGGCCGTGATGTTCATACCACCCTGGCCGCCGCCGCCGCCGATGGACTGGGCAACAATACCGTGGGAATTGCCGGTATAGGTCTCGGAAACAAGATCGCCAGTGCCGGCGTCGATCGCGGCATTGATGAAGATATTGCCGGTCGAGTGCAGTGTCACATCGCCGGCATCAGCACCGTCTCCGGCAGAGCCACCGACGCCGACCGCAACCGACACGCCGTCCAGCGCACTTGAGCCGGAGGAACCGGCCAACGTAGCGGAAGCCGTCAGGTTGAAGGCGCCGGAGCCACCGCCACCCGCGACGGATTGCGCCAGAACACCAATCGAGTGCTGGCCCTCGACGAAGACCTGCCCATTATGCGTAACGCTGACGTCACCGGAGATATTGCCGGACCCGCCGTAACCGCCAATGCCGACGTTGACCGAAGGTTCATTGGTGCCGCTGTTCGGCGTCAGGCTGCCCGAGACGTTGAAACCGCCCGAACCGCCGCCACCACCGACCGACTGGGCGAGAATACCGCGGGAATTATTGCCACCGGCAAAGACATCCGCATCGATATCCGCCGTGACCGTGGTGGCCGTGCCACCGTCAGCACCAAAGCCGCCGACACCGACCGTCAGGGCGCCGTCCTGCGCGATAGAGCCGGAAATATTGAAGCCGCCATTACCGCCGCCGCCCCCGATGGACTGGACAATAATCGCCGAACGATCATCACCGGTCGCGATGACCTCGGCAGTCGTATCGCTGACGTCCCGCAGGGTGAGGTCGGCCGTGCCCGCATTGCCACCGGCACCGCCGAAGCCACCGATACCAATGGTGGCTGTGCGACTGCTGCTGCCGCCGCCGGGCGACATGGTCAGGGCAATATTGCCCGTGACGTTGAAGCCGCCATTGCCGCCGCCGCCACCAATGGATTGAACGACGACACCGTTCGATCCGCCCGCACGTTCACGATACTCTTCTGAAAGCACAACGGTTCGGTCGATGCCGAAGCCAAAGTCCGCCAGGTTGATGGAGACTTCAGGGACAATTTCATCGGACTCCAGGCCGCGGGCCCAGACATTGCCGGTCACGTCTGCAGATACATTGCCGGCATTGCCGCCATCACCGCCGAAACCACCGATACCCAATGCGAGGCCGGCGGAGGAGCCGCCCGTCGTGCCGGAGATGTTTCCGGTGACGTTGAAGCCGCCATTACCGCCGCCGCCGCCGAGGGACTGGACAAAAATACCGTCTGAATTGGCGCCATCTGTCGAAGTGTCGCCGAAACGGTCGAGATCAACCCAGGACGCATTGCCTGCGCCGCCGCCAAAACCGCCAATGCCGACACCCAGCGTACCTGTCGTGCCCTGCCCAAAGGCGAGGGAACCGGTGATATTAAAGCCGCCATTGCCGCCGCCACCGCCAAGCGATTGAGCGATAACACCTTCGGCATTGTCACCAGAGGTGATGTAGGTTCCCGTGACCGAGCCGTCGACATAGCTGGCACTGCCGCCGTCGCCCCCGAACCCGCCGACACCGACACCGAGCGTGCCAGACATGCTGGAAGAGGCTGTAAAGCTGATACCGCCAGTGACGTTGAAACCGCCATTACCACCGGAACCGCCGAGGGACTGCATCATCGCGCCAAAGGAATTATCGCCGAAGGTCGTGACATCGCCGTCCAGCGTACCCATCACATAGCCGGCATCACCGCCACCGCCGGCAAAGCCGCCAATGCCAACGCCGACCGTGCCGGATGCCCCATTGGAGAGCGTGATCCCGCCAGTGACATTAAAGCCGCCATTGCCGCCACCGCCTGCGATGGACTGCAAGAGGGCGCCATGGGCGTCATCGCCCCGCGTGAAGATATTGCCGGTCATGCCGACATCGACGTAGGAGCTGTCGCCCCCATCGCCGCCAAAGCCGCCGACACCGACGCCGAGATTGCCGGCGCCGCCGCCGAGTGAACCGGCTATGCCACCGGACACGTTGAAGGCGCCGTTACCGCCGCCACCGCCAAGCGATTGATAAGTTAAACCAAATGAACGATCGCCCGAGGTGTAGACATCAGACGTCAAGGTACCGGTTGCCGACCCTGATGATCCTCCATCGCCACCGAAACCGCCGACACCGACCATGAGGTTGCCGGAAACGGAGTTGGAGACAGCGATGCCTGCGGAGACGTTGAAGCCGCCATTACCGCCGCCGCCACCGACGGACTGGACCAGGATCGCCCCGGCATCATCGGCGAATGTGTCACCCAGGGCGTCAACGCCGGTCCAGACATCACCATTGATATTACCAACAACGGCCGATCCGGAACCGCCATCACCCCCGCCGCCGCCGATACCGACGCCGACATTGCCGGCCCCGCCAGCGCTCAGGGAAATTCCGGCATTGACGGAGAAGCCGCCATTACCGCCGCCGCCACCGATGGACTGGACCACAACGCCGCGGGCGCTGTCTCCCGCGGTCGCCACGCCAAGCAGCGTATTGCCGGTGTCGGACACTCCCCGGTTGAGGTCGAGCGTCGCGCCACCCGCGCTGCCGCCGCCGCCGCCAATACCACCGACCGACACACCGATCGAACCGGCTGCACCACCGGAGAAAGCGACCTGGATATTACCGGCTATGGCAAAGCCGCCATTACCACCGCCACCACCGACGGACTGCGAGATGATGCCATCAGACTGGTCACCATCGGTTACCGTCGTGCCGATTGCATCGAGATTAACCTGGCCGGACGTTCCACCGTCGCCGCCGGAACCACCGACACCGACAGACACACCCACCGAGAGGTTCGGGCTGACGCCAATATTGCCCGCGACGGAGAAACCGCCATTACCGCCGCCGCCTCCGACGGACTGGGCCACGATGGCATCGGACTGGTCACCATTCGTATAGACGTCGCCATTCACATCAGCCGTGACAGCGCCACCTGTACCGCCGTCGCCGCCGGCACCGCCAACACCGACAGAGACGCCGATCGCGCCGCCCGGAATGCCGATGAAGCCGGTCGAGCCGGTGATCGTGCCAGAGACGTTGAAGCCGCCATTACCGCCGCCGCCGCCGACAGACTGCGCAAGAAAGCCACCGGACTGGTCGCCGTGCGTGGTGATGGATGCGGCCGTCGCATTGACCGTGCCGCCGGCACCGCCTCCGCCGCCGGCACCGCCAACGCCCACTGCAACAGCGCCACCTGCGAGCAGGCCGCCGCCGATAGAACCGGAGACGTTGAAGCCGCCAGAGCCGCCACCGCCGCCAACCGACTGGATGGTTACACCGGTGGAGCGGTCACCCCGGGTCTCGACATGACCACCGATGACGCCGGTGGTCGTGCCACCGGATTTGCCGTCGCCTGCCGAACCGCCGACCCCGACAGCGGCGCCAGCACCGGCTGCGCCGCCGAGGCTGATTGTGCCGGTGACGTTGAAGCCGCCATTACCGCCGCCACCACCAACCGATTGAATGATCGCGCCTTTTGAGTCGTCCTGATAGGTCGTGATGGCACCGTCGAACGTCGCATCGACCGTACCGCCAACACCGCCGGAGCCGCCGGATCCACCAACACCGACGCCGACTGATGCGCCGACACCGCCTCCGGCTGCTGCTGCGATAGAGACGGTGAAGCCGCCATTACCGCCGCCGCCACCGACCGATTGCGCGACCAGGCCCGTGGAGAATTCTCCATCGGTGATGATGTCGCCGCCGGAATCCATATTGACCGTGCCGCCAGCGCCGCCGGAGCCGCCACTGCCGCCGACAGCCACCGAGAATGCCGCTGCCGCAGTTTCACCGACCGCGAAGGAGAAGGACGCTGCGAAGCCACCATTACCGCCGCCGCCACCAACGGATTGGGCGAAAATCCCTTCGGAATAGTCCCCATTCGTGCGGACCGTGACATCCCCATTAATGTCAACTGTGCCGCCTTCGCCGCCGGAACCGCCGCTGCCGCCAACAGCGATCGAGGCGCTGACGCCGTAACCGCCAGCAACCTGGACCGCGAAGCCGCCATTACCACCGCCGCCACCGACAGACTGGGCATAGATACCGCGAGAGCGCTCGCCAAAGGTCTCGATCAGCGGTGTTACTTCAACCGTGCCGCCACCCGGCAGCGTTACCGTGCGGTCCGAGAAGTTCAGTGTGACATCGCCACCCTCGCCGCCCGAGCTGCCAGAACCACCGATCGCGACGCCGACAAAAGCACTGACCGAGACAGATGAGCCGCCATTACCGCCGCCACCGCCGACGGACTGGGCGAAAATACCGTGCGCATCATTGCCGTATGTGAACAGGTTATTTGAGTTATTGACCGTGACCTGCCCGGCATTGGCACCCGGGCCACCGGAACCGCCAATGGTCAGGAAAACACCACCGGTCGAGCCGCCATCACCGCCGCCGCCGCCAATGGACTGCGCCTGGATCGCGCTGGCCATATTGCCATTTGTCTGGCTAAAGCCGGTCGTGATGACACCCGAATTGGTGACCGTCACTGCGCCACCTGTGCTGGCCGAGCTGCCGGAGCCACCAATGGCGGCAAGACCGCCACCATCGCCACCGGAACCACCGCCGCCACCAACAGATTGCGCGAAAATGCCTCGAGCCCAGTCACCATTGGTCGTGATCGAACCGGCATTGCTGACCGTAACAGTGTTACCGTCGCCGCCTGTCCCGCCGGTGCCACCCAGGGCGACAAGGCCGCCGGATGAGGACCCTGTCCCGCCGCCACCGCCGACAGACTGCGCGAAAATGCCGGTTGCACCACCCTCATCGGTCGTAATGCTGCTGCTCGATGTCGCTGTTACAGCCACGGTACCGGCATTGCCTGCACCGCCGCCGCCACCGCCAACGGCCACAAGGCCACCGGTACCCATGGCATTACCGCCGCCGCCGCCGATAGATTGCGCGAAGATACCGCGGGCATCGATACCATAGGTGTTGATGAAGGAAGACGATGTCACGGTGACATTGCCACCGGTTCCCCCGGAGCTGCCATCACCACCAGCGCCGACCAGGCCACCGGTGATTCCGGCATTGCCACCACCGCCACCGATCGACTGAGCGAAAATGCCGTGAGACGACTCGCCACGGGTTTCGACAGATGTATTGCTCTCTGTGGTCACGCTGGCGATGCCGGCATTGCCGCCGGTGCCGCCATTGGCGCCGAGCGCCACGAGACCGATCGAGACACCGCCATTACCGCCGCCGCCGCCGATCGACTGGGCGAACAGACCGTAGGAGGCATCGCTTTGCGTGTAGACCGTTGAACCGTCCATGCCATAGACACGGGCCGTGCCGCCATTGCCGCCCGGTGCGCCGCTGGAGGTGAAGGTGATCAGGCCACCCGCATTACCGGCATCGCCGCCAATGCCGCCCATGGAAACCGCAGCGACACCGTGCGAATTCTCGCCATAAGTGCTGACGGAGCCATGATTGTACGCAAGGGCGGTGCCGCCATCGCCACCATTATTGCCCGAACCGCCATTACCGAAGATGCCGTAGCTCGAACCACCGCTGCCTGCACCACCGCCGAGCGACTGGGCAAACACGCCGTGAGAGCTTTCGCCATAGGTGGAGATGTTCGCATAATTATAGACGGTTGCACTGCCACCGTCATTGCCGGCGCCGCCCGAGCCACCGGACGAGAAGAGGTAGCCGCTGCCGCCGCGTCCACCGATGCCGGACCGGCTCTGAACAACAACGCCGTGCGCATTGTCGCCATTGGTCGATATGGTGACATTGCTGCCCACCGTCAGGGTCACATTGCCGCCGGCACCACCTCGGCCGCCCGACGCACCCGAGGCGCCAAGATAGCCATCACCGCCATTGCCGCCATTGCCGCCAATACTGGCAGCGATGACGCCGGGCA
>JBELMB010000139.1:0-13785 GCA_042088665.1 Sagittula sp.
AGGGGCTGAGAAAGGACACGATCCCCGCCAGCAGCGCCACGAACATCGCGGGCAAAAGCGACGCGTCGATGATTTCGATTCCAAACATGACACCGGCTTAAGCGATTTTCCGGCGCGCGTCACCGGGCCGCGCGGTCACATCCCCGTGGACGCCCGTGTCTTTTGCGCCTACCTAATCGGTATGACCCATGACCTTGACGCCACCGGCCTGCTTTGTCCCCTGCCCGTCCTCAAAGCGCGCAAGCGCCTGCAGGCGCTGTCTCCCGGAGATGTGCTGGTGGTGCGCACCGATGATCCCGCTGCCGTGGTCGACGTGCCACATTTTTGTGCAGAATCCGGGCACAGTCTTGAGCAACAGTCTGAAGAGGGGGCCGACATGGTCTGGACCATTCGCAAGGCCGGAGCGTCTGAGGGCTGACCGGCGGATAAAACGCCTTTGTCGCAGGCAAGAGCCGCACAGCTTGCTGGACACCTGCGGTGGAGCCGGCGGTATGGGCCAACGTGCCTCCGGGCAAATGGTCTTCCTGGCCAATGGTTTCCGGCAAACCGACAACGGTCTGCTGCCTGACGGAGGTCAGACCCAAGGGACCCCAGCGATTTCAGGAAACACCCATTGCCTCGCTGACAGATCGAGAGAGGTGCGGAAAGGTTTATTTCCCGGGCGTCCCACTGGGCGCGTCCCACTGCCCCCCGCTCATTCTGCCGCGGCAGGAGGACCGGGTTCGGGGCGACGCACTTCTGTACCGGTCTTGCCGTCACCGGTCGACAGGAAGACCGTCAGGTGATCGCTATGCGCCTTCAACAGCGGATCAGGTGTCAGCCCGACCCGCGCCGCCAATGCCGCCAGATCTGCGCGGTTTTGCGCGCCGGTCTTCTGCTGCACCGTGGCCAGCCGCTGTCGCACCGCCGAAAACGAGACCCCCAGTTGATAGGCGATCTGTTTGTCCATGAGACCTTGCCCCACCAACCGCAGCAGCTCTTTCTGCTTGTCCGTCAACTGGTTGCGCTCGATGAACTCAACCTTGAACAGCTCCGTGTAGCGCGTATGCGCCGACAGGGCGGCTGCGTGCAAGGTATGGCCATGCTCGGCCAGCAAGCCGTCAAACTCCGCCGCGGTGTAATCTCCGCCGAACGCGAGCAGCGCCGCATGCCCGGGGTCTCCCATCCGCAAGGGAAAGCCGACGCCCGCCTCAAGGCCCATCTTTGCCGACAGGCTGAGGTGACGCCGCTTGTCCGGCGAGATTTCCCCCATCAGGTCAAAATACGCCTGTCCCAGTTTGACAGGGGTCAGATACCGACAGCCGTGCATCCTGAAATTCGACGTGTAGCGGATGTGCGGAAACTGCCGCACATACTCCAGCCAATCCGAGGTAAAGGTCGTGCGAATGAATTGCGCCTGCTCCCAATTCCGGAAGTCCGTCGCGTAGACATAGTCAACCACCGGGAGGCCAAGCTCCTCCGCCAAACTCAAGATCAACTCCCAGACGGCGTCCGTGCTCTGTGTCCGTTCCAGCTTCAGCAGGAAGGCAAGCAACCGTTCAGGAAGGAATGTTTCCGTGCCGCGCACTGCGGTGCCATCAAAATGTTCCATGACCCCTTCTTGCCAAAGGCATCCGGAAACGGCAGTCGGGAAATCCCGATATAGGTACTATTGACAGTGCCTGCGACGGCTCACGCGTGGTTTTTCCCGGAAGTCCGCCGCCCTGGGGCACACCGTCATGCCTGCGGGGCCGGACCGATCAGGTCCCATCGGTTTGCCCATGGATCGCGGAACACGGCCACCTTGCCGTAGATCTCGGTGCGTGGCGTTTCTTCGAAATGTACGCCCTCGGCCAGCATGGCTGCGTGATCGCGGTCGAAATCATCGCTGTGCAGGAACAGCCAGACGCGGCCGCCCCCCTGTTGGCCAATGCTGGCGCGCTGATCCCCCACCGCGCGGGCAATGAGGAAAGCAGCCCCGCCCCCCGGCTGTCCGACCCGCACCCAACGCTTGCCACCGCCCATGTCCAGATCTTCGAGCAGCACCAGCCCGAGACACCGGGTAAAGAAGTCGATGGCGGGATCATACTCCGGCACAAGGATGGCCACATTGGCGAGGCTTAGCGCCATGTCACGCCTGCCCCGTGCCAACACGCGCCAAGCAAAGCACCCACATACAGCGCCAGTCCGCGAAAGCAACGGCAAGCCCAAGCCGCCGCCAATCTCATCGCCAGGCCTCTGGCATGGGATCGGGGGAGAGCAGATCCTCGATCTGTTGCGCCTCCGCCAATGGCAGATCGGACAAAAGCACCCGCGTCGTGAAGTGGCCGTACATCCGGCCATCCGTGGACCAGACCGACCAATCCGCCACATCCGCGCGCGCAAAGGACACTTTGTCCCCCAGTTTCAAGCCGGGCATATAGGCCGGATCATTGGCCAGCAGCCCGGCAAACCGATCCCCCTCGATCCGCAGTTGTTCCACCCAGACGTATTCCACTTCGACCCCGCGCTGGTTCACGAAAAGCCGCGCCTTGAAGTTCAGCGCCGGGTGGATCTGACGGTCGTCGTCAACCAGTTTGGACAACACGAGATCGAGGTGCGAACGCGCTTCCTCTATCGCGCGGGCCATCTCTGGATGGTCGGGCGCAAAGTTGACCACGGGGTCCTGCGCGACGGCGGGCGACGCGCTCAGGGGCACATGCACAAGAGCGGTCAAGACGATGGCAATCAAGGACAATCGGGCCAAGGCGCTCTCCGGAGTCGGGATGTTTCCCAAGACCTAGCACAGGGCCTGCGCGCAACCGAAGCACCTATTCCGTGACAAGCAAAAAGCGGCGCAGGCGCGCCGCTTTTGCATGTGTGCCGTCCATCACGACCTTTTGGTTTGGCACCGCTGAAACCGCTGGACCCTGCCTTTTTGGATCAGCGACCCAGCGACCACCAACCACGGCGCTTGGGCTTGGACGAGGCGTCCTCCTCCTGCGCAGGTGCCCCACCTACGGGCGCCACCGCATCTGCTGTTGCGGGTTCGGCCACAGCTTCGGGTTCCGGTGCCA
Source organism: Sagittula sp. (assembly GCA_042088665.1). GTDB lineage: Bacteria > Pseudomonadota > Alphaproteobacteria > Rhodobacterales > Rhodobacteraceae > JBELMB01. The sequence goes on from JBELMB010000139.1 coordinate 3,036, forward strand.
CGGGGTCAGAGGTTTGCGCGCTGACATCAGCTTCGGCCTCTTGCCCTTCCGCGCTGTCAACTGGCGTCTCGGCCTCCTCGGCCGGTGCCGCGTCAACCGGCGTGTCCTCGGCAACCGGGGTCTCTTCCGCTGCAGCGGCTGCAGTGGGCGTGCCCATGACCTGCGCGAGAATATCCGACGCCTTGACCCGTGTGCGGGCCCGACGGGGTTTGTCCTCCTCCGCAGTCTCGGGCGCAGTCTCGGGCGCAGTCTCGGGCGCGGTCTGGGGCGTTTCAGCCTCGGGCGCCGGCGTTGCCTCGGATGTCTCCGCGGCGGGGGTTTCCGCTGCTGCCGCCTCATCCGGAGAAGCCTCTGCCTGCGAAGCGGTCACAGGTCTGGCGGACTGAGCTGTTTCAGCCTCGGCACCAGACGGCTGTACGCCCGTCTCAGGGTCCGAAGCGGTGGGTTCCGACGCCGTCTGAGACACGGCTTCAACAGCCTCCCCCTCGGACGCGGCGTCTTTGGCGGTCACGGTCTCGGATTTTGGCTTGCGCGAGCGCGACCGGCGGCTGCGGCTGGATTTGCTCTTGCTGCCCTCACCGGACGGCGCGTCCCCTGCATCTGCCTCTGCACCGCTCTCTGCGGCATTGGCGTCACCTTCGCCTTCGGCCTCGCTGTCGTCGTCACTGTCACTGGAGTCGTCTTCGTCACGCTCCTGCTCGTCGCCACTCTCGCCATCCTTGGATTTCGACCGCCGCCGACGGCGCCGACGGCGCTTCTTGGGCTTGTCCTCATCGCCGGAGTCCTCCGTCGTCTCGGGCGCATCCACCACTTCGGCGGCTTCGACGGTTTCCTCTTCGCGCTCTTCGAGTTCCGCTTCCTCGTCTACCTGTTCCATGATGGATGTATCGACCGAGACCACCGGCGCGCTGGCTTCGGGCACACTACGGGTTGCGGTCTTGAACTTCTCCATGCTGAAGTCCGGCGCGATGAGATGCGGCTCCCCTTCGATGCGCACGGACATGCCATAGCGCAGCTCGATCTGGGCGATATGCTCGCGCTTCATGTTCATCAGGTAGTTGGCGATGCTCACGGGGCATTTCACCAGCACCTCACGAGAGCGGCGGCGCACGCCTTCTTCCTCGATCTGGCGCAGGATTTGCAGGGCCATGTTGTCGTCCGACCGGATCAAGCCCGTGCCATGACAGGCCGCGCAGGGCTGTGTCGTCGCCTCGATCATACCGGGCCGCAGACGCTGGCGGCTCATCTCCATCAGGCCAAAGCCCGAGATGCGGCCGACCTGGATCCGGGCGCGGTCGGTCTTGAGCTTGTCCTTGATCCTTTTCTCGACGGCGGCGTTGTTCTTGCGCTCATCCATATCGATGAAATCGATCACGATCAGACCGGCAAGATCGCGCAGACGCAACTGGCGGGCCACCTCTTCGGCGGCCTCGAGGTTGGTCTTGGTCGCGGTCTCTTCGATGGAGCCTTCCTTGGTCGCACGGCCAGAGTTCACGTCGATCGCCACCAATGCCTCGGTCACGCCGATCACGATGTAGCCGCCGGATTTCAGCTGCACGACCGGGTTGAACATGCCGCCGAGGTAGCTTTCGACCTGATAGCGCGCAAAAAGCGGCATCTGTTCGTTGTAATGCTGCACGTTCTTGGCGTGGGACGGCATGATCATCTTCATGAAGTCCTTGGCCACGCGGTATCCGCGCTCGCCTTCGACCAGCACTTCGTCGATCTCGCGGCTGTAGAGGTCGCGGATCGAGCGTTTGATGAGGTCGCCCTCTTCGTAGATCTTCGCCGGTGCGATGCTTTTCAGCGTCAACTCGCGGATCTGCTCCCACAGACGCTGGAGGTATTCATAGTCGCGCTTGATCTCGGTCTTGGTGCGCTTGGCGCCCGCTGTCCGCACGATCAGGCCCGCGCCCTTGGGCACGTCGATCTCGGAGGCGATGGCCTTCAGCTTGGAGCGGTCCGTCGCATTGGTGATCTTGCGGGAAATCCCGCCACCACGCGCCGTGTTGGGCATGAGCACACAGTAGCGCCCCGCGAGGCTGAGGTAGGTGGTCAGCGCCGCGCCCTTGTTGCCACGCTCTTCCTTGACGACCTGCACCAGCATGATCTGGCGGACCTTGATGACCTCCTGGATCTTGTAGCGGCGGGCGCGGGGTTTGCGCACCGGACGAATGTCATCATGGGTGTCGTGATCGGCCACGGATTCGATGGACTCGTCGCGCGATGAAGCGTCAGAGCCCTGATCGTCGTCGTCATCATCCTCGTCAGAGGTGTCGGCACCGTCAGAGACCTCTTCCTGATCGCTGTCAGCATCCGGGGCGATGCCTTGCGAGCGCGCCTCGGATGTGCCCGTGTCAGCGCCGGTGTCGGCGCCAGTGTCGGCGCCCGTTTCCGGTGCCGCCTGTGTCCCATCGTCTGCGGCGGCTTCTGCTGGCGCTTCTGCTGGCGCTTCCGATGGTGTTTCTGCGGCGGGAGCCTCGACAACAGCATCCTCAGCGGTGGCTGCGGGGGCCTCTTCCGTCACAGGCTCAGCAGGTGTTTGTGCCACTTCGGACACCTCTGCGGGCGCTTCGGACACGCTTTCGGCAACGGCCGGTGCGGCGATGTCCTCGGAGGCGGCCTCGTCTGGTGCAGGGGCATCTGCGACGGTCGCCGCCTCTGGTGCGGCCTCCGTCGCGGCCTCTGTCGTCGCGTCCTGAACAGCGTCTTGCGGCTCGACCGGAGCGGCCTCTTCGGATGCCTCGGCTTTGCCTTCGGTCTCGGTCACCTCTGTTGCGCCAACCTCGCCGGTGGCAACGACGGCATCATCCTTTGTGCCTTCGGCCATCGGGCGCGAGGGGGTGTCGTCAGACGGTGTATCGCCGTCATCTGCGTCAAGCGGAGCAGGCTCGGCCTCGACTGTGTCTTGCGGCTCCAGCGGCGGCAGTTCTTCCGGAGCGGTCTCTTCGGCCGCTACGGTCTCGGGTGTCTCGGGTTCGGCCTGAGGCGCTGGCTCTGGCTCTGGCTCTGGCTCTGGCGCCTCTTCAGCGACTTCGACTTCGGGCTCTGCGGCTGCGGTCGCCTCAGAGTCGGGTGCAGGCTCTGGCGCAGAGTCGGGCGCAGGCTCAGGCGCGACCTGTTCCGGCGCGTCCACTTCGGTCACTTCCGGCGCATCCGCGACCGTGGTTTCCGGCTCGGCGACTGCCGCCTCTTCGACTGCTTCGACGGGCTCAGCCACCTTTGCCTCTGCGACCGTCTCCATCGGCGACAGACCCTCGCCCGGCGCACCGGCGTCGGTCGTCGCGTCGTCCTCGTCACCGAGGTCGATCGTCTCCATGCCGGAGATCTCGCGTGCAGGTTTGGTCGCCGCTTTCGCTTCGCCCGCGTCCTTGCTGCCGGACTCCCTGTTGGTATCCTTTGCATCCGACCGAACGGGCTTTTTGCGTGACCGCGAGCGCGAGCGCTTTGGCTTGTCCGCGTCGTCCTCTTCAGCGGCGGCAGCGGCAAGGGCTGCCTCCTCTTCCATCAGCGCCTGCCGGTCCGCGACAGGGATCTGGTAGTAATCCGGATGGATTTCCGAAAACGCGAGAAAGCCGTGGCGGTTCCCGCCGTAGTCCACGAAAGCCGCCTGAAGCGACGGCTCGACCCGTGTGACCTTTGCGAGGTAAATATTGCCTGCTAGCTGACGCTTGTTTTCTGATTCAAAGTCGAATTCCTCGACCTTGTTTCCGTCCACCACCACAACGCGGGTTTCTTCCGCGTGGGTGGCGTCGATGAGCATTTTCTTAGCCATGTTATCCGTTTGCACGGCCCAGGCCGCTCCCTCCCCGGAGGGGCGAGAGATCGTGGGGCGTGTCTTGTCAGGGCGATTTGCGACGCGCCAGCGCATGCAAACGGTGCGGCCCTCGGGCCAAAGCACATTCGGGGGGCGTTTCCGCTCCTGCCCAAGTGCCTCTGCTGCGTCGCGCGCGTCATCGCGGTTCTTCTCCGACGCCCTTCGCAAAACGATCTGCGGGGGCGCCCATTCGTGAAACCCGCCGCCTTGTCGCGATCCGGGCTTGGGACGTTGGCCTTTGGCGTTGCGAAACTACTCCTCACACGCGCCTGGGACCCAATCGGTCTGCGCCGCGGCGGTTATGCCAGCCGTGGACGCAGCGAAACTCGTAGGTCTTGACGCCAACATGCGCCAAGCCTGCCTTCCTACATAAAGGCATCAATATACAAATGACAATGGGCAAAAGACATCGCCCACAAGACGGCAAGGGCAGAAGGCCTTGGCGTCAAAGGATATTGGCGCAAAAAGACTTTTCCATTCAGACAGCCCCTGACAGGAGAGGCCCCCGACGGATCCGCAGGCCGCCACAGGCCTTTGGGAACAGCGGCATAGAGCCGCGCGCGCCACATGCTCACCGCATTGCCGCAGGGGCGCCTGACACTTGTCACGTTGAAAGGCGGAGCGGATTGCCTGCCCCCGGCCACCGCCGGGGACAGGCGTCGCATTCAGTCGAAAGCGCGCAGCCGTTTGACCAGCGAAGAGGTGTCCCAGCGCCCGCCGCCCATTTTCTGCACGTCCTTGTAGAACTGATCCACAAGCGCCGTGACCGGCAGCGAGGCATTGACCGCCTCGGCCGTGCGCAGGCAGATGTCCAGATCCTTGCGCATCCAGTCAACGGCAAAGCCGTGCTCGAAATGATCGTCGATCATGGTCTCGTAGCGATTCACCATCTGCCAGCTGCCAGCGGCGCCGCCGCCGATCACGTCCACAACGGCCCGGCCATCCAGCCCCGCCTTCTGCGCGAAATGCAGCCCCTCGGACAGGCCCTGCACGAGGCCCGCGATGCAGATCTGGTTGACCATCTTGCAAAGCTGGCCAGAGCCGCTTTCGCCCAACCGGCGGCACATCTTGGCGTAGCTGTCGATGATCGGCGCCGCATCGTTGAACGCGCCGTCTTCGCCGCCGCACATGACCACAAGCTGGCCATTTTCAGCGCCCGCCTGACCGCCCGAGACCGGCGCATCGACAAAGGCGATGCCCGCGTCCTCAGCCATGTCATGCAGTTCCTTTGTCACCATGGCCGAGACCGTGGTGTGATCGACAAAGACGCTGCCCACGCCCATCCCGGCAAAGGCCCCCTCGTCGCCAAGACAGACGGACCGCAGGTCGTCGTCATTGCCCACGCAAGCCATCACGAAGGCCGCGCCCTCTGCCGCGGCGCGCGGTGTCGCGGCAGAGCGACCGCCGTGCTCTTCGGTCCATTTCGATGCCTTTGCGGGGCTGCGGTTGTAGACCACCACGTCATGTCCGGCCTTTGCCAGATGTCCGGCCATGGGATAGCCCATCACGCCCAGACCCAAAAATGCCACTCTTGCCATTTGTTTCTCCCCTCTCGCGATCGGTCCCCGCCCCTTGGCAAGCCCGTCTGCGCGGTTTACTTCCGTCGCACCCTAGGTAGCGGAAACTGCAGGAGAGGGAAATGGGCGCTCTGTTTCGATGGCTTCTGCGTTTGGTCAGCGCCCTTCTGGTGCTGATCGTGCTGGGCGTGCTGCTGGCCTACTATCTCGCGTCGCGTTCCCTGCCGCAGTACGATCAGGACCTGCCGGTGGCGGGAATCACCGCCGACATCGAGATCATCCGCGACAATGCCGGCGTGCCCCACATCATGGCGCTGTCAAACCGGGATGCGTTCTTCGGGCTGGGGTATGCCCATGCGCAGGACCGCCTTTGGCAAATGACGCTGTTGCGCCGCACGGCGCAGGGCCGCCTGTCCGAAGTGTTCGGCCTGCGCACCGTGCGCACCGACACGCTGCTGCGGCGTCTCGATCTCTATCCGCTTTCGGTGGCCTCCGTGCCGCATCAGGACGCCCGCACGCTCGACGCGCTGGAGGCCTATTCCGCAGGCGTCAACGCCCGCATCGCAGAGATCAACCGCGAGGCTCTGGGCCGCGGCGCACCGGAATTCTTCCTGTTCGAGGCCAGCCTCGCGCCCTGGCAACCGGCGGATTCCATTGCCATCGTGAAGCTCATGGCCTTGCAACTGTCCGGACATATCTCCGAAGAAGTGCTGCGCGCGCGCACGGCTTTCCTGCTCGACGATCCCGCGCGGCTGTCCGATATCCTGCCGGATGTTCCCGGGGAAGGTACCGCCGCCCTGCCCGATTATGCTGGCCTTTTCAGAGACCTGCCCGACACTCCTCAGCCACCACGTTATGCAGAGGCCCGGGACCTTGGTGGCGACTTCCTGAGCCCGGTGGCGCCGCGTGGCCTGGCCGGTGCCTCGAACGCCTTTGCCGCCGCGCGCGAGCGCGCCGCCTCGCGCGGGACGCTTCTGGCCAATGATCCGCACCTTGGCTTTACCGCACCGTCGATCTGGTATCTGGCCCGGATGCAGCTGCAGACCGGTGGCGTGATCGGAGGCACGATCCCCGGCATCCCCACGATCATGGTCGGCCGGTCAGAGCAGCTCGGCTGGGGGCTGACCTCCTCCGGTCTCGACGATCAGGACCTGTACATCGAGCAACTGAACCCCGACAACCGCGAAGAGGTGCTGACGCCCGAAGGGTTCAAACCCATCCGCACGCGCAAATCGATCATCGAGATCAAGGACAACGCGCCCATCACGCTGACCCTGCGGTTCACGGAAAATGGCCCCGTCCTGCCGGCCTCGCACTATGATCTCGAAACGATCACCCCGGCCGGGCACGTGGTCTCGCTTGGGTGGACGGCGCTCTCGGGACGGGACACATCGATCAGCGCCGCGATCGGGCTGATGATGTCTGCCGATGTCTCCGAGGCGATCGAGGCCTCCCGCGCCTACGTCGCCCCCTCCCAGAACCTGACAATCGTCGACCGCGACACGGTGGCGATGAAACTGGTCGGACACATGCCCCGCCGCGACCCGGCCCACCAGACGCTGGGCCGCCTGCCCGCCCCCGGCTGGCTGGCGCAGAACCGCTGGCAAGGCACCCTGCCCTACAGCCAGAACCCGGCCTTTCTCGCGCCGCCCGGCGGCATCGTCGGCAACACCAACAACAAGGTCATCGACCGCCCCTTTCCGTCTCACGTGTCATGGGACTGGGGCGACAGCCAGCGTGTCCAGCGTTGGGAGGCCCTGATGCAGGGCCGCAAGGTCCACACAAGGGACAGCTTTGTCGAGGCGCAGCTTGATACCGTGTCACCCGCCGCGCGCACCCTGCTGCCGCTCATCGGCCGCGACCTGTGGTTCACCTCCGAGGCCGCCCCCGAAGGCACGCCGGAACGCCAGCGGCAGCGCGCGTTGAACCTGCTGGCAGACTGGAACGGCGAGATGAACGAGCACTTGCCCGAACCCCTGCTTTACGCCGCATGGCTGCGCTTCTTGCAGGAACGCCTGATCCGCGACGACCTCGGGCGGCTGGCCTCGGAATTCACCCATGTAGAGCCGCTCTTTATCGAACGGGTCTACCGCGACGTGGATGGCGCGTCGCGCTGGTGTGACGTGATTCGCTCCGCCGTGGTCGAAACCTGCACCGACGTGGCGCGTCTGGCCCTCGATGACGCGCTGGTCTGGATCGAAGAGCAATACGGCACTGCGCTGGAATCCCTGCGTTGGGGCGACACGCATGCGGCGCTGCACAATCATCCGGTGCTGGGCGAAGTGCCGGTGCTGCGCTATTTCGTGAACATCCGCCAAAGCACCTCTGGCGGGGACCACACCCTGCAACGCGGTCGCACCTCGGGCCGCGCGCCGGAACCCTTTGCCAATGTGCATGGCGCGGGCTACCGCGGCGTCTACGATTTCGCCGACCCGGACAGTTCGGTCTTTGTCAGCTCGACAGGGCAATCGGGGCACTTTCTGTCGCGGCACTACGATGACCTCGGGCAACTCTGGCGGCGCGGCGAATACATCCCGATGTCGCTGGACACGGATCTGGCGCGGGCCGCGGCCACCGGGATCACCCGCCTCGTCAAACCATGATCGCGCAAGAAACCGCGCTGCGGCTGGCCCTGCGGCATCACCCCTCGGCGCGCCCCCTGCGCCCCGGGGCGCCCCCCGCGCAGGCACATCTGTTTCGCGCCGGGGATCTGCTGGTCAAGGTCTACGCCCCCGAGGCCCGTGACCGCGCCCTGCGACAAGCTGCACGTCAATCGGAGGCCGCCGCCCTGATGACCGCCGGTCCGCACCGTGTGCCCCCGGTGAACGGGGTGATCGCGGACTCCGGTCTGCTCAGCATGCCCTGGATCGAGGGCGCCGACCTCGCGCGGCTGTACCGGGCCCACCCCGGCCCCGAGCATGCCCAACGGGCCGGCGCCTGGCTGGCCAGATTCCATGCGCTGAGCGCGCGCAAATGGCCGTTCCGTCCTGCGGGGCAGGTCAACTGGCTGAACCGTCTCGTCGCCGCGGGCACGCAGGGCGACCGGCACATCCCCGACCTGCCCGGTTTCACCGCCGCTGTCCGACGCACCCAGGCGCAAGCCCCCCGGACCCGCGGCCAACCCGCACGCAAAGCTGTCACCCACCGCGACATGACCCTGTCGAACCTGCTTTGGGACGGCGGCATAGTCTGGGGCATCGATCTGGAAAACACCCGCGAGGATGAACCCCTGCGGGATGTCTTTACCCTCGCGCTGGACCTGATGTCCCTCGCCGCCATGCCAGGCGACCCGGCGGCCAATCAGGCAGATAGGGCTGTTGCAGCCCTCGTCACAGCCTATGCAGACCGGCACACGGCCCGTCCTGTCCGGCTGTTCCTGCAACGCTGCTTTTGTCTTTGGGTCTGGGCCAATACGCCCGCCAGCCCCGCGCAACGTCACCGCATTCGACTGGCCATCGCCCAGGATCTGCTGGCCCACGACCGGCTCATTCTGTGACCCTCTCAGCCGCCCTATGCCAGCCAGGCACAGCGCGGGACCACAGGGTCGGCGGGTGGGCGACTGGCGTCAGCCAGAGAGCCACCCGGCACCCGACGCGCTAAAGCGACTCGAACCGCGCGCGGTCGCGGGCAGACCATGACACCGTCAGATGATACCCCTCTTCAGAGGACCGCTCCTGCGCCACCAGACCGCGCTCGAAAAGCCAGGCCCGCTGCCGCCCCGCGTCAAATCCCAGCACAAGTTCGTCCTCACGGCGCTCTTCGCCAAGCGCATGGGTCAGCGCATCCAGAAAGGCCTCCAGCCCTGCGCCGGAATGCGCAGAGACCATGTAGACGTCCTCGCCCCGCGCCGCGCGCAGTTTCACCGTCTCATGCGCCTCCGCATCCAGCTTGTCGATCTTGTTCCACAGCTGGACCTGCGGTGTCGCCTCGTCGATGCCAAGCGAATCGAGGATCGTGCCCACGTCCCGTGACTGCTCTTCCGTCTCGGGATGCGAAATGTCGCGCACATGCACCACCACATCCGCCGCCAGCACTTCTTCGAGGGTGGCGCGAAAGGCCGCCACCAGTTCCGTTGGCAAGTCAGAGATGAACCCGACGGTGTCGGACAGGATCACATCCAGACCGTTCGGCAACCTGACCGCCCGCATCGTCGGATCCAGCGTCGCGAACAGCATGTCCTTGGCCATGACATCTGCGCCGGTCAGATGGTTGAACAGCGTCGACTTGCCCGCGTTCGTATAGCCCACAAGCGCCACGATCGGATACGGCACCTTGGCGCGCGCCTTGCGATGCAACTCGCGGGTCTTGACCACCTTGTCGAGCTGCCGGCGCAACCGCACCAACTGCTCGTCGATGGCACGCCGGTCCGCCTCGATCTGCGTCTCGCCCGGGCCACCCACGAACCCCAGCCCGCCACGCTGACGTTCCAGGTGGGTCCAGGCCCGCACCAGTCGCGTCCGCTGATAGCTGAGAGCGGCCATTTCCACTTGCAGCACACCTTCACGCGTGGCCGCCCGATCCGAGAAGATCTCGAGGATCAGCCCCGTGCGGTCCAGCAGCTTCACGCCCCAGGCCTTTTCAAGGTTGCGTTGCTGCACGGGCGTTACCGGCCCGTCGACAAGCACCAGCTCGACCTCTTCCATCTCGAGCAGGCGCTTGATCTCTTCGATCTTGCCAGAGCCAAACAGCATCCCCGGATGAGGGTCGCGCAAGCCCACCACATCGGCGCCCACCACTTCGAGATTGGGCAATGCCACGGCCAAGGCGACGGCCTCTTCGAGAGCCATCTCCGGGGCGCGTCGCGCGGACGCCGTTCGAATGTCAGGATGCAGGACCCATGCGCGGGTCACATGCGCGCCGTGTTCCTTCAAGAGGCGTCTTCACCGTCGTACAGATTGATCGGCTGGCCCGGCATGATCGTCGAGATGGCATGCTTGTAGACCAGTTGCGATTGTCCATCGCGGCGCAAAAGCACGCAAAAGTTATCAAACCACGTGATGACGCCTTGCAGCTTCACACCGTTGATCAGAAAGACCGTCACCGGAACTTTTGTCTTGCGCACGTGGTTGAGGAACGCATCCTGCAGGTTTTGTCTGTCCGAAGCCATTGGTTTGCCTTTGTTCTTGCCATGCCCCTTGCCGTAGGGCGACGTTCGTCGGGGCGAGTATGTCTCGCCCGCTCCGGAGTTTCCAGCCGAAAAGTCGCGGTTTTTCGCGCATCGTGTCCAAGGCTCCACGCCGGTTCCGCCCGCACAGGGACTGTTCGGCAGCCCCGTCTCAGTCGCGCCACAGCTCGGGGCTGAGCATGACGATCATCGCCAGCAGCTCCAGCCGCCCCAGAACCATCGCGGCACACAGCACCAGCTTGGCGTCCCAGGCCAGCCCGGACAGGTCGATGTCGGCGCTTGAGGCCACCT
>JBELMB010000140.1:0-13677 GCA_042088665.1 Sagittula sp.
ACCCATCACATGGATCGGCTCGACGACCTATGTGCCGGACCGTGCCGACGATGCCACATCGCTCACCGGGCTGTTGCGGATCACCAGTGATGCCATGGGGCTGGGACACCCGCCCATGGATCTGCTTGTGGGTCCCGCGGCGCGGATGCTCGTGCGCCACCCCAAACTGCGCGCCTTGCTGGGACAGGAATCCGTGCTGGCTCCGATCGCCGACTATGCCGATGGCGAGCGCTTCCTCGAGATCACGCCCGGTGGGACGGTTCAACTGTATCATGTGATGGTGCGCCGCCACACGACGATCAATGTCGGCGGCATCGACATCGAAACCTACCACCCGGGCAATGCCGCCAGCCAGCAATTGGGGCAAAACACCCGGGCGCTGTTCCTGTCGATGTTCCCCAACCTGACCTCGCTTGGGGATTTCGGCGAAACCTGCGCCACCCGCACCACGCGCGACATCATCGACAACTTGCTGTCGACCTGACGGGCGACCTCCCGTTTGACACAAGTCCAACGGCCTGTAGCGCGGGGTTGACCCCGCGCCCGCACAAAGTCCCACAGATCGGGTTGGTCAGGCGGAGCGGCTCAGCCGCTCTTCCAACACGTCGAAAGGCACGCCGGGGTCATCCTTGGCGCCGCGGATGACCAGCGATGTCTTCACGCTGGCCACATTCGGCGCGGTCAGCAGCTCCCCGGTCAGAAAGCTCTGAAAGGTCGACAAATCCGGTGCCACGCACTTCAGGATAAAGTCCACTTCGCCGTTGAGCATGTGACACTCCCGCACCAGCGGCCAGGACCGGCAACGCGCCTCAAAGGCGCTCAGGTCCGTTTCGGCCTGGCTGACAAGGCCCACGTTCACGAACACCTGCACCTCGAACCCAAGCGCGCGGGTGTCCACATCGGCGTGATAGCCACGGATATAGCCCTGTTCTTCGAGAACGCGCACGCGCCGCAGGCAGGGCGGGGCAGAGATTCCCACACGCCGCGCCAATTCCACGTTGGTCATGCGACCATCCGCCTGTAGCTCAGACAGAATCTTCCGATCAATTGGATCAAGCCGGTGTGACGGCATGTTCTCCCCCTCGCTCGTTCGCGTTTCTTATAGCAATGCCGGCGAATTGCGCAATAATATTTCGCTTCTGCGCAACTTTCTTAAGTGCATTCACCGCACGGTGCTGTGAGGATGGGCGCATTGCACAACTCGGCAGAGCGGTTATATCCAGCAACCACCCTGACCACAGCACCGGAGCGGCCCCATGTCCGACACCCGCCACACTCGCGTTCTCATCATTGGCTCCGGCCCGGCCGGCTACACCGCCGGCGTCTACGCTGCGCGTGCCATGCTGGACCCGATCCTCGTGCAGGGGCTGGAGCCCGGTGGACAGCTCACCACCACCACCGAAGTGGAGAACTGGCCCGGCGACACCGAAGTGCAGGGCCCCGACCTGATGGTCCGCATGGAGGCGCACGCGCGTGCCATGGGCTGTGAAATCATCGGGGACATCATCACGTCGGTCGATTTCGACGCCCGCCCCTTCGTCGCGCAAAGCGACAGCGGCACGGTCTACACCGCGGATGCGCTGATCCTTGCCACGGGTGCGCGGGCCAAGTGGCTGGGCCTGCCTTCGGAAGACGCCTTCAAGGGCTTTGGCGTGTCCGCTTGCGCGACCTGCGACGGCTTCTTCTATCGTGGCAAGGAGATCGTCGTGATCGGGGGAGGCAACACCGCGGTCGAAGAGGCGCTCTTTTTGACCAATTTCGCCTCCAAGGTCACGCTGATCCACCGTCGCGATGAACTGCGCGCGGAAAAGATCCTTCAGGACCGCCTGTTGAAGCACCCCAAGATCGAGCCGCTCTGGTTCCACCAACTCGAAGAAGTGGTGGGCGACGACATGCCCAAGGGTGTGACCGGTGTGAAAGTGAAACATACAAAGACCGGTGAGGTCTCGGAGATCCCCTGCGTGGGTGTGTTTGTGGCCATTGGGCATGCGCCCGCCAACGAGTTGGTCAAGGACGTGCTGGAAACCCATATGGGCGGCTATGTCGTGACCCGACCCGGTTCGACAGAGACGTCCATTCCCGGTGTTTTCGCCGCAGGGGACCTGACCGACCACATCTACCGGCAAGCGGTGACCTCGGCGGGGATGGGCTGCATGGCGGCGCTGGACGCAGAGCGTTGGCTGGCCGAGCAGGGCAGCGACGCGGCCGCCGAAGCCGCGGAGTAAGCGCGCCACGACTCGGATCCTGCGCCCCGACGTCCGCGCCGCGCTCGGTTTTCGTATGCATGCGCCGTCGCTGCGCATGGCGCTGTGACGCCCCGCGCGGTGTTGCACGTGATCCGGCCGGTGTCGGGTCCAGCGACACGATCAACCCTTCGATCCGGGCGACAGGCGGCGGATCGGCTAGGCCATTTGCATCCCGTGATGCGCGTGTTTCGCCGCATACTGACCTTTGGCGGTGCAGCATTTTTGCCCGGATCTGGACCGGATCCCAGTCCTGCGCGCCCCATCTGGGGGCGATCGGAAGGTCGAGAAAACCCGTTTGAACCGGATCCTTTCAGCGTCGGCTGAGAGGTGGTGTTCATGGCTGGGTCGCGCGGGTGCTACCTTGTCAACACGATCTGCATGCCGTTTTAATTTCATGAAATCAGATATTTAGGCCGCATCTCAACAAGAGCGTAGCGCAGGCAGGGATGACATGTCGTGCCGGTCACTCGGTGACGCGATACGACGCAAATGAGCCATGCAAGACAGGCCCAAACTTATGTTTGCCCCTCGTAGGAAGAATGCGACAAATCTGCATTCATTTACCATTTTGGATCAAAGGGACTTTTCTGCAGGTGCAAAGAGTGACATGTGTTCAGCGTTGAACATACTTTGAGTCGCTTTTCATGGACACGCCGCAGGCGCATATCCCCCCGGCCAAATTGGCCCTTCCCAGCGATGACCAGCTGTTTGTGCTTTTGCGCAAGCTGGAGCAGGCGCCGGACGCGACCCAGCGAAGCCTGGCAGAAGCCCTTGGCATTTCTCTTGGCCGGTTGAACGCGCAGTTGCGCGCGGCCTCCGAGGCTGGCCTGATCGAAATCCGCGAACGCAGCGGCCCGGACCGCCGTCAGCGGTTCGCCTATGCGCTGACCCAACCCGGTGCCGCCCTCAAGGCGCACCTGATTGATCAGTTCCTCGCCCGAAAATTCGAAGAATACGCAGCGCTTCACGCAGAGCTGACAGGCTCTGCGGACGCGCTCGTCCCCCTAAAATACAGGAGCATCCTCATGCAGAACAATCTTGCCCCCATCCCCGAGCTCTACGTTTCCTATGACAGCGCGCAGAAGCTGAAAGTCGACGCCGCGGAGCTCACCAGCCACGATCTGACCCCACGCCAGATCTGCGACCTCGAACTGCTGATGAACGGCGGGTTCAACCCGCTGAAGGGTTTCCTGTCGGAAGAGGATTACAACGGCGTCGTCGAGAACATGCGCCTCGCGGATGGCAGCCTGTGGCCGATGCCCATCACGCTCGACGTGAGCGAAGACTATGCCGACACCGTCGAGATCGGTCAGGACATCGCGCTGCGTGATCAGGAAGGCGTGATCCTCGCCACGATGACCGTCACTGACAAATACGTGCCGAACAAGGCCAACGAGGCGGAAAAGGTCTTTGGTGCCGATGATCTTGCGCACCCCGCCGTCAACTACCTGCACAACACCGCTGGCAACGTCTATCTGGGCGGCCCGGTGACCGGCATCCAGCAGCCCGTGCACTATGACTTCCGTGGCAGCCGTGACACGCCGAATGAGTTGCGCGCCTATTTCCGCAAGCTGGGCTGGCGCAAGGTCGTCGCGTTCCAGACGCGCAACCCGCTGCACCGCGCGCATCAGGAACTGACATTCCGTGCCGCCAAGGAGGCTCAAGCCAACCTGCTCATCCACCCGGTTGTCGGCATGACAAAGCCCGGTGATGTGGACCACTTCACCCGCGTGCGTTGCTACGAGGCGGTTCTGGACAAGTACCCGCAGTCCACCACCACCATGTCGCTGCTGCCGTTGGCGATGCGTATGGCTGGCCCCCGCGAGGCGGTTTGGCACGGGCTGATCCGCGCCAACCACGGCTGCACGCACTTCATCGTCGGTCGCGACCACGCGGGCCCGGGCAAGAACTCCGCTGGTGAGGATTTCTATGGTCCCTATGATGCGCAGGACCTGTTCCGCGAGCATCAGGAGGAAATGGGCATCACCATGGTCGACTTCAAACACATGGTTTATGTGCAGGAGCGCGCCCAATACGAGCCCAACGACGAGATCGCCGACCGCGACAACGTCACCATCCTGAACATCTCCGGTACCGAGTTGCGTCGCCGTCTGGCCGAGGGCCTCGAGATCCCCGAGTGGTTCTCTTTCCCCGAGGTGGTGAAGGAGCTGCGCAAGACCAAGCCGCCGCGCTCCAAGCAGGGCTTCACCGTGTTCTTCACCGGTCTGTCGGGCTCCGGCAAATCCACCATCGCCAACGCGCTGATGGTCAAGCTGATGGAGATGGGCGGCCGCCCCGTGACGCTGCTCGATGGCGATGTGGTGCGCAAGCATCTGTCCTCGGAACTGGGCTTTTCGAAAGAGCACCGCGACATCAACATCCGTCGCATCGGCTATGTGGCCTCTGAGATCACCAAAAACGGTGGCATCGCGATCTGTGCGCCCATCGCGCCCTACACGGCGACCCGCCGTGCCGTGCGTGAGATGGTCGAGCAATACGGTGCCTTTACCGAGGTGCACGTTGCCACCGCGCTGGAGGAATGCGAACGCCGCGACCGCAAGGGCCTGTACAAGCTCGCGCGCGAAGGCAAGATCAAGGAGTTCACCGGCATCTCTGACCCCTATGAGGCCCCCACCGCGGCCGAACTGGTTGTCGAGACCGAGAACGTCGAAGTGGACAACTGCGCCCATCAGGTGATCCTGAAGCTGGAGTCCATGGGTTTGATCGCCGCGCAGTAACACGTTCTGCGACAAGTCAAAGAGGCGCGCTCCTGCCCGGGGCGCGCCTTTTGCGTCGGTCGCATGGGGCATGCTTGCGGTTTGGGCTTTTGTCGCCCGGGGTGTGCATCCCGTGGCTGGCTTCCCCATCTTCGACAGGATGGGTCTGTAGCAAAGCGGCTTTCTCTTCGCCGCCGGTGCGGCAGCCCTGTCGGTCATCGCTAATGAAAAGGTGGCTCCTGGCGGCAGTTTCGCGTCGCCCGGTATCCGCTGTCGACAGGACCGCTCCGTCACAGCGCGGAGTGATGTCGCTGTCATGGATCCCGGTGAGCACGTCGCAGGTCTGGTGCGGGTCTGGTTGGTCGGTGACACGCCCGCGCCGTCTTGGCATGGGGTGACCGGGGTCTATGCCGCCTGCGCGAACCGCGAGGGCATCAGGACGCCGATGGCCTAACCGTCTGAGGTCGGCGGGAGCGGGGACATCAGGTCGTCGCGCCCCGCAATCAGGCCGTCGCCATCGCCGTCCTGATCGCTGACGAACTCGAACCCGGCCTGATCGTCTGTCAGCAACAGCGGATAGAGCGCCTCGAACGACTGCACGGTCATGCCAAATGTCGTCTCGAAGGCAGTGTACCAATTGTCGGTCTCGCCCACGGCGCGCCAGAAGGTGATCAGCCGTTCCGGGCCGAAACGCTCTGCCAGCAGGTAGACCCCATAGTAGGACGCCCGGTAATCTGCCAGCGTGCGGACCTCCTCTGCACGGCGAATGTCGCGCAACATCCGCTGGTCCATGCGCGCGCGAAACCGCGCCGTGAACAGCGGCACCGGCGGACCGGCTTGCGCTCTGGCGAATTGCGATTCGATGTAATCCGCGGTGCCCTCGACCATCCACGCCGGGCCCATGCGGGGCCGCACCTTCTGACCTTTGCGCACCCAGCGTGGCGTCTTGTCGTAGCTGAGTTCCCGCTGCATGTGATGCACATATTCATGGATCATCACCAGCGTCAGACCGAAACGCGCCGGGGCCAGATCGGTCCCATCTGCGGCCATGGCAGAGCCGCAAAACGTCATCACGTTGCGCAACATGCTGCCGCCGATCTCGCCGACGCAGTGCCGATCCGCGGATTTGCGCAGATTGCTGCCAGAAATCTGCCGCCCCTCGTCCGTTTGACGCATCTGGGTCCGGTAGACCTCTGGCGTGACGGCGGCGACAATGTCGATCTGGCTGGCCAGATCCACGCCATAGGCGGCGGATACGAAATCCCGCGCCTTGATGAACGACACCCAGAGGTGCGTACGCATCCCCGGGCTCACCTCATCCGAGGCAAAGCGGTCCGGCAACGTGTGTGATGGCATGAGGTCGCGCAGGGAGGTGTCACGCGCAGCGATTTCCCGGCACCATCCCACGGCGCTGCGCTTGTTGAAGGTCGGAAGACGGTCAAAGATGGCCTGCACCTCGGGCGTGCTGCCAGCCCGATGAGCCGAAAGCGCCGCGCGCGTTTTCGGGCCGTTCAGGCCGTCAACCGGACCCGGCTGGAAGCCAAGCCGTTCAAGTTGCGCCTGCACGCAGGCCACGTGGGGATCCCCCGCCCAAGCGGCGGAGGTCCAGACAACGGCAATCAGTACACAAAGAAATCTTCCCACGGGCCCCCCTGACGCCGTCGTGCACCAACAGGGAAAACCGTCAAAGGGGGAGGAGTCAACTGCGCAGGCCCATCCCTGCGGTCTGGTCGATCACCTCTCGGTCAATGCACCGCCACGGGCGCGAGGTCGTTCTGCCGTGCGAGGCTGAAGGCCAGGCTGCGGTCTTTCACCAGTGCGAGGCGCTCGCCATCGGCGCGATGCACGGCATAAAGCGTGCCCCGCCCACCGACCTGATCCTGCACATCGGCAGGCAAGTCTGCCGCCCGAACCGAACGCACATAGACGGTGCGGCCATCTTCCATGTTTGAGACATCATATTTGGTATGCATCGGTTTCACCCCTTTTTGATCTTGATTGTCTGGACCACCGTCTCTGGCAGGTGCTGCGTCAGATCCACGTGAAGAAGGCCGTTCTCCATCACAGCTTCCCCCACTTCGACGCCATCAGCCAAAACAAAACTGCGTTGAAATTGCCGGGCCGCGATGCCGCGATGCAAAAATACGCGTTCGGACCCGTCATCATGCGAGCGCCCTCGAATCACCAATTGCCGGTCCTCGACGGTGATCGACAGATCCGTCTCGTGGAACCCGGCCACGGCAAGCGTGATGCGGTAGGACCGGTCAGACGTCTGTTCAATGTTGAAAGGCGGATAGCCCTCGGCCGATTTCGCCGTGCGTTCCAGCAACCGCTCAAGCTGTTCAAAGCCGAGCATATGCGGATAGGACCCCAGGGTCAGTTTGGTCATCGATACATTCCTTTGCAGTCCTTGAAGCAAGCGACCGAAATGCCGGGTCCCGATTGGCAACCGCAGCCCCATGAATATGGGAAAGCGTCCTGTTACGCGCAAGGCCCTTTGCTCAAAGCCTTCGAATCGCTATGTTAAGACGTCATGGTTCATGAGGAGCGAACGCGATGAACGCGCCCACAGACATTGCGATGAAAAGCGAAGACGTGCTGCGTGTGGAACTCGAAGTGTTCCGCCGCGAACACAGTGACCTCGACGAAGCCATCCGCGCCCTGCAGGACACCGGCACGGCGGACCAGATCACCTTGCAACGGTTGAAGAAAAAGAAGCTGGCGCTGAAAGACAAGATCGCCCTGATCGAGGATCGCCTGACGCCGGACATCATCGCCTGAACGGGGCTGGCCCCGCGCCCGGCCCTGCAACGTGACCCGGAGGAGACGGGAGCGCCGCCTGTCTGACTCTCGCGCCAGTCCATGGTCAGACGTGAACCGGATTGCCAGCCCAGATAGTCGGTAATGACATGGGGCCTGCCGCGGTTTTGCCCCCGTGGACCGCCGTCTGCGCGTTGCGCCCGGCAGATGCGTTGCACCCACCTTGCGCTGCTCTATAAACGAGGCTTCTTTGCGAGAGGCCTTGGGGGACCGGATGGCACAGGTTGGGATCATCATGGGCAGTCAATCGGACTGGCCCACCATGAAGGAAGCGGCTGATGTGCTCGACGAGCTTGCCGTGCCTTACGAATGCAAGATCGTGTCGGCCCACCGCACCCCGGACCGCTTGTGGGACTACGGCAAGACCGCGGTTTCCCGGGGCTTGCAGGTCATTGTTGCGGGTGCCGGCGGCGCCGCGCATCTGCCGGGGATGATGGCGTCCAAGACGCGGGTGCCGGTGATCGGTATCCCCGTGCAGACAAAGGCGCTGAGCGGCGTGGACAGTCTGTATTCCATCCTCCAGATGCCGCGCGGGTTTCCAGTGGCGACCATGGCCATCGGTGCGGCCGGGGCCAGGAATGGCGGCCTGATGGCGGCGGGCATTCTCGCCCTTCAGGACGAGGATCTGGCCGCACGGCTGGAGGCATGGCGCGCGGCGCTTTCTGCCTCCATCGCCGAAGAACCGCTGCGGGAGTAAAGGGCAGATGACATCCGACCAGACGCCGCTTGCGCCGGGCGCAACCATCGGGATCCTTGGCGGTGGCCAGTTGGGGCGGATGTTGTCCGTCGCGGCCAGCCGCCTCGGTTTCAAGACCTGTATCTTTGAACCCGGCGGCGATTGCCCCGCCTCGCATGTGGCCAATTACCACTTCAAGGCAGATTACACCGACGCCGACGCCCTGCAGCGCTTTGCCGAAAGCGTCGATGTGATCACCTACGAGTTCGAGAACATCCCGACCGCCGCGCTTGACCTGCTGGAACCGCTCCGCCCGATCCGGCCGGGTCGCGAGGCGCTTCGGGTCAGTCAGGACCGGCTGGTGGAAAAGCAGTTCCTGTCCGATCTGGGGCTGACCACCGCGCCTTTCGCGGATGTGCCCGACGCGGCGGCGTTGACAGAGGCGCTGACCTGCATCGGCACGCCCGCGATCCTGAAGACGCGGCGCTTTGGCTATGATGGCAAGGGTCAGGCCCGGATCATGGCGCCCTCCGAAGCCGAGGAGGCGCTGTCCGGCATGAACGGCGCGCCTGCGATACTCGAAGGGTTTGTGCCCTTCAGTGCAGAGGTGTCGGTGATCGCCGCACGGACCGCAGACGGACAGGTTGCGGCCTTTGATCCCGGCGAAAACGTGCATGAGGGCGGCATCCTGCGCACCACGACCGTGCCTGCAACCCTGCCGCGCCGTCTGCAGACTGACGCCGTCCTGATCGCGGCACGGATCCTGAACGCGCTGGACTACACTGGCGTCATGGGGGTCGAGTTGTTTGTCACTCCGGGGCAACTGGTGGTGAACGAGATCGCCCCGCGGGTGCACAACTCTGGTCATTGGACGCAGACGGGTTGCGTCGTGGACCAGTTCGAACAACACATCCGCGCGGTGGTGGGCTGGCCTCTCGGGGACGGCAGCCGTCACAGCGACGTGGTCATGGAGAACCTCATCGGCGAGGACATGTCCCGCGTGCCGGAGCTGGCGGCGGATCCATCCTGCGCGCTGCACCTCTACGGCAAGGCGGAGGTCAAGCCCGGCCGCAAGATGGGTCATGTCAACCGTTGGAGCCGGGCGGGAAGCTGAGCGGTCCCGATCGGGAGGGCAATGGCAGCGCGGGCAACGGCTGGGCTTGGAATGACTGAGCAGTGAAACACTGGGACAGGAATAACCGCGCAGGGACTGGGCATGTGCGCCGCCTTGCCGCCGATCAGATGAAGGCGGTCCGGCAACCTGACGCTTGAACAGTGGCGATGATGCCCGGCCTTGCCTGCCAGACCGAGCCAGATCGCTCCTTGTTCAATCGGCGGTGTCAGACGGGATGATTTGCTGCGCGATCCCGGCAAGCATCAGGTAGCAGGTTGTCGCCGCCAACCCCCAATGCGCCCAGCTTTGCGGGTCAAAGCCCACCCAAGCCGCCCATGCCGCGAATCCCGTCCACGCCAGCCCCATGGGCAAAGACAACACCCGCCAACGGCGTGTGCGCGTCGGGTGGATGAACTTCAGCGGCAAGAACATGCCTGCTGTCAGAGCCGCCAGAAGCACCATCATCAGCCAGACGGGGGGACCCAGCGCAAAGAAGACAAGCACCACCATGTTCCAGCACCCGGGGAACCCCTGAAAGGAATTGTCCGTCGTCTTCATATGGTCATCGGCAAAATACATTGCAGAGGCAAAGGTGATGCCCAGCAAGGCCACCCAACCGGTCCATCCCGGCAGCAGGCCGGACTGAAACAGCGCGAACGCAGGGATGAAGACATAAGTGAGGTAGTCGATGATCAGGTCCAGAAGGGCGCCATCAAAGCGCGGCGCGTTCGTCTTGACGTCGACCTTGCGCGCCAGCGGGCCGTCGATGCCATCCACCGCAAAGGCCACGACAAGCCATAGGAACATCACGGGCCAGTTTTCCTGCACGGCGGCCAAAAGGGCGAGCATGGCAAAGACCGCACCGGAGGCGGTCAGCAGGTGAACGCAAAGCGCCCGGGTCTCGATCGAAAGGCTGCAACTGATGCGGGGTGTCATGGAACTGTCATGAAGGATTTTGTGCCAAAGCGCAAATCCTGCGATCCCGTGAAGTGGCTGGCGCAGGCCTTGGTGACGGGCCGTCAACCTTCGACACGCGTGCCCTTGGCTGATGTTCCGTCAGCTGTCCGTCGGTGGCATGCGCATGAGGTCGGCGAGGGCGTTCAGGTCACTGCCAAACCCGTCTTCGACCTGACGCGCCGCGCGCTGTCGCGCCAAATCCGGCTTGTTCTGGTTCAACTTGAACGTGCTGTGCACCTCTGACACCTGCAACCTGAAGGGCAGGATCATCCGCAGGAACCGGGCCCGGGTCTCTGACGTCATCTTATCCATGGTCCACGGGGTCTTGGGCAGAAACGCCTCAAGCGCGGCGGATTGCGCGGCCAAAAGTGGCTCTAGTTCCGCTTCGGGCCGCTGCTCAAGCTCCCCGACGAGGTGCACGGCCACATAGTTCCACGTGGGCACCTGATCGTCCACGCCGTACCAGTCGGGCGAGATATAGCCATCGGGTCCGGTCACTGCCAGCGTAGCAGGCCGCACCTCACCCAGTGCCCGACAGATCGGATTGGACCTCACCAGATGCAGGTCAACGCAGGTTCCGTCCTGCGACAGCAAGAAAGGGATATGGGCCAGCAATGGCGCACCTTCGGTCGACAAGGTCAGGATGCCAAAGCTGCGGCTGCGCGCAAAGGCCAGCGCCCGAGCCTCCTTGGTCGAGCGGAATGCAGGATTGGGATGCATGGTCGGTCTCTTTGTGACGGGGCTGTCGGGTGGTGTGACGTGCAAAAGAGGTGCCAGTTTGCCCGCAGCCGGTCAAAGGCTAAAATGGCCCGTCAGAGGATATCGTACGGCGCTTGCAGATCGGGCATCGCTTGGCGACGAAAGGACCTGTCTCAGACCGCCTCGGCAAGCAGTTGGTCACCGGCATGTCCGGTGATGCGCGCCTGCACGATCTGGCCAACGGGCTGCGGCCTGTCAAAGCGTGTCTCGGCAAATTGCGGTGTGCGGCCCATGTCTGGCGCTTCGATCAACACTGGTTGCAGGGTGCCGCCCTGCTGTCCCAGATGTCGGTCCACGGCCATGGCGCCTGCCGCCCGCAACTGTGCTGCGCGTGCCTTGATCGTGGCGCCATCCACGCGGTCGGGAATGCGCGCCGCCGGGGTGCCGGGCCGGGCGGAGTAGGGAAACACATGCAGCCAGGTCAGATCACAGGCCTCCACAAGGCTGAGGCTGTCGGCAAAATGGTCATCCGTTTCCGTCGGAAAGCCGGCGATGATATCGGCGCCAAAGGTCATGTCCGGGCGCAGGCGCCGTGCCTCCTCGCAAAAGCGGATGGCATCGGCGCGCAGGTGCCGCCGTTTCATGCGCTTGAGGATCAGGTCGCTGCCGTGCTGCAGGCTGAGGTGCAGATGCGGCATCAGCCGGGGTTGCTCTGCGATGGCGCGCATCAGGTTCTCATCCACTTCGATCGAATCGATCGAGGAAATGCGCAGCCGCGGCACATCCGTCAGCTTGAGGATCCTCATCACCAGATCGCCCAGCCGCGGCGCCCCGGGCAGATCCGCCCCCCATGACGTGAGGTCGACGCCGGTCAGCACAACTTCGTTATAGCCCTCTGCCGTCAGCCGCTGGATCTGGTCCACAACCACGCCCGCAGGGACCGAGCGCGAATTGCCGCGCCCGTAGGGAATAATGCAAAACGTGCAGCGGTGATCGCAGCCGTTCTGAACCTGCACATAAGCGCGCGACCGGGTGCCGAAGCCGTCGATCAGGTGGCTCGCGGTTTCGGTCACCGACATGATGTCATTGACCATGACCTGTTCCGTCTCGCCGATGAAATCGGGGCTCAGGCGGCGCCATGTGCCGGGGTCCATCTTTTCGGCGTTGCCGATCACATGTGTGACTTCGTCCATGCTGGCAAAGCTGTCGGGATCGATCTGCGCCGCGCAGCCGGTCACGATCAGCGGCGCATCGGGGTTGTCCCGGCGCAGGCGGCGGATTTCCTGCCGGGCCTTGCGCACCGCCTCCTGCGTGACAGCGCAGGTGTTCACGACCATGGCGTCCTGCAGCCCGGCCTGTTCGGCCATCCGCTTCATCGCCTCCGATTCGTAGGCATTGAGGCGGCAGCCAAGCGTGGTGAACCTTGGCGCGGTCATAGCTGGTCCAGCCAGGCCTGTGTCAGCGTTCCGGTAAAGACATGCGCGCTGGGGCCGGTCATCCAGACCCCGTCATCGCGCCAGTCCACCTCCAGCGGGCCGCCGTCAAGCTCGATGCGCACGGCGCGCCCGGTCAGCCCGCGGCGGGCGGCGGCCACTGCCGTGGCGCAAGAGGAGGACCCCGAGGCCAGCGTCACGCCCACACCGCGTTCCCAGACCCGCATGCGCAGGTGATCCGGGCCGATCACGCTGGCCACCTGCACGTTGGTGCGTTCAGGGAAAAGCGGGTGATGCTCCGTGCGTGGGCCGATCTCTTCGAGGGCCACGGCCTCTGCATCCTCGACGAAGTAGGTGCAATGCGGGTTGCCCATGCCGGTGGCCGTCGGCGCACCGTCAATGGGCAGGGCCAGCGTGTCCATGTCTTCGCGCAGCGGGATCTCATGCCACGCCAGCTGTGGGGCGCCCATGTTCACGGCGGTCAGGCCATTGCCCTTGTCTTCGGCCAACAGAGTGCCGCGGTCGGTGGTCAGGCGCAGGTGGTCCCGCCCGGTTTCGGTCATCAGGTGCCGTGCGATACAGCGCGTGGCATTGCCGCAGGCCGCCGACATGGATCCATCGGCATTGTAAAACACCAGATGCGCATCGGCGGAGTCCTGTCCCGGCGCGATCACCGCCAATTGGTCAAAGCCGACCCCCCGGTGCCGATCCGCAAGCGCCTGCGCCAAGGTGGGCGAGGGCGAAAAGGCACGCGCACGGGCATCAACGACGACGAAGTCGTTGCCAAGCCCATGCATCTTCATGAAGGGCAAAGAGGTGTTGCGCAGAGGGTCCATGGCGCAGGGATATACGCCGCCTCGTCATGGCTTTCCAGTGACGTCTCTGCATGCCGGATTTCTTCTGCGCGTTTGGCGCATTTAAGGGTTGACCCTATGAGGCGCAGTTCATAGAAGCCGCTGCACAGTGGGCCGTTAGCTCAGTTGGTAGAGCAACTGACTTTTAATCAGTGGGTCGC
>JBELMB010000141.1:0-13521 GCA_042088665.1 Sagittula sp.
CCCGACAGCGTCCGGGACGACGTGCTGATCGCCCCGTTCAATGACCCGGAGTTCATCACCCAGATCCTTGCGGAACAGGGCGACCAGATCGCCGGGATCATCGTCGAGCCGCTGCAACGGATCATCCCGCCGGAGCCGGGCTTTCTGCAGCATCTGCGCGACGCCTGCGACCGGCACGGGATCGTGCTGATCTTTGACGAAGTGGTCACCGGCTTTCGGTTTGACTACGGTGGCGCGCAGGCTCTGTACGGTGTGACACCGGACATCTGCACGCTGGGCAAAGTCATCGGCGGCGGCTTCCCCCTCGCGGCGATTGCCGGCAAGGCAGAGATCATGGCCCATTTCGACAAATCCGACGTCGGCGCAGACCGCTGGCTGATGCAGCTTGGCACGCTTTCGGGCAATCCGGTGGCGGCGGCCGCGGGGCTCAAGACGCTTGAGATCCTGCGCCGCGACGGCGCCTATGCAAAGCTGCGGGCGACAGGCGTTCAGGTGCAGGAGATCTTCAGCGCGGCGCTGACCCCCACGGGCCGGGCGTTCCAGATCGTTGGCGACCCGACGCTGTTCGAGATTGTCTTTGCCGGGGCCGGGCCGCGCGATTACCGGGAGGTGCAGGCCGCGGATGGCGCGGCGGCGGCACGGTGGAATGCCGGTCTGCGCGCCGGTGGGCTGTTCAAATCCGCGGGCAAGACCTATCCCAGCCTCGCTCTGACCGAGGAAGATCTGGCGCAGACGCGCGCCGCGGCAGAAGCCGCTGCTGCGCAGCTGTAGAGCAAAGCGGACCCGCCCGCCCTCTGCTCAGCCCACAAACCGCGCCCCATGGAGCCCTCGCACCCATGAGGCGCATCAGCCCACCGGAGCGCCCCACCTGAGCAACCCCGGGCGCGATCAGACCTTGGGCGGGGGCGTCGCGGCGGGGGCGCCCAGTTTCAGCGCGGCCTCACGACCACCGTAGCCCGCGATCATCGCGTCCTGATCGGCAAAGGCCATGGCGTCCACCGCCTCGGGGTCCAGTTCTGCGCACAGATGCGCCTCCATCCCTGCCAACACCCCGGCCCACTCCGGGTCCTGGGCCAGATCCCGAAGCTCCTCCGGATCCTCTTGCAGATCAAAGAGTTCCGGGGCAAAGCCCACGTAGTAGTGCAACTTGTAACGCCCCTTGCGCAGCATATACGCCCCGGACACCGCCCCCACCGCGTGGTACTGGCTGAGGATCGGGCGCTCCGGATCCGGTGGAGCGGCTGCGATCTGTGGCAAGGGGGTTCCATCGCTGTCAAAGCGCTGGCCGAAATGCGCCGGGATGCTCGCCGCCACATCCAGCAGTGAGACCGGTGTCGCACAGGTGCCCCGCGCCACGCCCGGCCCAGCCATGATCAGCGGCACGGAGGTGCTTTCCTCATACAGCGTCGACTTGCCCCACAGCCCCCGCTCCCCAAGGTTGTCACCGTGGTCAGAGGTGTAAATGACCGTCGTTGTCTCTGCCAGACCGCTCGACTCCAGCGCGCTCATGATCTGGCCAAGGTTATGGTCGAGCCATGAACACAGCCCGTAGTAGGCAGCGATGGCGCTCCGCCGTTCCTCCGCATCGCGGAACATCGCCTCGCTGTCGGCCATGGCATTTTGCTGCTCGACCCATGGATGGCGCGTATAGCCTGCCTCGGGCCGCAGCTTGGACGCCGGCATCTGGTCTGTTGGATAGAGGTCATAAAAGGCCTGCGGCACCACCAGCGGGAAATGCGGCGCAACCAGCCCGACATAGAGGCACCATGGCGCAGCCGCGTCCTGTTGCGCCGCGCGGCTTTCGAGCCAGTCGCAGGTTTGCTGCGTCACGGCGGCGTCGTATTGCGTGTAACTGCTGTCGCCCGGACCGATCTCATCGCCCAGCATCCGGCGCGGCATGAGAATGCGCTCTTCGGAGCGGCGCACGGATCCCCAGACCATCCCATGGCCCCCTGCGACCTGCATCGGAATGTGCTGCACGTCAAAGCCAGAGGGATCGCTGGCATCTCGGTAATGCAGCTTGCCAATGCTCTCGACCGGCACGTCCGCCTTCTGCAGCGCATGGCCCCAGCCCTCCGGCGTGCCGGTGTAGGGCATGGCGTTGTCCCACAGCCGGGTCTTGTGCACATGGCGCCCCGCCGCGAATGACGCGCGCGCCGGAACGCAGATCGGCGACGGCGTATAGGCATCGGTGAACCGCATGCCCCGGGCCGCCAGCGCATCCATGTGCGGTGTCTGGACAAACGGATGTCCGGCACAGCCCATGGCCCGCGCCTGATGTTCGTCCGACATGATCACGAGGAGGTTCGGGGCCTTTTGCCCGTCACTCGTGCGCGTGGTGTCCAAGGTCTATTCCTCCGCCGCTGCTTCGATCTTGTCGAGCACCTCGCGGAAGACCCGCAGCTCCTCTTCGCTGAGCCCGGCGCGCAGCCGCGTCTGCCGCGCCCGTGTCACGGGCAGTGTCTTTGCAAAGATCGCCTGCCCCTTGTCTGTCAGGGTCAGGATCTGGACCCTGTGGTCGTGCTCATCGGTGGTGCCAAGGACCACGCCATCGGCCATCAGCGTCTTTAGACTGCGGCTGAGCAGCCCCTTGTCGAGGGCTGTCTCCCGCGCGATGGTCGACAGTCGCGTCTCTCCGGCAGAGCCCACGAGGGCGATGACGCGCCACTGGGTCAGCGTGATGCCACTGGTCTCGCGCAGCATCCGCGTCGCCTGCGCATTCAGTTTCGCCTGCACGCGCGAGATGCGTAACGTGAGGTACTGCCGTAGCGGCATATCGCCGAACGCAGTGTCAGAACCGCTGCCCTGCGGCGAGTCGGGGGCGTGTTTGTCGGTGCTTTTTTTATCGAGGGTCATGGGGCAATTTCCAACGATTTTGTTGATGTGTCAACTTAATTGTTGAACGGCGCGTCATTCTATGGATACTGGTGTGCAAAGAAACGGGAGGAAACCATGAAACAGATTCTCAAGGCGGCTGTGACCACCCTTGGCCTCGCAGCCCTGTCCACGACCCTTTCCACCTCGGCCCAAGCCGAAGACTGGACCCCGCCGGGCCCGATCAAGCTGATGATCGCATTCGCCGCGGGCGGCGGCGCCGACACACAGGCACGCCTGATCGCCGAAGATCTCGAAACAAAGCTCGGCTGGCAGTTCATTCCGGAGCAGGTGACCGGCAAGGGCGGCATGAACCTCGCCATCGCGATGAAGGACCAGCCCAACGACGGCAGCGTCATCGGCATGGCCGTGACAGAGACCATGGGCTACAACATGCGCGTCGCCGACGCGGGTGTGACGCCGGCCGATTATACCGCCATCACCACCACAGCCGGCTTTCAGATGGGCATCGTCTCACTGGCGACCAAGGGCTGGACCAGCATCAACGACGTGATCGCTGCCGCCAAATCCGGTGAGGCGCTACGTTTTGGCACCATGAGCCCGAAGCTCGCCGATCTGGCCTATCTGCTGGGCAAGGCGCAGGGCGTCGACTTCAACATCATCTCCGTACGGGGCGGCAAGGCCGTGATGAACGGCGTGGTCGCAGGCGACATGGATCTCGGCTTCATGGCGGGCATCCAGGCTCGCGGCGTGGCCGCGGGCGAGTTGGTGAACCTTGCCTCGGCGCTGTCCGCCCCGCTGAAGCAGACCCCCGAAGCGCCGACGCTCGCGGACATGGGCGTCGAATTCAGCGCCGACGGCTATTTCCTCTTTATTGGTCCGGCAGGCATGCCAACCGAGGCACGCGACGCGATTGCTGCTGCCATCGGTGAGGCCGTCTCGACCGAAGGCATGAAGTCCAACGGCATGATCACAAAGGCCTTTGGCGGCCCGACCGTGATTGCCGGTGCAGAGGCGCAGGCCCTGATCGAGGCGGACTATGTCGCCGCGGGTGCCCTTCTGGACGCCGCCTCCGAATAAGATACGGCAGCCCCGGCGGCGCATGCTTGCTGCCGGGGCACGTTCGTTTCGCCTGTCACCGATCAGCTGCGCTGGTGGCAATTTGCATGGGTCGTCTTTTCCGAAAGGACTGGTTCCGGGCGCGTGTTGCGCAAGACGTTTTCCTGGGCGGTTTTTGCGGTGCGGCTTATGTGGGGCGGCTTTTTTGGGGCGAAGGGGCTGACTGCTGAGCGATGGTCTGCCTGTCAGGGCGACATCATCGCGGATTTCACTCAGTTTTTGCCGGAGACACTGCGGGTCTGATAGATGCCCCCGCGATGCAGCTCCGGTGCGGTCCACGCCGCTTACACGCCGCTTACACGCCGCTTACATGGCGATCTTGCCGATGGGCCCGTCCTGTGGCCCTGCGCGTCCCCTTCCCCAATCCGAGCACCGGAAGCCTCCATGCCCGATCCCAGCACAGATCCCCGCACAGATCCCCGCACAGACCCGCAACCAGATCCGCAGTCTGGCCATGGCGGTCCGTCGCGCGCCAATCTCTACCTCGCTCTGGGTTGCCTCGCCCTGTCGCTGGTGATCGCCTTTGTCTGGGTCCCGCTCGACAGTGGCAGCGGCCTGATGGTGAAGATGCGCCGACAGGTGGGTCTGGGCGACGCCTTGGCGCCCACGGTGGCGGCTGGCTTTGTGGGCGTCGGTGCCCTGCTTTTGCTCTTGCAGCGGCGTGACGCCGAACAGCAGGCGCTGACACGGGGCAACCTGATGTTCCTGCTGCGGTTTCTGGTCATTTGCCTCGTGGCCTTTACCCTGATGCGCTGGAGCGGCCCTGCAGCCGTCGCGCTCGCCGCCCTGTCCGGGGCCGAGATGCAGGACTACCGCCTGCTGCGTGACACGGCGCCGTGGAAATACATCGGGTACTTCCTCGGAGGCAGCTTTCTGATCGCCGCACTGATCACCAATGTCGAAGGCCGCCTGCGCCCCGTCACCGTGCTGATCGCAATCGTGGCCATCACAGCGTTGATCCTGCTCTACGATCTGCCCTTTGACGACCTGCAACTGCCGCCGAACGGGGATGTGTGATGAGCGTTCTGGACTACATCTGGATGGGCGTGCTGGCGGTCTTTCAGGGGCCAGAGGCCTTTGCGGTCCTCGGTCTTTCCGTTTCCATCACGCTGGTCATGGTGCTTTGTGGCTTCTTGCTGGGCATCATCGTCGGGGCCACGCCAGGCCTTGCAGGGCCGATGGCCATGGCGATTTCCCTGCCCATCCTGATCAGCGCCTTTGGCTTTTCCGCAGACGCGCTGTTGCCGGTTCTGGGCTTTCTGATCGGCGTGATGAAGGGGGCCACGGTCGGCGGCGCGGTGCCCGCGATCCTGTTCAACACCCCCGGCACGCCAGACGCCTATATGACCACGCTCGACGGCTTTCCGATGACGCAGAAGGGCGAAGCGCGGCGTGCGCTGAAGCTCGCGCATGTCAGCTCTGCCTCGGGCGACACGTTTTCGGATGTGGTCCTGATCCTTTGCGCGCCCTTTCTGGCTGTGTTGGTGGAAAGCTACCTTGACCTGCCGGAAAAGACCGCGCTGCTGATCCTCTCGCTGGCCTTCATCTCTGCCGTGATCGGCGCGTCGGTTGGCAAGGGGTTGATCGCCATGGGGCTGGGGCTGCTGGCCGCCTATGTCGGTTCCGGCGAAGAGTTTTATCCCCGCCTCTCGATGGACACGCAGATGTTGGCGCAGGGCTTTCCGGTGGCCACGGCGGTGCTTGGCGTGCTGGTGCTGGGCGAAGTGTTCAAGGCGCTCGAAGACCTCTGGCAAGAGCGCCGCGGCCGGGACACCCCCCCGGCGCAGCCTGCGCCCAGCGGCGACCAGCGGCTGCGCGCCGCTGACCTGCGCAATATTGCGCCCTATATCGCGCGGTCCGCCGTGATCGGCACGGTGATCGGCGCGCTGCCGGGGATCGGGTCGACCCTTGCCGCGACGCTTGGCTATTCCTCGGGCGCGCGGCGCCACGCCCGCAAATCCCCCGACAGGCCGCAATTCGGCGAAGGCGCCCCCGAAGGCATCGCCGCCACCGAGGCCGCCAACAGCTCTGTCTCTGGGGCGAACCTGATCCCGGTGCTCTCGCTTGGCATTCCGGGCAATGCGGCGGCGGTCTTTCTGATCCTTGCCACCGAAAGCATCGGCGGCTTCAATCCCGGGCCGGGGGTCTTTCGCTTTACGACCGACACGGTCAACACCGAGCTGGTGATCGCCTTTGGCCTGTTCACCACCATGATGGTGGCCAACCTGCTGAACTGGACGATCGGCGGTGGCTTCATGCGCGTCGCCAGCGTCATGGTGCGCGTGCCCAAACATATCCTCTTGCCGATCGTGCTGATGCTGACCCTGACCGCCATCTACGTT
The DNA here is from genome assembly GCA_042088665.1 of Sagittula sp. Classification (GTDB taxonomy): domain Bacteria; phylum Pseudomonadota; class Alphaproteobacteria; order Rhodobacterales; family Rhodobacteraceae; genus JBELMB01. The sequence goes on from JBELMB010000141.1 coordinate 6,297, forward strand.
CAGGAAGCCCGCATGTCGGCGATCTGGTTCGCCATCGCCTTTGGCGTGCTGGGCTATCTGATGCGGCGGCTGGGCATGTCACCGCTGCCCTTTGTCATCGCCTTCATCCTCGGTGCCAATCTCGAAGACACCGCGCGACAGGCGTTTTCCGCAACCGGGGGCGACCCCTGGTTCCTTTTTACCAGCCCTGTGGCGGCCATCTTCATGGGGCTGGCCGCGCTTTTCGTCCTTCTTTCCCTGCGCAAACCCGCGCCGTCCAAAGTATCAAAGGTGTCCTGATGAGCCGACCCAATATCCTGCTGATCTCTGCTGACCAGCAACGCGCCGATTGCATGGGGTTCATGGGGCGCAAGGTAAAGACGCCGCACCTTGATCAACTTGCGGCACAGGGCACGCATTTCACCAATTGCATCACCCCCACCGTCGTCTGCCAGCCCGCGCGGGCGTCGATCCTGACCGGGCAGCTGTGCCGCACCCACGGGGTGCATGACAACGGCATCGACCTTGATCCGGAGTTGGGCAGCAAGGGCTTTGGCGGCGCGATGGCCGCGGCGGGCTATCAGACCAGCTACTTTGGCAAGATGCATTTCTCGACCTATCACACCTATGCCCCGACCGGCTCGCCGGAGTGCCTGCGCTCTTCGGCCAGCTACGGTGCGGATTGGTTCGGCCCCTACATGGGCTTCAACCACGTGGAAATGATGCTGGTCGGTCACAACTGGTGGGCCCCGGAAAAGCCTCCCGCAGGCCAGCACTATGAACGCTGGTATCACGCCGACGGTCAGGGCGATGAAAAGACGCGGCTGATGTGGGAGAACGCCGGCGACACGAAGGACGCGGCGCAGACATGGCACTCAAAGCTGCCGGTGATGTGGCACAACTCCCCCTGGACGGCAGATCGCGCCATCGACTGGCTGCGCCACGAGCGCGACAGCGACACGCCGTTTTGCACATGGGTCAGCTTTCCCGATCCGCATCATCCGTTTGACTGCCCGGAGCCATGGTCGCGCCTGCACGCGCCCGAGGATGTGGATCTGCCAGAGCACCGCACCCGGTCTTACGAGGGACGTCCATGGTGGCACGAGGCCGCCATGGAGGGCGAGCCAGCAGATCCGAAATTCGCCGATATCCGAAAGGCCTACAGCCGGATTCAGCCCCAGAGCGACGCACAACTGCGCGAGATCATTGCCAACACCTATGGCCAGATCGCCCTGATCGACCATCAGGTGGGCCGCCTGATGAACGCGCTGGACGAGGCGGGCCTCGCCGAGAACACCATCGTCATCTACATCTCTGACCACGGCGACTGGCTGGGCGATCATGGCCTGATCCTGAAAGGGCCGATGCATTTCGAGGGTCTCTTGCGGGTGCCGATGATCGTGCGCGGACCCGACTTGCCCGCGGGGGGCGTCGTGGAAGCCCCGGTTTCGACGCTCGATCTTGGCGCGACCTTCTGTGACTACGGCGGGGCCGAGCCGCTCTTGCCACAACACGGGCAAAGCCTGCGCCCGCTGCTGGAAGACCCGCAAGCGACGCGCGATTTCGCCTTGAACGAATGGGGGCTTTTGCCGGGCCGGGTCGGCGTCGCGCTGGAGCTGCGGACGGTGCGCACGCAGTCCCACAAACTGACCGTGGATCTGAATTCAGGCGCAGGCGAGTTGTACGATCTGGCCGAGGATCCACACGAGTTGACGAACCTTTTCGACACCCCCGAGGCCGCGCCCCTGCGCGCCACACTCGAGGGGTATCTGGCGACCCGACCCGACGACATGCGCCCACACGGGACACCTGTCGGCACGGCATGAGCGGGGCTTTGCGGGACCGCGAATTGGGGACTGTTTGCGCGCCCGAAGTACGTCTGCGCGCCCAGAGCGTTTCCGGATCTGATCTCCTGCGCAGGCATCGAACCGATTCAAGGCTGTCCCCGCGCGGCCCGACCCCGCCTTGGTGCTTGGATCGGGGGATGGGGGAGAAAACTCGGGGCACAGCGACAGGGCCTCTGTCTGACCGAAACCCGTTCACCACGCGCCTGTTTCTTGCAGCTCGGTCAATCAAAGCCAGTCTCTACAGCGCTTTTGGGCGAAGGCTCCCTTGCCGCGCCACAGGTTGATCGTCTCGCCTGAGCGCGCGCTGGGCAAAACTCCCTCGCCCGGCAAAGCGCACAGCCGCAGCGCGCCTTGGCCTCCTGCAGGAGCCGCAGATCACCAAGGCATCCGAGATCCGGAAATCTGGCGCGCTTTGCCTGTTGGCCAGCCCCGTGACCAGAGCCCTCAGAACCCCGCAGTCAGCGTCACCTCTTGCGGGGCGGTCCGGGCCACGACGCGCCCGTTCGAGACCACGCAAAGGCGCGCAGGACGCAGGCGCAGCGCGTCGATGGGGTCGCTGGCGTCCAGCACGACGAGGCTCCCGCGTGCGCCCGGCGTCAGTCCGAAGTCGAGGCCAAGGATCTCCGCCGGGGTGGTCGTGACCATCTCAAACGCGGTGCGCATGTCATCCGGCGATGTCATCAGCGCCACATGCAGCCCCATATGCGCCACGTCCAGCATGTCGCCAGACCCCAGCGGATACCACGGATCGCGCACGCAATCCTGCCCAAAGCCGACTGTGACGCCCGCCGCGCGAAGCTCCGGCACACGGGTCAGGCCGCGCCGCTTTGGATAACTGTCCGCGCGCCCCTGCAGGGTGATGTTGATCAGCGGATTGGGGATCGCAGCCACCTGCGCCTCCGCAATCAGCGGCAAGAGCTTGGCCACGTAGTAGTTGTCCATCGAATGCATCGAGGTCAGGTGCGAGCCCGCAACGCGCCCCTGCAACCCATGCCGGATGGTCTGCGCCGCGAGGGTTTCGATGTGGCGGCTGAGGGGGTCATCGCTCTCGTCGCAATGCAGATCCACCCTCAGGCCACGCTCCGCCGCGAGCGCGCAGGCGGCCTCGACCGAGGCGGTGCCATCGGCCATCGTGCGCTCAAAGTGCGGGATGCCCCCCACCACGTCGACCCCCGCATCCAGCGCGCGGATGACCTGCGCCTCGCCACCGGGCGCCCGGAACCAGCCATCCTGCGGAAAGGCCACCAACTGCAGGTCAAGCACATCGCGGACAGCCTCGCGGACCTCCAACAGCGCCTCGACCGTCTGAAAGGACGTGTCCGTCACGTCCACATGGCTGCGGATCGCCAGAACGCCCTTGCCCACGGCCTGTCGGCAATAGGTCAGCGCCCGTGCGACGATGTCGGCGCGGCTTTGCTGTCGCTTCAGTTCTCCCCAGAGGCCAATGCCCTCCAGCAGGGTGCCGGAGGTGTTCACCCGCGGCGTGCCGTAGCTCAGCGTTGCGTCCATGTGGAAATGCGCATCCACAAAGGGCGCGCAGACCAGCTTGCCCGCAGCGTCGATGACCTCGCCCGCGTCGCCTGAAATACCGGGCTCCACCGCCGTGATGCGACCCCCGGTGATCGCCACATCCGCCTGACGGCCATCCGGCAAAACGCCGCCCTTGATCAAAAGATCCATGGTTCTTTCTCCTTACCCGGTGTGCGCAGGCGGGATCACATGCGCGGCCTCTGGCGCCCAGCTGAGCCAGAACCGCTTGCCCGGCTCAAGGTTCAGCACGTCCAGCGCGTCCTCGGTGACCTGCGCCTTGAGTTCGATGCCTGCGCTGCCTTCGAAATAGCAGATGATCCCGGTGCCTGCGAATTCCTCGGAGACGAAATCGGCCTCGAGCGCCGGTCCCTCTGGCGCGGTGGCCGTGACGCGCATCCGGTCCGCCGCGACGACGATCTCGGCCACGGAGGCCTCTGCCGGGCGCGCGCCGGTGTCCCCGACGGCCTCCGGCAGGGCAAAGCGCTGGCCGTCGATCTCGATGGCCCCCTCCGACACGGGGCCAGAGAGGATGTTGTTTCTGCCAAGAAACTCCGCGACAAAGCGGGTCTTGGGCGCGCGGAAGATCTCGCGCGGGCGACCGATCTGCGCGATCTCGCCCTCCCCCATGATCACCACACGGTCCGCCATGGCAAAGGCCTCTGACTGCGAATGCGTGACATAGACAAAAGTGATGCCCAGTTCCTTTTGCAGCTTTGTCAGCACGCCCTGCATCCGGATCACCAAATGCGCATCCAGCGCCGAGAGCGGCTCATCCAGAAGCAGCATCTGCGGCTCCGTCACGAGGCTGCGGGCCAGCGCCACGCGCTGCTTCTGGCCACCGGACAACTGGTCGATCCGGCGCCTTTCGAACCCTTTCAGGCCAAGACGCTCCAGCCACATCATGGCCCGCCCGTGGCGGTCCTGCTGGGGCACGCCGCGCATCTTCAGCCCGAACTCGACGTTTTCCTTTACGTTGAGAAAGGGAAACAGCGCCAGCGACTGCCAGACCAGTGGCGTGTCGCGCTCATGGGCCGGGACATCGTTCATCACCTGGCCGTCGATGGTGATCGTGCCCGCGGTCGGCGCCTCAAGCCCGGCCAACATCCGCAGCGTCGTGGTCTTGCCACAGCCCGAGGGCCCCATGATCGCAACGAATTCGCCGCGGCCAATGTCCAGGTCGATGCCCTTGACGGCCTCGAAAGGACCATAGCTTTTGCGCAAACCCTCAAAGCGCACCAGGGGCGCGTCAGGCGCGGAGGCGGCATCTGTCATGTGTCGGTTCTCTTTATGATCAGCAGTTGCGCGACGATCACCAGCGTCATGGACGTCAGGAACACCACAGTGCCGATGGCGTTGATCTGCGGGTCGACGTTGCCTTGCAGGATTTCGAGGATCATCACCGGCACGGTCTTGTTCAGGCCGGAGACGAACCACGCAACGATGAATTCATCAAAGCTGACGGCGGCGGTCAGGCAAAAGGCCGAAATCAGCGCCGGCAGGCAGAATGGCAGGACCACGTGCCACATCGTCCGCCAGGGCGAGGCGCCAAGGTTCCAGGCCGCGGGTTCCAGCGCCTCGTCCATCTGGCTCAGGCGCAGGCGGCAGATCGCCATGGCAAAGGGCGCGCCCATCACGGTATGCGCGATGACAATGCCCGGCAGGCTGCCCGACAGCCCCAGCCGTCCCAGCCATGCCAGCATCGCCAGCCCCATGATCACCAGCGGGATCGTGGGTGGCAAAAGAGCGAGCGCGAGGTAGAGCGGCTTGAACCGAAACCCGTAGCGGAAATCGGTATAGGCCGTGGCAAAGCCCAACGCCGTCGACAGGATCGCCGCACACAGCGCCACGACCAGCGAGTTCTGGAAAGCGGTCCAAACCTCTGGTCTGGAAAAGGCCGTTTTGTACCAATGCGTTGTAAACTCCCCCAAGGGCACTGTCGGGAAACGGTCCGAATTGAAGGAAAACACCATGCTGGTCAGGATCGGCGCAAAGACAAAGGTAAAGACCGCCAGCAGGTAGATGCGAAAGAGGATGTCGCGCGTGCTCATGCACCCCTCCGTCTGGAATAGGCCAGAGCGACGGCGGCAAAGGCCACCGCGAACAGCGTGCCGATCATCATCACCGCGACGACGGCGGCGCGCGGCCATTGCTGCCCGGATTTGGTGGTGTCGATGATCAGGATCGACAAGGTCGGCGGCTTTGATCCGCCGAGGTAGAACGGGCTGACGAAATCACCGAACGAAAGGATGAAGGCAAAGACAAACCCCACGATCAGTCCGACCTTGGCGGCGGGCACGATCACGCGCAAGAGCACGTCGCGCCCCTGGGCGCCCAGATTTTGCGCCGCCTCGATAAGGTTGCGATCCACCGCGGCGAGGCTGAATGTCTGCAGGATCACCACCAGCGGCAGCACCAGCGTCATATAGCCAACCATGGCCCCGAAACCCGAATTGAGCATGGTAAAGGGCCCCAGCCCCACCCATCCGATGACCGCATTGATCGGCCCGCGTTCCGCCAACAGCACCTGCCACGCGTAGATGCGCACAAGGAACGAGGTAAAGAACGGCACGATCAGAAAGAACAGCGCCCAGCGCCGGACCGTTTCCGACACCCGGAACGACAGGGCGAAAGACGCCGGAAAGGCGATCAGGCTGGCCAGCATTGCGGCGATGCTCGCCCGCCAGAGCGTCACCCAATAGGCATTCCAGAAAAAGTCACGGCTGAGCATCCGGTCCCAGTTCTTGAACACGAAGTCCGGCTCCATCCGGTAGTTGCGCACCAGCCAGAACGACATGGCCACCATCAGGATCAGCGGCCCGACGAAGAAGAGCCCCTGCCAGATCAGCAGAGGCACGCGCCAGACATAGGGATAGACGTGAAAGCGTTTCGACATGCTCGTTGCTCAGCCACCTCGCGCACCCGACCCCGGGGCTGCCCCCGGAATCCCTTGGCGCGCAGGGCCGGTCAGTCCCGCGGACCACCGGCCGAAAGACCCCGGGTCAGGCCCGGGGCGCGTTGGACCGCGTCAGGCGGTCTTGTAGTCGGACCAGAAATCGTTCCAGTCTTCCAGCGTCTGCTGGCGCGGGATGTCACGGAAGAAGATCCGCTTTTCCTGCAGCAGCTTGATCGGGCTCTGGGCGTGACCGGTGATCAGACCAGAGCGTTCCGCCTCGGCCGGGTTGGCCTCCTGGATCGCTGTCCAGCCGGATTTCGTCGGCGACAGACCCGGATAGGCCGCCATCTGGATCGACCGCACCTGACCGCGCGGGCTCAGCATGTACTGGATGAACTTGTTGATGATCTCTTGCTTCGTGGTGCCCTTGCCAATCGAATAGCTTTCGGTCCACTGCACGCCACCCTCTTCGGGGATCACGCTGGCCACGGGCGCGCCGTCTTTTTCCAGCACGCCGGTGATCCAGTCACCGATGCCACACATGGCGAGCATCTCGGCGTTCTTCAGCGAGGCAAACGTGCCACCGTAGTCAAAGTAGCCACCGACCTGAGGCTTCAGCGAGAGCGTCTTTTCCTGCACCGCTTCCCAGGCCGCTTCGGAGATGTCAAAGGGTGAGGGATCGCGATTGCCCATCAGCAGCGACATCTGTCCAAGGCTGGGCAGGTGCCAGTCAAAGTGCCCGACCTTGCCGGTTACCGCCGGATCCCAGAAGGCATTGTAGCTCATGGCTTGCGCCGCGGTCAGCGCCTCGGTGTTGTAGGACACACCCAACAGGCCAAAGCGCACCATCACGGACCAAAGCGTGTCATCGGTCCAGTGGCCCGGGAACATCTGGTATTCCGGGTAGAAGTCGTCGAACGGGAACAGCGAGGCGTCCATCTCTTCGATGTAGCCCGCGGCATTGAGCTGCTGCACG
>JBELMB010000142.1:0-13420 GCA_042088665.1 Sagittula sp.
ACGCCGGTGACGACTATGAATGATGATACGCCGCGCGCGGAGCGGTTCCGCTTTCAAGGTCAGGACGGCGCGCTTGTCCTCAGCCTCGTCAAGGCGGCCCATGGCGCAGAGGTTCTCTGGGTGCGCCCCGAAGGCATGATCGGCGCCGAAGAGTTGCGCGAGGCCCTGCAAACGATTGTGGCCAATCCAGATTTTGGACCGCGGGTCCCGACGCTGTGGGACATGCGGGGGCAGGATTTCACGGAATGCACCTCCGAGCGCTGCCAGAGCATGGCCATCGTCTTGCCGGAGGTGCCTCAGCGCCGGGGCACAAAATGCGTTTTTCTGGTCGATTCGGAACATGGCTACGGATCCATGCGACTGTTTCAGGAAACCGCCAATGGATTCGCCCCCGAAGACCACGACAGAATGCACGTCAGCTACGACGTCGATGACGCCTTGCATTGGCTCGCGGCCTGACACCGCAAGCGCCCTTATCACAGACCGGTCCCCCAGCCTGCGCTTGGCCCACTGACTGGCGGCGGGGTACAGACATTGGTCGTACAAGCGTCAGCGGGCTTGCGAATTTTGCACTGTTTTTCCGTCAGTTGAGTTGCAGCTTGTGCGCCTGTCACATTGCATGGACTGCGCCCGGGCAACTTTGACGTTGCGTGAAGAACGATGCGAAAGCTACCGTTCAGGGGCAAGCAGGGTTCTGGACAGAGCGTTGTTTCACACACCCACCCCTCGCTCCCCGTGGGGCGACGAACCTGACCGTCCCTGCTTGTGTCTCGAACCGCTGCCTTGGGGCGGCGTCCTTCGCGGTCACATGTGACAAATGGCGTGCAACAGCCCGTTGCCCTGACGCCCGAAATCCCTGATAACACCCAGGCAATCAGGAGGTGTGGTCATGCGCGCACGCATCTATCAACCGGCACGGACCGCGATGTCATCGGGCCAGGGCAAGACCAAGCATTGGGTACTGGAGTTCGCTCCGGACAGCCCGCGTTCGGTTGACCCGCTGATGGGGTGGACCTCGTCTGACGACATGCAAAGCCAGGTGCGCCTGAACTTTGACACCAAGGACGCCGCGCTGGCCTATGCCAAGGAACACGGGATCGATGCGCAGGTGTCCGAACCCAAAAAGCGCAAACCCAACGTGCGCCCGCGCGGCTACGCCGAGAATTTTGCGGTGAACCGGCGCAACGCCTGGACCCATTGACCCAAATCGACACCATCGAAGTGATCGGACCGGACCCGGCAGTGGACGTACTGCTGGCCCGTCACCATGCCGATATGCGGGCGGGCAGCCCGGAAGAAAGCTGTCATGTCATGGCCGCAGACGCGCTGCGCCAGAGCGGCGCGCGCGTCTTTGCCCTGCGAAAAGATGCAGAGGTCGTGGCAGTCGGCGCGCTAAAACCCATTGCCCCGGCCAAAGCACCGACCACCTTGCCCGCTGGTCCCGCGATGGAACTCAAGAGCATGCATGTCGCACGTGAGGCCCGCGGTCAGGGACTTGGCCGTGCCTTGCTCACCGGGCTCATGGACGCGGCAAAGGCAGATGGCGCGCTGGGTCTGTGCCTCGAGACCGGCACAGCAGAGAGCTTTGCCCCCGCACGCGGATTGTACGCGGCACAGGGCTTTGCCCCATGTCCACCGTTTGCCGACTACAAGATCGACCCGCTCAGCGTCTACATGGCGTTGCCCTTGACGGCCGGATGCCCCTGACGGCGGGCCCCTGCGACAGCCGGGCGCTCGGGATTGCATCGCGCCGCCAAAAACGGCACAAACGCCTCAGCGGTCCCTTAGCTCAACTGGATAGAGCAGCTGACTTCTAATCAGCAGGTTGAGGGTTCGAGTCCTTCAGGGATCGCCATGTTCACAAAGCTGTTTTGCCAGCTTGTGGTCACGCGCTCTGCTGATCGCGATCGAACCTTCTTTTGCGATGGAAGCCCGCACGCAGCGTCGCCCCCGTGTGTCAGCAGCGCAAGGTTAGAGTTGCGAAGCGAGAGCGCAGGCGCAATCTTGGCCGGGTGGGACTTGTCGGCAGGATGTGCAGGCAAAACCATCGTTTTCTTGAAGGGGGCGTGATATCTCGAAGATGATCGTAAAGGCGGACGCCGCCGGGGACGTCTTATACGCTGCAGAAGGCCTTAGCTTTTGGGGCGGCGTCGATCCCCTCACGGGCAGGGTGATCGACGTTCATCACCCCTGGCATGGGCTTTCACTTGCCGGAAAGATCCTCGTCATGCCCACAAGCCGTGGCTCCTGCTCTGGCAGTGGCGTCTTGCTGGAACTCGCCCTGAACGGTCATGCGCCCGCTGCGTTGGTCTTCTCTGCGCCGGAAGAAATTCTGACCCTTGGGGCCGTGATCGCAACGCGCCTTTTTGGCAAGACGATTGCCGTGTTGCGTCTCGAAAGGGACGATTTCGATGCATTGTCCAAAGCGCCTAGTGCGACGATCAAGGGAGATGTGCTGGATGCCAACGGGACAAACTGCCTGCTACAGCCATTGCAGCAATCCGACCTGACCCTGACGCAGTCTGATCGATCGCGTTTGTCGGGCGACCCGGCCGATCCGACCAGAGTGGCGATGGAAGTGATTTGCACCATGGCAATCGCTCTTGGCGGTGAGCGCCTGACGGATGTGAGCCGCGGCCACATCGATGGCTGTATACTGGCCCATGACGCCAATCTGATCTTTGCCGAACGCATGGCCGCGATGGGCGCAAAAGTACACATCCCCACAACCATCAACGCGATCTCCGTCGACCGGGAAAACAGCACATCATACGGAATGCCCGCAAAGTTCGCGACCGCAGCCAGCCGATTGGCGGATGCCTATGTGACGATGGGCGCGCAGCCGACCTTTACCTGCGCGCCATACCTGCTGGGGGACGTGCCGCGCCTTGGCGAGAAAATCGGCTGGTCGGAATCGAACGCTGTCATCTTTGCCAACTCCGTCTTGGGAGCGCAAACCGCAAAGCTGCCGGACTATCTGGATCTGTTCGTGGCCATAACCGGACGCGCGCCCGATACCGGGATGTACGACACTGCATGCCGTCGACCGTCGTTGATGATCGACTGCGTGGCACCGGCAGGCCACGACGACACCCTATGGCCGCTGCTTGGCTGGATCGCGGGGCGGCTGTCCCCAGACGGCGTTCCAATGCTCCGGGGACTGGCGCATCTGAAACCCTCTCACGACGATCTGCGCGCGCTTTGTGCGGCTTTTGGAACAACCTCAGCCTCGCCGATGCTGCATGTGGAGGGAGTCACGCCAGAGGCCGATCTGCCTCCAACACCGGGCGCGGCCTGCGCATCGATCTCGCTGCCAGACTTGGCAGTGGCATGGGACAGCCTGAATTCAGGACCCGAGCAGGTTGATCTTGTGGCCATCGGAAGTCCGCATGCCTCGCTGACCGAGGTCGCGCGTTTCTGCGATCTGCTGGACGGAAGGTCCCGGCACGAGGCCACGAATGTCATCGTCACCGTCGGGCGCGCCATCCTGCAACAAGCGTCCGAGGCGGGCCACATTCAGCGTCTGGAGGCCAGCGGCGTCCAAGTCATCCCCGATCTTTGCTGGTGCTCCATAACAGAGCCCGTCTTTCCACCAACAGCGCGCAATCTCATGACGAACTCGGGGAAGTATGCGCATTATGCGCCGGGGCTGTGCGGGCGGACCGTGCGGTTTGGTGGCTTGAACGCCTGCGCCGGGGCGGCCCTGACCGGCACGGCAAGCAGGCGCGCTCCGGATTGGCTCCTGTCCAACTGACGTTCCTTGAAAACGCAGTGTCGACACCGCGATGGGCCGCGCGGACGGCCCAACAGGCGGTTTAGTTGCGGTCGCTGGGGGCCTCCAGATGGGCTTTGGCCTCGACTTCCGTCGTCCATTTTCCGGCACGAACATATTGTCTGGTTGCGTCGGTATAGGGCTGAAAATCCCATGCCGGAGGCTGTCCCAACTTGTGACTGCGATCAATCAACCGGCGACGGTTCTGGTCCTTTACGATGCGGGCCTTCAGAGCGGCGGCGTCCCACAGCGCGCGCGCTTCCGCCAGCATCTCGCCAAGCACCTCCGCATGGGCCGGATCATCCGACAGATCCAGTTGCTCGTCCGGGTCAGTGTCGAGATCAAACAGGAGGGGCGGGTCACTTTCGCTGTACAGCAGTTTGAGCCTGCCGCGCAGCAGCATGAAGGTGGGCTCAAACACACCCTCTGACAGAAACTCTCCCGGGACGCTGCGCGCCGCGAACACCCCACCGCCAAGGAGCGGCATCAGGGAGGCGCCGTCGGTCTCTATCACTTCGGTCGCGGTGCCTGCCACTTCTGCGAAAGTCGGCAGCACATCCAACAGCGACACAGTCTCCGTCACCCGGCGGGGTGTCAGCCCTCCCTCTGCCCAAAAGATCAACGGAACCCGGGCGGACCATTCGAAAAACGTCTTTTTGTAATAGAGGCCACGTTCCCCCATCATGTCCCCGTGGTCAGAGGCAAAGACGACAAGCGTGTTCTTGGACAGTCCCGTTTCCTCAAGCACCTTCATCAGGGCCGCAATTTTGGCGTCGATATAGGCGATAGACGCGTAATACCCGTGCCGGGCCCTGCGCATGATGTCATCCGTGACCTCGGCCTTGCCGATGGAGTAATGCGCGTGAATCCGTTGGCTGTGCGCATCCATCTCTTCGACGGGGATCGGCGGCACCTTTGGCAGGTCGATCTCGTCGTCTGTATACAGGTCCCAGTATTCCGGGCGTGCCACATAGGGGTCATGAGGTGACGTAAAGGACACCGTCAGCATGAAGGGCTGGTCGCTTTGGTCCCGCGCCCGGTCATAGAGCCACCCGCAGGCTTTCGTCTCTACATCGTCATCGTAGTCGATCTGCATGGACCTCAGACATGGACCCGTTTCAAGAACATTGGTCATGTCCTGAAATGTGACCTTTGCCTCGGGCTCCCCCCAGTTTGGCGTCCATCCGAAATCAGAGGGGTAGACGTCGGTGGTCAACCGCTCTTCGAACCCATGCAGTTGGTCCGGCCCGGTGAAATGCATCTTGCCCGACAGGCAGGTGCGATATCCACCAAGCCGCATGTAATGGGCAAACGTCGGAAGCGCGGCGGAAAAATCATGAGCGTTGTCATAGCCACCTGCCTTTGACGGCAACATGCCTGTCATCATGGACGTGCGCGACGGGCCGCACAGGGGCGAATTGCAATAGGCGTTCTCGAAAACGACGCCCTCGTTTGCGAGTCGCGACAGCGCAGGCGCCTTTACCACCGGGTGGCCATAGAATGGCAACGCCTTGGCAGACATCTGATCCGCCATAATGAAAACAACGTTTGGTTTTTCCATGTCGGCCCCTCTTTCGGTAGATTGTTGACAATATACAAGCCAGCGTCAATGCTGCGACGACAAGTCATGGAGGACATTGTGCACGCGTGGGATTTTGCTGCGACTCTGGCGGATATGGATCTGCTGCTGCTGGGTCTGTGGAATACCATTCAGGTTTTCGTCTTGGCGCTGGCCTTTGGCGTCCCGCTTGGGCTGGGGCTTGCCCTTGGGCGCATGTCGCGCATCCCGGTCCTCAGCCAGCTCTGTTCTTTCATCATCGAGTTTTTCCGCACGACGCCGCCGCTGGTTCAGCTTTTCTGGTTCTTCTTTGCCCTGCCGATCCTGATCAGCGTGCAAATGACACCCTTTGTCGCTTCGGTTCTGACCTTCTCGATCCAATCCTCTGCCTTCTTTGCAGAGATCTTTCGCGGCGGAATCAACTCCATCGACAAGGGACAATGGGAGGCCGCCAAAGCCATCGGCATGACCCGCAAGGCCAGCCTGAGACGGATCATCCTGCCTCAGGCCGTCAAGAGGATGATCCCCGCCTTCGCGGAACGCGCGATCGAGCTGTTGAAAACGACGACGCTGATCTCGACTGTATCTTATGCGGATTTGATGTTTCAGGCCAATGAGTTGGCGTCAAAGACCTTTCGCCCCCTCGAAGTCTACACGGTGGTCGCCGTCATGTATTTCTTCCTCATTCTGGTGTTCTCACAGCTTACCATCCTGCTGGAATACCGGCTGGCCAAGACCGGCGAAGGGACGTTGAGGTAGCCATGGACTACACTTGGAACTTTGCCTCGGTCTTTGCCTATTGGAACGTTCTCGCCGTGGGGCTCAAGGGCACGGTCCTGCTGTTTGTCATCTGCACCGTCCTCGGGCTGAGCGGCGGTCTGGTCATGGGCATGCTGCGCTATTCCAAATCGCGCCTGATCAGCTACCCCGCGATGCTTTATGTCGAGGTCTTCCGCAACACGCCCGTGCTGGTCCAGATCATCTGGTTCTTCTTCGCCCTGCCCGTGCTGACGGGGATCGAGGTCACGCCCTTGATGGCCGCGATTCTGGGCATCACGCTCAACACCATCGCCTTTTCGGCAGAGGTCTTTCGCGGCGGCATCCAGTCCATCGAACGCGAACAATGGGAAGCCGGCAAGGCCATCGGCATGTCCTATGCCCAGACGATGCGCCGGGTCATCCTGCCACAGGCGCTGAAACGGATGCTGCCCCCTCTGACATCGCGGGGCATCGAAGTCTTCAAGATGTCGACGCTGGCCTCGGTCGTGGCCTACCCGGAGACATTGCAACAGGCCAAGCTGATCGCATCGTATGAGTTCAATCCCATCGAGGCCTATACAGTGGTCGCGCTGATCTTCTTCGTCGTGCTGCTGCCGATGGTACAGCTGACCTACATGCTTGAACGCCGCTTCGGAAAGAGTGACGCATGACAAACGCAGTAGAAGTTCGCGGGCTGCGAAAAAGTTTCAAGGACCTCGAAGTCCTGAAGGGCATCGACCTCGATGTCGCCCAGGGCGAGGCTGTCGTGCTTTTGGGGTCCAGCGGGTCCGGCAAAAGCACGCTGTTGCGATGCATCAATTTCATGGAAGAGCCGACCGCCGGTCAGGTCCGCATCAACGGCGATCTGATCGGCAGCGAACAGGGCGGACGCATGCGCTATCGCGAGGCAGATCTGTGCAAATTGCGCACTCGCATCGGGATGGTTTTTCAGCACTTCAACCTGTTCCCACATATGACCGTGCTGGAAAACGTCATGGAGGGTCAGGTCATCGTCCTTGGACGGTCCAAGGCCGAGGCCAAAGACAAGGCCATGTCCCAATTGACCCGTGTCGGGCTCGAAGAAAAGGCGCAGGAATACCCGGCGCGCCTGTCCGGTGGCCAAAAGCAACGCGTGGCCATCGCCCGTGCTCTGGCCATGGATCCCGAGGTGATGCTGTTCGACGAAGTGACCTCTGCCCTCGACCCGGAACTGGTGGGCGAAGTCCTCAAGACCATGCTGCAATTGGCCGAGGACGGCATGACCATGGTCTGCGTCACGCATGAGATCGGCTTTGCCTATCACGTCGCCAACAAGGTCTGTTTTCTGCACGACGGCCTGATCCTTGAACAAGGCGCGCCGCAAACCGTTCTGAGAACCCCCGAAACACAACGTGTCCAAGAGTTCCTCACAGGGCATTCGCTTTTCAAACTACCCGACTGACCAACCCAACAGGGAGCAAAATGATGAAACCATTTAAGGCACTTACCAGCGCTTTGGCGGCCACGGCCGTTCTTGCGCTCTCCAGCGTCGTGGCAGAGGCGCAATCCACCTGGGAGGCGATTCAAGACCGCGGCTCGCTCCGGATCGGCGTCACGCAGGCCCCGCCATGGTTCACAAAGGATCTGGCCACCGGAGAGTGGACCGGCGGTCTGGGCATCACCTTGGGCGAGCAGATGGCAGCCGCGCTGGAAGTCGAGCTTGAGACAGTCGAAGTCACCTGGGGCACCTCGATTGCAGCGCTTCAGTCGGACAAGATCGACCTGATGTATTTCCTGTCGCCCACCGCGTCCCGCGCCCGGGTGATCGACTTCACCACCAATCCCATCGGCTATATCTCCCAGGCCGTCCTGGCCGCCGAGGGCTTTGACGCCTCGACATGGGATGGGATCAACTCTGCCGACACCAGCCTTTCGGTGCCACAGGCGACCTCGATGGACCAGTTCCTGACACGCATGGCGCCCGAAGCCGACATTCAGCGCTTCCCTGACAATGCCGCCTCGATTGCCGCGTTCCAGTCCGGCCGCGTGGACGCCGTGTCGCTGATGCTGCCGCCGCTTCTGTCGGCCCGTCAAAAGCTGGGCTCAGGCGTGATTTCCGTGCCGACGCCGGCCTTTACCGCGCCGGTCAACATCGGTGTGCGCCGCGAAGACGACAAGACCTTCCGCGACTGGCTGAACACCGTCAGCCACTACTGGTACGAGACGGGCCGCACGCAGGCGTGGTACGACGAATTCCTCACCGAGTTCGGCGTCGATCCCGCTGACAGCCCACCGATCCAGCGCGAACAGATCTTCATGCGTTGATCACAGATGGGGCGGATCACTCCGCCCCACATCCCCACGGAGGGCACATGACACTGTCTGAAATTCGCCCTTTGCCGCTGAGCGGGCAGGTGCGCGACATGTTGCGCGACCGGATCACCGCTGGTGATCTCGCGCCGGGAGAACGTCTTACAGAGACCGATCTCGCGCGACGGCTCAACATCAGCCGCGGCCCCCTGCGCGAAGCCATCCTGCAACTGACCGAGGAGGGCCTGCTGATCAAATCCCCCTACAAGGGCTTGCGGGTGCGGTCGATCTCACTGCGCGAATTGAAAGAGCTCTATTCCATGCGCACGATGCTTGAGCGGTTCGCCTTTGAAGAGGCCTGGGAAAAGCGGACCGATGCAGCGCTGGACGACTTGCGCGCGCGTTACGCGGCGCTTGACCAGTCTCGGCAGGCGCAAGATATCAGCGCCGCCGTGAACGGTGAAATCACTTTTCATACATGGGTTTACGAGCTGAGCGCTCACAGTCTGCTGCAAGCCCACTGGCAGAAACTGGTGCCACTGGTGCGGATCTACATGTCCATCCACAATCGCCAGCACGGCGTGGCGGGCGTCTTCATGGAAGCCAACGATGAATACGTCAAACTGTCTCAGGGCGATGACCTTGCGCCGGTCCTCGACCACATCAAGGACCACATGCAAAAGGGCATGGATGCGGTCTACACGAGCCTGGAGGCTGCCTGAAGATGATCGAAACCACGTCAACCCATGACGCGCAGGAAGATGCGCGCAACCAGGACATCCTGATCTGGGTGAACGGAAACCTCGTGCACCGGGACGAGGCAAAGGTCTCTGTCTATGACAGCGGCTTCATGCTGGGTGACGGCATGTGGGAAGGCATGCGCCTGCACGACGGGGTCTGGGCCTTTTTCGAGGAACACATGGACCGGCTTTTCAACTCGCTGAAAGCCGTCTCGCTCGATCCGGGTCTGACACGCGCTGACATAAAATCCCTGCTGGAGCAAACCGCCGCAGCCAACGGCATGACAACGGACGCGCACTGCCGCCTGATGATCACCCGCGGCCCCAAGGCCAAACCCTTTCAGCACCCAAAGCTCAGCCGGTCGGGCCCCACCGTGGTGGCCATTGTCGAGCACTCAAAGCCCTCCGAGACCGTGCAGGGGCAGGGAATACGGCTTGCGTCTGTCCCCCAAGTGCGCGGACTGCCCACAAGTCAGGACCCGAAGTTCAACAGCCACTCAAAGCTCAACTGCGTGATCGCCTGCCTTCAGGCCGAACAGGCGGGTGCGGACGAGGCCCTGATGCTGGACCCGCACGGGTTTGTGAACACGACCAACGCCTGCAACTTCTTTATTGTCCGGAAGGGTGAGGTTTGGACCTCGACGGGCGATTATTGCATGAACGGTGTGACCCGCCAAAAGGTCATCGACCTCTGCCGCGCCAATGACATTCCGATCCGCGAGAAAAACTTTTCCCTCTACGAGGCCTATGGCGCTGACGAGGCCTTCTTGACAGGCTCCTTTGGTGCGCAAACCCCGGTGTCCGAAATCGACGGCAAATCCATTGGCAACGGTGCCCGCCCGATGATGATGCGCATTCGCGAACTCTACCGCGCATTGATCAAGGAAGACGTTCAGCGCCAGTCATAGGATCTGAACGTGTGTCGGGCGGCGTTTGGTCGGATGGAAACGCCACCAAACACCCCTCTCGACACTGTTCAAAAACACGCGCCATCGCGGCAGCAACCCCAGACCAAGATGGAAAATGCCGCAAGGGCGGGCATCAGGCAATAACACCACCACGCGTTCGCCCGCGGATCGCAACAGCACAAACCCAGCGAAGTTCGCAATCTGTCGGGCGCGATCCTTGACCTTTTCGGGGGCGCCTCCGCACGGCCCGTTTTACATCATCAACTGTGCGAACACGATGCCCAAACCTGCGCCAACCAGCGCGAGACGCACAGCAACCTTGTAATTCGCGATGACACCAAACGACAAACAGCCCAAACCCACCGCCATCTGGACAAACGCGAGGCCCGCGCTCGCTGTTTCGGTCTTGAGCTGAATGAGGCTGGGGTTCGCGATCATCCCCAACGGAATGACATAAAGCCCGATGCCAAGCGCCATCGCGCTCACAGCGACCTTCAGCCAGTTCTCGCCGATCATGCCGGCTGCGATGAAGACGGCGCCGCAGACAGGAGGGGTGATGGTCGACAACAGCGCGAACCAGAACACGAATAGATGCGCCTGCAACGGCTCCAACCCGAGGTCTATCAGGGCAGGTCCCGCAACCGAAATGCAGATGACATAGGCCGCCGTGGTCGGGACCTCCATGCCAAGCAACAAACACGCCAATGCTGTCAAAAGCAGCGAGGGCCACAACAGGCCGCCCGACCCGGACACGATGAACGACGTCAGCTTGACCCCCAAACCGGTGATCCCGAGAACGCCAATGACGATGGAGGCGCAGATGATGATCGACCCGATCATGGCGATCTGACGCCCGGCATTCACGCACGCCTGCCCCAGCCGTTTCAGCCCCAGCACAAGATCAAAACCGGTCTTGCCGTTGAACAGCAAAGCCACGAGCCCCGCAAAGATCGCAAGGGCGGCAGCGTATTGCGGCGTGTATTCCAGCGCGAACATGGCAACCAGCAATACAGTGAACGGCACGGCAAAGAACGCGGAGGTGATCAGGATGTCGCGACCCGCGGGCTGTTCGTCTTCCGGAATGCCTTTCAACGCGTAACGCGTCGCATAGGCATCGATCCCGATCCATACGGCGGCAAAGAACAGGATGGCGGGCAGCAGGGCCGCGAACATGATGTCCGTGTAGGGCACACCTGTCAGCTCGACCATGACAAAGGCCCCAGCCCCCATCAAGGGCGGCATGATTTGCCCCCCCGACGAGGCAACGGCCTCGACCGCCGCGGCGAGGCGCTTGGGATACCCGAGCCGCGTCATCGCAGGCAGAGTGATGGCCCCCGTAGAGGCCACATTGGCCGAGGCCGACCCCGAAATCGATCCGAAGAGCGCAGAGGAAAACACCGAAACCTTGGCCGCTCCGCCGCGCAACCGACCAGCGGCCCCGGAGGCGACATTCATGAACCCCTGCCCCGCTTCACCGGCGTTCAGAACCGCCCCAAAGATGACAAAGACGGACACCACGCCAACCGACACTCCGGTCAAGCTGCCCCAGATCCCGCCCTCGGCAATCGTCAGCGTGCCAAAGAAACTCCCCAAGGGGGTGCCTGAATGGCCGAACTCCCCCGGAATGTAGTGACCCAGCAAGCCATAGGCCAGCATGCCCGCGGCCACGGTTGGCAAGGGCCAGCCGATCATGCGACGCGCGCCCTCCATCACGAGCAGGAGCAAAAAGACGGCCATCGCCATCTGTGCGGGCCCTTCGATGAACCCGTATTGATTGCGCAGGTCCTGATGATGGACGGCAATCCAGACACAACATCCGATGCCGAGGCACGTCAGGATGCCGTCAACACCCCATTGCAGGCGGGTCTTGTCACCAAACAGGAACACCCAAGGCAAGATCAACGCAAGATGCAGCGGACGAGAGACCAGATTCGGCACAAGACCGGAAAAGATCAGGCCAAGATGGGCAACAATCACCACAAGCCCCAGAATGACCCAAGGCATCTGGGCTCGACTTGGAAACATGATGTCCCTCACAGGCAGACGCGGGCGCCCGAAGCGCCACGCGTCCTCGTTCGCGTCAGCGGTGGGCGTCGGTCACGGGTGCGCCGACTTCCTCGTAGTAGCGGATGGCACCGGGATGAATCGCTGTCGTGATATTCGCGATCATGTCCGGGCTGATGCCGTTCCACCACGCCGCGGCGCTGCCCATGGCGTCCTTTTGCTCCCAGAAGGTCCTGGTCAGCAGATAGGCTGTCTCTTCGCTCATGGCGCTTGTGGTATAGGCCACAACGGGCAGCGACGTTGTCGCGATATCCGCTTCCTGACCGGCATATGTCCCGGCGGGAATGGTCAGAGGCGTGCGCTTTGTCTGGGCAACCTGCTCATCCGAAAGCGACAGAACGGTCACCCCGGTCGAGGCCGCCGCTTCGATCACGTTCGGCGCGGGGTAGGAGCCCGCAGTGACAAACCCGTCGATCTGACCGTTTTTCAAGGCCGCACCGGCATTCGAAAGCTCCGAGTCCGCGATCGTGACCTTGCCTTCCAGACCGAACAGGCCCAGATACTTGGCCCCTTCTCTGGCGCCAAAGGACCCGCTGCCCAGAAGGATCGTCTTGCCCTCCATTTCGGCAAAGGTCGTGATGCCGCTGTCGTTGGACACCACGAAATGCATGGTCAGCGAGGGGATCGGGAACAGCGCCTGAATGTTGTCAAAGGCCGGGCTGCCCTTGCCCTCGAACATGGCCTTGCCACCCTGGGCCAGACCAATCAGCGCGGGCGGCGTGGTGAACACGTAGTCAGCACCACGCGCGCGGACTTCCATCACGTTCTGAACGGATCCCTGGCTCTCTTCGACCGTGACGACGACGCCGCCATCGGTTCCGGCGCGCATCGCTTCGGCGATCTGCACACCCATCTGGTAATAAGACGAAGTGGTCTTTGCCGATTTGTAAGTGATGCGCTCTTGCGCAAACGCTGTGGTCGAGAGCACGACAAGCGACGTGGCCGCGACCAGCGACTTGACTAGAAATTTCATTGATTTTCCTCCCAGAAATCCGTCTTTTGGGCACGTTGGGCCATGATTTGAGACCCTATCAACAAAAGGTCGCAACCCGCCACATCTGATTTTGTGCCCCCAAACCCATCTGGGTTTTTGGGGATCTGGGTCATGTTCTTCGCGGTCCATGAAGATGCGCGGCTTTCGACAGATACCCATGTTGGTGACAAAATCTGCGTCTCCATGGCTTTCACGCGAGCGCAGATGACCCAAAACCAAGACAGGCAAGCAAGGCGCGGTGCCGCCCCTGAGAACGGCATGGCGGATTTCGACCATGATGGTCCGCCACGCCTGAAATCTGCACCTTTCGTGCCAGCCCCCCCGGGGCCTTTAGGG
>JBELMB010000143.1:0-13456 GCA_042088665.1 Sagittula sp.
CGACACTGGAAACAGGCCAGACCCTGCACCCAACGCGCCCGGCGACGCAGGCGGCGGTCTCCGCTGATATGCGTGTCGCCGACGCGACGCCCTCGGCCTCTCTGGACACAGCCCGGTCTGCATCAACAGGCCCCACAACTCATGGCCCTGCCCCCTCCTCCCCCGTCCCCGCAGCCCCCGGCAGCGACGCGCTGCTCCCCGATCTGTCCCAAGAGGCGGCCTTGGCCGCACGAACCGGCGCCGGGACCGCTGCGCTTGACGACCAGACGCCGGAGGGCAGCGCCACGCCTTGGGACAGACCCAAGGCGCAGGGGCGCGAAGCTGGCGGATCTGATGCGGCGGGATCTGGCACAAGCGGGCCCGATGCGATCACAGCCAAGCCCACCGCCCCAGCCAAGCCCGGCCCCATCGCCACGTTGTTCAACTGGGTGCGGGACAACTGGTTTTACGTTGTGGCGGCCGTATCGCTGGCTCTGGCCGGGATCTTTCTGGTGGAATACGGGGTAGAAACGGGCCTCTTGACACCCCCTGCCCGCGTGGCGGCTGCGTTGCTGTTCGGGGTCGCGCTGATCGTGGCGGGAGAGACGATCCGACGCCGGTCCGGTGACGGGCCACACAGCGCCAGCGCCCATGTGCCGTCGACGCTGTCCGGGGCCGGGCTTGTCTCCATGATGGGGGCCGTGCTGGCGGCGCGGCTGTTGTATGACCTGATCGGGCCAACGCCGGCGCTGGCGGCGCTGTTTGTCATCGCGGTCTTTGGACTGGGGCTGGGGTGGCGGCATGGGCCGCTGCTTGCCGCGGTCGGGGTGACGGGTGGCATGGCTGCGCCCTTTCTCGTGGGGGGCACATCGGCGTTTCCAGAGGGTCTGCTGGCCTATTTTGCCCTGCTCACGGCGCTGGGTCTCGGCATCGACACGCTGCGGCGCTGGGGCTGGATTTCGGTCCTGTCGCTGGTGCTGGGACTGGGGGCAGGGGCGCTCTTGATGCTGAGCACGCCGACGGAAAGCATGGCGGCGGGCGTTGCGCTTTATGCGGCGGGGCTGGTCGTGTTGAGCGTGCTGATCCCGGCGCGCAGCCTTGTGCCGGATCATGCGGGTCCCAGCCTGCTGGAGGCCGCGGTTGTGGTCGAGGCGCTGCGACCCGGGTTTCCCGTCCTGCTGGCGTTTGGTGCGCTGATCGCGGCTTGCCTTGCAGCGCTGTCCGCTGCCACACATGGCGCCACGGCATGGGGGATCTCGCTCGGGCTGATGACGCTTTTGGGGGCATTGGGGATCCTGGCGGCGCGGCGGGCACCCGGATTGCAGGAGTTTGCCGCCCTCCCGGCACTGACGATTCTGGCCTTGCTCGGCGCGCCCGAAGTGATCGGGCCGGTGCTGTCTGATTTGCAGGCCACCCGGATCGTACAGGAAACCCAGACCGAAGTGCGCCTGCCATGGACTGTGACCTGGGCGCTGATCCCTGCGGTGCTGCTGTCGCTTGTCGCGGCATGGCGCAGTCTGGGCGAACCGCTCTTGTCGCCGAAACCGGCCGGGGCGCAACAGGCAGAGGATCCGCCCGAACCGTTCAGGGCTGTGATCTGGGCCGGGCCGTCCTTGGCGGCCCTCTGGGCCGGGGCCGCCGTGGTGATGGCACCCGCGGCGGGGCTGGTGCTGGAACTGGTCTGGCAGCCTGTGCGCTTCATCGGAGCATGGCCCTGGGCGCTGCATGCCTTGGCGATGGGCACCGCGATGGTCGTGCTGGCAGGGATCTTTGCGCGCCGCGACGGCACCAATCGGCTGCGCGCGGCATTGGCCACGGTGTCTGCGCTGGCCTGCCTGAGTTTTGCGCTGAGCGTGATCCTGACCGAAGCTGCTCTGACGCTTGCGCTGGCGGCAGTTGTCATAAGCGCCGCCGCGCTTGACCGGAGGTTCGACCTGCCGCCCTTGGGTGGGTTTGTCATGGCCGGGGTCGTGGCGCTTGGGTACCGGTTGCTGGCCAACCCCGGGCTTGGCTGGGCGATGGAAGCCCCCATCCCTGAGGTCCTGGCCGCCCATTTTGGCAACCTCGGCGCGCTGATGGCGGCGCTATGGCTTTTGGCGGCGCGCGACCGACCGCGCAGTCGGGTCGTGCTGGAAAGCGCCTGCTGGTCGGTTGCTGCGATCACCCTGTCGGTGATCCTTTACCGTGGGGTCGAGGCGCTGACAGGTCACGCCCCGGGGGACGCGCATTGGGTCCTCGGTCTGCAAGCCACCGTCTGGATCGCAGCCGCCCTCGCACAGGTGGAACGGCAGCGGCTGGGTGGCGTGCTGCGCTGGGTGCGGATCGGGCTGGCGGGGCTGTTTGGCCTCTTGGCGCTTGGGTTGCTTGGGGCTGCTGTGACGGTGGCCAACCCGCTGACCGGGGGACAAGTCGTACATGGGCCCGCGGTGGTCAATACGCTGGCCTTGGCATACGGGCTGCCGGCCATGTGCCTGATGCTTGGCGGGTGGCGGTTGCGCCGGCGCTGGGTCGCGGAGCCGCAAACCGGCGGCAAGACAACCGGCCCGCGCTGGCTTTTTGCGCTGATTGCCGGATCGCTTGCCCTGTTCGCGCTGTGGACGGGGTTGATGATCCGGCATTTCTGGCAGGGTGGCGCCGCCATGGGGGTCGAGGACGGGATTCGGCAGCCGGAACTTTACACCTATACCGTCGCGCTTTTGCTGCTCGGGGCCGGGTTGTTCTACCATGCCTTGTCGAAACGGTCGCAGGGCATCCGGCGCACCGGCGTGCTGGTGATCGCGCTGGCCGTGGCCAAGGTCTTTTTGATCGACATTTCCGGTCTTGACGGGCTGGCGCGGGTGTTTTCCTTTTTGCTGCTGGGCCTGTCCCTCGCGGGGCTGGCCTGGATCAACCGCTGGGTCGAGTTGCGCGCCGGGGACAGCGGAGCGGAAAAGGAGGGTCGCGGGGTATAACCCCGCGCTACAGGCCGTTTCGCAAGTGGTGCGGGCCGGGTCCCCGCCGTTTGCCAGCGCGTTTGAGGCTGCGGCACAGGCCCAAAGTCCTGCCCAGTCTGGCCCTGCACCCAACTGGTGGCGGCCACGGCGCCCTAACCGTTTGACGAGAATCGCCTTTTGCGCGGACACTGCGTCAAATGCGAGACGTCAGTGGGGAATTCCACACTGTCCCCTGCCCTGCCGAGCCGCGATACTGTCCTCATTCACAACAACGTAACCGTCCTCAGACACTGATTGTTTCCATGACAGATCTCATGCTCTTTTCTCAAACGACTGATGTGACCAGACTGCTTGGCGGGCTTGGTCTTATCCTCTTGTTCCTGCCCTACACCGCCACGGCCCTGCGGTTTCGCAGCGGACCAAGCCTGTCGGATTACCGCAGCAATGCGCTTGCGGCGACCATGATGCTGCCCGCGGCCTGGATCGATTTCAGCCCCTGGGCCGTGCTTGTGCCCGGTGCCTGGCTGGCGCTGAGCGTGGCCGCAATGGTCCTGCGTCGACCGCAGCCTGCGGGACGCCTGACACCGGCGACCATGCCGCTGGATGCGCTGACCCAGCGCCCGCAGCCTCTGCCCGTCATGGGACAAGGCAAGGGGCTCAAGTCCGAAACGCGTGCGGTGGGCGTGTGACGGGCGTCCCGGTCTTGCAGACGCGCACTCTGACCAGACGCGCGCCCCTTTGGCCTTGTACGGGTGGCGGCCTTGGCACCGGGTGAGCCGCACATCCTTGTGCTTGGGGCCTATGGGCTGATCGGTTCGGCCATCTGCCACAGGCTTTTGGCCGCCGGGCTGCGTGTCACGGCCAGTGGTCGCTCTGCCGAGAGTGCGCAGCGCGTGCTGCCCGACTTGCCTTTTCGCCCCGCAGACCTCGGCCGCATGTCACCCGGGGACTGGTCCGGGCTGCTGATGGGGATCACCTGCGTGGTGAATGCCGCAGGGGCCTTGCAGGACGGGCCGGACGACGATCTGGAGACCCTGCATCATCTCGCACCCGCCGATCTGGCCGCACAGTCCGCGCGGGACGGCATCCGGATCGTGCAGATCTCTGCCGTTGGGGCCGAGGAGACCGCCGAAACCGTCTTTCTCGCGTCAAAGGCCCTTGGCGATGCCGCGATGCTGGCCTCTGGCGCAGACGTCGTGGTGCTGCGGCCCGGCATGGTGCTTGGACGTGCCGCCTACGGAGGCAGCCTGTTGGTGCGGATGCTGGCCACTGTGCCCGGCGTGCAGCCAATGGCCCTGCCGGAGGCGCAGATACAGACCGTTGCGCTGTCAGACGTGGCCGAGGCGGTGCTGCAGGCCGCCACGGGGGCCCTGCCACCGGGAAGTTCTTGGGACCTCGTGGAGGACACGCCTCATGGCCTCGCCCGCGTGGTTGAGGCACATCGGCACGCGCTGGGTGTGGCCCCCGCACGCTGGCAGATCACCCTGCCAGAGAGGGTGCTTCCACTTGTGGGGCGCGTCGCGGATGCCCTCGGGCACCTGGGGTGGCGCAGCCCCTTGCGCAGCACTGCCTTGAACACGTTGCGCGGCGGCGTGCTGGGCGATCCCGCCCCATGGCGCAACCGGTTTGGCGCGCTCTCCTCCCTGAAGGAAGCGCTGGCGCGCAGCGGTCTGGACAGCGCACATCGCGTGCAGGCCCGGGCCGCTTTGCTGGCACCGCTGGCCGTTGCCACGCTGGCGCTGTTCTGGGCGCTCTCCGGTCTTGTGGGGTTCTGGCAGGTGAAGGCCGCGGCACAGCACCTGACGGCCGTGGGCTGGTCAGACGGGATGGCCCGCGGCACGGTGATCTTTTGGGCGGTGGTGGATCTGGCCCTTGCCGGTGCGGTGCTCTACCGGCCATGGCTGGGCAAGGCCTGCCTCGGGATGGTTGTGGTCAGTGCGATCTATCTGGGTTCTGCCACGCTCTTGACGCCCGGACTTTGGGCGGATCCCCTTGGACCCATGGTGAAAGCCCTGCCCGCCATCATGCTGGCCACCATCACGCCCTTTCTGGTCGACCGGCGCTGACCGGTCAGGCGGAGGGACGTGCGGGGATCAGACCAGCCCGCGGTCGCGCCCGATCATCGCCGCATGGGTGCGGTTGCGGGCCTCAAGCTTGCGCGACAGGGTCTTGACGTGCAGCTTTACCGTGACTTCCTGCAAGTCGAGATCGCGGGCGATTTCCTTGTTGGACTTGCCCTCGCAGATACCGCGCAACACTTCGAGTTCGCGCCGCGTCAGGGAGGTGCCCGCCTCGTCAGGGGATTTCTGCATGAAATCGATGGGGGCATAAATCTCCCCCGCGGCCATGAAACGTGCTGCAGTCAGCAGGGAGCGCGCGCTCAGCGTTTTCGGGATGAACCCCTGCGCGCCGCTTTTCAGTGCCGCATCCGCCACGTCGCGCGTGGCGCTGCCTGACAGGATCGCCACAGGACGCCCGTCATTTGCGTCGCGCATGCGCGCCAGCCCTTCAAGCCCGTTCATGCCGGGCATGTTGTAGTCCAGCAGCACGAGATCGAACGAACCGGAGGCCCTTGCCGCGCGCACAGCCTCGTCAAGTGTGGCGACGGTCTGCACCTCGTCCACATCGGCCCCGTCGAGGAAAGCCGCTATGGTCTCACGCACAAGGTCATGATCGTCTGCCACAAGTATGCGCATTGCTTGTCCTTTTTGTCCCGCACCGGCCATGACCGGCCAACGCGCCGGTGTTCAGGCACTGTCGGAGCAGTCTGCCTTGATATGATTAAGACAGCTTTTACACCGACAGTTAAGAGCAAATTCCGACCAATTCCGGTCAAGGTTGCAAACGCTGCATTGCCACAAATCTAGGCGGAAAATTGATTGAGGCAAGAGCACCCTGCCAGTTTGACCTATACCAATGCCCGTGACAGGCGACAAACGAGCCGATGACGGCTGATTGTCAACACGGTACCATTGCCCTGTTGAATCACCACCGATTATTCCGGGACCTGAGCCACATGTCGTTATTTTTCAGTACGACCAGACGATTGATCTTTTGCCTCGCGTTGACATGCGCCCTTGCATGTCAGGTCGCCAATCCAAACCTCGCAAGCGCCCAGACGGCGCCCGCGCAGACCCTGCCCTCCCCCACGGGCCCCGTTCTGTTGACCGTGACGGGCGAGATCGCCGTGACAAACAGGGACGGTGCAGCAGAGTTCGACCGCGCCATGCTCGAAGCATTGGGCTTGCGCGAGCTCACCACAACCACGATCTGGACCGAAGGGATACAGGTGTTTTCCGGCGTACCGCTGAAGGCGCTGACCGATTTTCTTGGCGTCGAGGGCGGCACGCTGCGCGCCATTGCGATCAACGATTATGTGACGTCGATCCCCTACTCCGACGCGGCAGAAGATCTGGCGCTGCTGGCCATGGACCGCAACGGTGCGCCCATGTCGGTGCGTGCCAAGGGACCGATCTGGGTCGTCTATCCCTTCGACACGGACCCGCGCTTTCAGTCGGAAACCTACCACGCGCGCAGCATCTGGCAGATGCGGTCCATCGAGGTCCTGCCCTGACGGCGCTGCCGCTCTGTGCTAGAGAGCCTTTGTGAACAGAACACCGAGGCCCCAACTGAGGAAAAACACGCTGGTCCGCCGGGCAATGGCGGCCTGCGTGGTGGCGATCCTCATCGCTGCCATCGTGCTGCTGGGTCTAGAGGTCCGCAATCAGTTGTCAGCGCTGCGCAGTTCCGCCGCAGAGAACGTGCAATGGTCGCTTGGCCAGGCCGAGACAGAGATCATGTCATTGGAGATCGCCGTGCTGGAGGCGCAGGCGGGCCCATCCGACGCCGCAGATCTGCGCGAAGTGCGCCTGCGTTTTGACGTGGTCTACAGCCGGATCGACCTCCTCAGGCGGGCCAGCGTGCTCGACGATCTGCGCAGCCGGCCCGACGTGGCGCAGCGACTGGACAGCGCGGCTGTCTTTCGCGAGACATGGGTGCCGCTGATCGACGGCCCCGACGCCGACCTGCGCGCGGCCTTGCCCGGCCTGCTGAACGACGCGCGCAAGGTCCGGCGCGGCATGCGTGCGATGGCCCTCGAAGGGGTCACGCTTTTTGCGCGGGTCGGGGATGAGCGGCGCGATGCCATCTCGACCACCCTGTTCCGCATCGCCATGATGACGGTCGCGCTGATCGCGATCCTTATGCTTTTGGTGCTGGCGATGCAGCGTCTGACCCGCCAGCGGGAACGAGAGGCGGCACGCAGCCGCGCCACGCGCGACCGGATGGAAACGATCATCTCTACCTCGCTGGACGCCGTGGTGGTGGTCGATCTCGACGGCAAGATCCTTGAGTATAACGGCGCTGCCGAACGCGTTTTCGGCTATACCCGCACCGAGGCCATCGGTGCCGAGATGGCCGATTTGCTGGTGCCCGACAAACACCGCGCCGCCCATGACCACGGCATGTCGCGCTACATCGCGCAAGGCCACGGGCAGATCGTGGGACAGGGCGCTGTGCAGATGGAAAGCAAGCGCCGGGACGGCACGCATTTTCCCTGCGAAATCTCCTTGGCCAGTGCGCAAAGCCCCGGGGGCGAGATCTTTGTGGCCTTCCTGCGCGACATCTCGGACCGGGTCGCCAGCGAAGAGACGCTGCGCCGCGCGCTGGAACAGGCGATCGCCGGGGAGCGGCAGAAGGCAGAGCTTCTGGCGGTGATGAGCCACGAGATGCGCACGCCGCTGAACGGGATGCTGGGCACGCTGGAATTGTTCGACAGCGATCACCTCGACGACAACGAGAAACGCTACCTGCGCATCATCCGCCATTCCGGAGACCTCTTGCTGGGGCATGTGAACGAGGTGCTCGACATCTCGCGGTTGGATGCGGGCAAGGTGTCCCTGCGCCGGACCGGTTTTGATCTGGTCACGATCCTCGAGCAGATCATCGAAGGTCAGGCCGGGCGTGCGCGGGCGCAAGGCAACACGCTGAGGCTCGCGCCGCCAAACCCGGCGCTGCACGCGGTCCATTCGGACCCCGACCGGCTGCGACAGGTGCTGTTGAACCTTGTGAGCAACGCGATCAAGTTCACCCGCGACGGGGAGATCCTGATCGAGACCGAGGTGCTGAACGGGCTCGACGAAGTGGAGATCCGCGTGATCGATTCCGGCGTCGGCATCGCGCCGGAGGACATGGAGCGGATCTTCAACGATTTTGTCACGATCGACAGCTCATACGGGCGGCGCAACACCGGAACGGGCCTGGGTCTGGGCATCTCGCGTCGGCTGGCGCGCGCGCTGGGGGGCACCTTGGGGGCGGAAAGCGAGCCGGGATCCGGCAGCGTGTTCTGGCTGCGCCTGCCACTGGTCCAGACCGCTGACGACAGCGCAGAGACCGCCTTGCAGATCACGCCGGAGGCGGTTGCGGGCATTGCCGACCCCGTCTCGCAACGACAAGGCGATGCGCGTCCGGTGCCGCCTTTGAAAGTGCTGCTGGTCGAGGACAATGCCATCAACCGTGAAGTCGCGCGTGAGATGCTGCGCCGGGATGGCCACGCGGTGTTAGAGGCGGTGGATGGCGAAAGCGGGGTGACGCTGGCGGCGCAGACACCGTTCGACCTTGTGTTGATGGATATTTCCATGCCCGGGATGGACGGATTGGAAGCCGCCCGCGAGATGCGGCGTGGCCACGGCCTCGCCATGGACGTCCCGATCATTGCGACCACGGCCCATGCTCTGCCCGACGAAGTTCGGACCTTTCGCGAGGCAGGCATGAACACGGTGCTGACCAAGCCGATCACCAAAAGCGCGCTTCGGGCCGCAATGCGGGAGGCGCTCGCCGCAGGGGCCGGCGCGCAAGAGGCTCAGGAGCAGATCGCGCAGGGTCAGGTCGCTCGGGACGAGGCCGCGCTGACACCTCGGGCGCAAGGGTCGGGCGTGCCAGATGCATTTGGGACCACGCCTCCAGCCATCGACTGGGGGCATTTTGATGAAGTGCGCGAGGATCTTCCGCCCGAGCGGCTGACAAAGGCCTTGCGGATCTTCGGGCAAGAGATGCAGGCGTTCCTGCACCTTCTGCCAGACACCTTATGCGCGCAGCCGGATGTGCCAGAAGCGACCCGGCGGGCGGTTTCTGCCGAAGCGCATCGGCTGGCGGGCTCGGCGGGGGTCTTTGGTGCAATCGCCCTCACCAAAGCCCTGCGGGACATGCAGGTCGCGGCCCTCGAGGCCCCCCGCGACGACACCTGCAGGCTCAGCGCGGCGCTGGAGCCACTCTGGCAGGATGTCGTCGCGTCGTTTGAGAGCGCAGGTTACGACCTCGCAGCATCGAAAAGTGCGACAGACGCCCCGGTCCGGCAAGACACCTGACGCGGCTGGCGCGCTTCACAACCCGCCTTTGCATCCCCCATCCGATTGGGCGCGTTCACACCCCCGGTTTCGGGGGCGCCTGAACAGCGTAGCCGCAGCGCAAGGGCTTCAGGTCCAGAAGTGGCGTGCCATCGAGGCAATCCAGACCACGCACCTGCAGGACCGGTCCCTCTCGCCGCAGGAGGGTCACATCGGACAGGCCGATCGGGTTGGGACGCAGCGGTGACCTGAGGGAAAACGTGCCGCGCAGCGCGCCATCACCGCGCGGGCTTTGCGTCAGCAGATCCCGCCGGGCCGCGTGCAGCCAATAGACAACCTCCAGCCGGGCAAAGGCATCGATGCCGGTCAGCGCGGGCAGATACACCGGGTCGAGATGCAGTTCACACACCGGCCCGGCCTCCGGATCGCCTTGCCTTGGACATTGGGCGCGCTCCGCAAAGGGTGTGCGGATCACGCCGACAAATCGCAAAGCAGCATCGTTTGCGGGTGGCAGATCAATCCGGGTTTCCCCGGGGCGCGGGGCGTCACCATGGTGGGACATGATTGGCGCGGCTCCTCTTGGTCGCGGCTTGGTGGTGGCGGAGATCGACGCAGGAACGCGGGGTAGAACCCCGCGCTACGGGGCGGTGTGTCCTTTGGCGGGCGGCAGGGTCACCCGATGTTCGGTCTGGCCCGTGGCCCCGTCAAGGTCCACGAAGAACGTCCGCCCGTCCTCCTCTTGTGCCGGGGAAAGCCCGGTGGCCGCGGACGTCGCAAAGAGCCGGTTCATGCCGGCGCCTCCGAAGGCGGGGCAACTGATCTGCGCGGCAGGAAAGGGCACGGCCATCAGCAAGGACCCCTCCGGGCCATAGCAGGCCACCCGGTGCGCCCCCCATTGCGCGTTCCACAGGCGACAAGCGCTGTCGATCACCGCCCCATCGGGGTTGTGCCCTTCGGTGCCAAGGTCGATCCAGACGTCCGGCGCCCCCTTGGGCCAGCCCGCCGCATCCAGCGCCACGCGGTAGATCTGCCGTCTGGCCGTATCGGCAAAAGCCGCCCAGCGCCCGTCAGGCGAAAAGCAGATCGCATTCGGGATGGTGATGCCGTCAAAGAGCCGCCGCAACGCACCGTCGTGATAGCGGTAGATGGCCCCTGCCCCGGGCTGTGCGTCAAATCCCATCGTCGAGATCCAGAACCCGCCCTGCGGATCTGCCCGCCCGTCGTTGGAGCGCGTCTCGGCCCGGTCCGCTTCGAGCGGCACAAGCGCATGTTGCGCGCCGGTTTCCAGATCGAAACGCATCAGGTCGCACTGTGTCGCGACCACCAGCGTCGAAGCATCCACGAGGCCCGCAGCAGAAACCGGCCGGTCAAAGGACCAGCTGCGCTCTGCGCGACCGTCGTGCTCAAAAAGCCGCTGACCGAGGATGTCCACCCAGAAGAGGCTCTGCCTGTCAGGGTGCCAAAGCGCCCCCTCCCCGAGGGTACAGCGGGTGTCAGACAGGACCTGCACCGCGGCGGGGGTGGGCACCTGATCCAATGCGGTTGGCTTTGTCATCTGCACGCCCGTCTCATCCCGCCACGCTGACCACGCCGCCGTCGACGGCGATGCATTGCCCCGTGATCATCGCGCTCGCCTTGCTGGCAAGAAAGAGCACCGGATCGACGAGGTCCTGCGGCGTGAGATGGCGCGGGATGCACTGGCGTGGCAGGTAGTCGGCCAGCGCCTCGGGATCGGCCCAGAGCCTCAGTTGACGCTCTGTCAGGACCCACCCGGGGGCAACCGCATTCACCCGGATGCCGTCGGTGCCGAATTCGCGCGCATGGCCCCGTGTCATGGCCGTGATCGCACCGTTGGCCGTGGTGTAGCCGGGCATCTCCCCCATCCCCAGCATATAGCTGATGGAGCTGAAATTCACGACCGCGCCGCCACCCTGTGCCTGCATCATCGGAACAACCGCGCGCGTGGCGACGTAATAGGCGTCGAGATTGACGGCAAGGATCTCGCGCCATGCCTTGGCGTCGGTGTCCAGCGTTGTGTGACGGGTATCGTTGGCGGCATTGTTCACCAACACCCGGATCGGACCCTGCGCGGCGGCAACCTCTGCGATGGCGCTTTCAAGCGCCGGGACATCGGCGACATCGCACCGCACAAACAGCGGTGCGCGGCCATACCGGTCCTGCATGTCATCACAAAAGGCACTGGCATCCGAGCGCTGGACAAAGCCGACATGCGCGCCCTGTGCCAGAAACCCTTCGGTCAGGGCGGCGCCAATCCCTGCACCACCTCCGGTGATGAACACCGATGCTCCGTCGAGATCCGGGAATTGTGTCATCTGCTTGGCCCCCTGTGTGCCTTGGTTTGCCCGTGCCTGTCCCGGCTTGCGGCTTGCGGCTTGCGGCTTGCGGCCACTCGGCCGGGGGGGCTCTGGTCCGGACGTGCCTTCCTTTTCCAGCCCCCTGCGGCACGCGCTTTCGCCCGGAACGGCCCATGCAGTCTGACGTTTTGCCCGCGCCGGGGCAAGGGCGCACCGTGGTGCGGGGCCGGTCTGCAAGCGGGCAGATCCCAGTCCAATCGGAGACCTGTCCTGACCGCGGCCCGCGCCTCAGCCTGCCCCGAACCCGCGGCTTTTAGGTCGGTCAAAGGGGTGGCGCCGGACGACGTTTTGGGCTCTAGTCCCGGTCAACGCCCCGCCGCTTGTGGGGCCACCATCCAAGGGAGCCCGCGATGACCTGTGTCTTTGTCCAGATCCGATGCACCCCCGGCACCGCGTACCGCGTCGCCGGAGACATCGCCCTGCGGGAGATCCATTCGGAGCTCTATTCCACCAGCGGCGAATACGACCTGATGGTCAAGCTGTACATTCCCGAAGACGAAGACGTGGGAAAATTCATCAACGACCGTCTCCTGGACATTTCCGGGATCGAACGGACGCTGACCACGCTGACCTTTCGGGCGTTCTGACGGGGCCGGTGCAGGCGCGCCGGACAATCAATCAAATGGTTTTGGGAGGACCACCATGCAAAAGACGGTATTGGCGCTGACGGCAGCGCTTGGGCTCGCGGCAACTTCGGTTGCGGCAGAGGTGAAAGTGGGCATGATCACCACCCTTTCGGGCGGCGGTGCCGGGTTGGGCATCGACGTGCGCGACGGGTTCATGCTGGCCATCGCACAGTCCGGGCGCGACGACATCGAAGTGGTGATCGAAGACGACCAGCGCAAGCCCGACGTGGCCGTACAACTGGCCGACAAGATGGTGCAGTCCGAAAAGGTCGACGTGCTGACGGGCATCATCTGGTCGAACCTCGCGCTGGCCGTGGTGCCCTCGGTGACAGCGCAGGGCAAGTTCTACCTCTCGCCCAATGCCGGCCCTTCGCAACTGGCCGGGCGCGGGTGCCACGAGAACTATTTCAACGTGGCCTGGCAGAACGATGCCTTCCACGAGGCGGCGGGCGCTTATGCAGCGACCGAAGGCACGGGCAAAGCCGTGATCATCGCGCCCAACTACCCGGCGGGCAAAGATGCCCTGACCGGGTTCAAGCGCGGCTTTGGCGGGGAGATCGCAAACGAGATCTACACAAAGCTGGGCCAGACCGACTACGCCGCAGAAATCGCGCAAGTGAAGGCCTCGGGCGCGGACATGCTGTATTACTTCCTGCCGGGCGGCATGGGCATCTCCTTCATGAAGCAATACGCGGGCTCTGGCGCCGAGGTGCCGGTGATGGGGCCAGCCTTCTCTTTTGACCAGGGGATCCTTGGGGCAATCGGTGAGGCAGCTCTTGGCGTGAAGAACACCGCGCATTGGTCCAAGGATCTGGACGTGCCCGGAAACGCAGAGTTCGTGACCGCCTTTACAGAAGCTTACGGGCGTCTTCCCTCGCTCTATGCGGCGCAGGGATATGACACCGGGCTGTTGCTGGCTTCTGCCTCTGCGAGCGCGGATGTGACCGATGCGGATGCCTTCCGCGCGGCACTCAAGGCGGCAGACATCCAGTCGGTGCGGGGCGAGTTCTCCTTTGGGGCCAACCACCACCCGGTGCAGACGATCTACATGCGCGAAGTGGTCATGGAAGGCGATGTCGTGACCAACGCGCTGGTCGGACCCGCGGCGGAGATGTACTCCGACCCATATGGTGCAGACTGCAAGATGTGATCCCGCGGGACCATGTCGACAGCCCGGGGTCAACCCCGGGCCACCTCGG
>JBELMB010000144.1:0-13428 GCA_042088665.1 Sagittula sp.
GCTCTGGCTCTGGTCCGCCCGCATCGACAATTCGCATGGTCTGCAGCGGCATCGCATGGGCCGCAAGCCTGTCCCAAAGACCGACGTTGTCGAGAAAGGCCTGCGCCGGCTGCAAGAACGCTGTTGTCCGCAGGTCAGCGCCCGCCGCGTCACGTTCTGTGACAGGCGGGGCGGGATCCACGCAGAGCGTCTCGAAACCGGCTGCGCCAAAGGCTGCCGCTGCAGCAAGGCCCGCGATGCCTCCACCTGACACGAGGATGTCATAGTCCAAGGGCTTGTCTCCTTTCGCGCAAGATCTGCACCTGTTTATCGGGCGACCACCAAAGGGGCCATGCGCCCCGCGCATTTTCCCGTCAAGATCTGCCGACACATCAACAAAACCAACGCTGTGACCGTCGGCCCCATTGCCGCTCCGATCAAGGGGCCGCCTTGCCCGACTGCCAAACTCATCGTCACATGGACCTTGGCACATGGGCAGGACCGAAACATTGCGCCCTGAGGCGGCGTCGGCCAAAAGCGAGTGGTCAAGTCGTGTTTTGCGCTTTGTGTTATTCCTGATTGGATGAGAGGTAGGGGGCTGTCGCCTCTGAGACATGCGCGAAATGACGCATATGAGTTACCCCTTTTCACGTCGGCTTCGGGAGGGGTACAATGGTATACCAAAGCGTACAACGCCCTGAGGAGCGCCAGATGTCTCAGTCGAAACAGTCTCAGAAAGACGCGTATACCCTGATCCTTGAGGCGATCGATTCAGGCGTCTATCGGCCCGGCGACCGGCTGGTGGAGAGTGAGCTGGCGGAACGCTTTGGGGTGTCGCGTACGCCCATCCGGGAGGCGCTGCAACGGCTGGAAACCCAAAGCCTTTTGGCGCGGGACGGGCGGTCGCTGATCGTGGCCTCGCTGGACCATGGTCAGATGGCGGAGCTATATGTCGTGCGCACCGAACTGGAGGGGCTGGCCGCCCGGCTCGCGGCGCGCCACGCCACCGCAGAAGAGATCCAGGTCTTGCGCGACATGGTGGTCGAGGACCGCGCGCTGCTGGATGATCCATCGGCGCTGGCGCGGGCCAATCGCCGGTTTCACAAGATGATCCATCTTGCTTCGCATAACCGGTTTTTGGTGAAACAACTGGACCTTGTGCACCGCTCCATGGCGCTTATGGCCACCACGTCGCTTGCGGCGCAGGGGCGGGGCGAGATCGCGCTGGCGGAACACCACGCCATCGTCGAGGCCATTGCCATTCGCGACGAGGACGCCGCCTATTCCGCCCTGCGTGACCACATCTCGGTGGCTTTTGTCACCCGGCTGAAGCTGGATTCGCAGGAGACATAGAGCCACTGACATCACTGCGTCCCGGTGGTGCCCGGGACGTAGGTCCGGGGGCCTTGTGTCATGTCCTTGTATATGCAGCGTTATCGGGGTGGTTTCCGCGATTGGCCGGCGCTTTGGCGCGGGAGCCGTTGCTGAGCGGATGACAGGGAGATCCTGCGATCAGGGCAGGGGCGCGTCAGGCGGGATATCGGCCGTGGGCGAATCCGGGGCCGATTTGCCGTGCATCGTCTTGTCCCAGTAAAAGGGCCGGAACGCGGTTTCCCAAAGCGCCTTGTAGACCGCCGCCGTCCCCAATGGGTAGTAGGCAAACAGCGTCGGCACCCAGTGGTACATCTGCCGATGTGGACTGCGCGCCAAGGCGGCAAGGCCGATCACCACTGAAATCGCCTCTGCCGAGAGAAAGACGGCCGTCAGGCCAAGGATCGCCGTGCGCGTCAGGTATGGATCCATCGGGTGGGGAAGGCCCGCGAGGATCAACCAGAATGACCAGAGCACCGGGGCCAGTGCAAATTGCAACAGGGTGGCCAGAAAGAGCGCCTGCATCCCGACAAAACGCCGCGTGCCCAGGTCGCGCCAAAGACGCAGGGGGTGGCGGCTGTGCACCCACCACGTGATGCCGTAGCCTTTCAGCCAGCGAGAACGTTGCTTGATCCAGGGCCAGAACCGGTTGTTGGCCTCTTCGCGCGTAACAGAGTTGATCAGTTCTGTCCGGTAGCCGTGCCGCGCCAGACGAATGCCCAGATCCGCATCCTCCGTCACGTTGTGCGCATCCCAGCCGCACACATCCTCCACCGCGGCGCGACGGAAAAAGACCGTTGTGCCCCCCAGCGGAACAGCCAGTCCCATCCGTGACAGCCCGGGCAGAAGGATGCGGAACCAGCTGGAATACTCGACGACAAAACACCGTGACATCCAATTGGCCCGCGGATTGTAGAAATCGAGAATGCCTTGCACGCAGCCCACCTCGGAGGGGGCTTTCTCGAAGTGAGAGACAACTTGATCGATCTGGTCCGGGGCAGGGGCGTCTTCGGCATCGTAGATCCCGACGATCTCCCCACGGGTGAAGCGGAACGCGTAGTTGAGCGCGCGCGGCTTGGTCGTAATCTCCCCCGGTGGGACGATGACGGTGCGCATCCATGGCGGCAGGTTGGTGCGCGCGAGCGTGGCGCGCGTCATCTCGTCCTCGGCCTCGAGCACCAACACGATATCGAGGAGCGTCTTTGGATAAGTGAGGCGTGACAGACGTTTGACCAGCGTTCTTGCGATGTTTTCTTCGCGGAACAGCGGCACCATGATCGATACCACCGGGGGCGTCTGCGGCAGAATGGCCTTTGGAGGCGGTTGGCGGCGCGGTGTTGCGACAAATGCTGTGAGCTTCAACCCTTGGGAGATTATCAAAGAGCCCATGGCCATCGTCAGCGCCGCTGCGAAGAACAGCCAAGGCACCCAGAACAAGAGCGCCACGCAGCACAGGCCCGCGACAATGGCGAGGCGCGTGGCCTTTGGGCCGGCGCTATTCATGTCGCGGCAGCTTTCGTCGTCAGGCACCCAGCGTTCCGCTGCAAAGGCCAGCGCCGCTCCGTGCTGGTCGGCGATTTCCGCGTGGATCTCATTCTCAAGCGCGAGGGCCATCATCACGGGACCGAGGTCCAGCGGCAGATCCTGCAGCAGTGCCTCGAACCGATCAGGGCGTGCGGTGGCCAGAACCAGCGTATCACCGAGGCGAATCCACGGCAGCACACCGTGGCGCAGGCAGAAATCGGCTGGCAGGAGATGCGCAAGACCTGGATCCGGCGGGGTTGTCGCGCGCCGCAAGGGCATCGCGCCATAGTGTTGCGCCTGCGCGCTGAGCACGTCCTCGCGGGAGGCCAGCGCCTCTGCCGCGACAACCTGTGCAAGGGGTTGATCAAGGCGCGAGGCCTCTGCCATCGCGCCCAGCATGGTGCGCGGGGCACATGTGCCATTCTCCATGAGGATATGGCTGACGGGTTGGCCGCGCGGGCCACGTGACTGCGCCAGCGTGGCTTCGACCAGGTTGAGGCGCGGATTTGTCATCTCGGGTCCAGCTACTGCTGACCAGAGTTTCGCACCCGGGGATTTAAGATCCGGTTAACTGCATTTGTTGAAAAACACATAAAATAACCATTCTAATTAGATGGTTAATGGATGTTCCTCACAGGCATTAGACCATGGTCGTAGAGGCCATGCTCGCGGCAAAGCGTTCAAACAAGTAAAAGCTGTCTTGCGGGCCGGGGCTCGCCTCTGGGTGGTGTTGAACGCTGAACACGGGGCGATCCTTGACCCGGATTCCACAGTTCGATCCGTCAAACAGCGAGACATGGGTTTCCAGAACGCTTTCGGGCAGGGACTGGCTGTCGACGGCAAAACCATGATTCATCGATGTGATCTCGACCTTGCCGGTGTCCATGTCCTTGACCGGATGATTGGCGCCGTGGTGGCCGTGGTTCATCTTGATCGTGCGGGCGCCGAGCGCCAGCGCCAGCATCTGGTGACCAAGGCAGATGCCAAAGATTGGCAGGTTGGTCTTGTCGAGCAGGCTGCTGATCATCGGCACCGCATAGGCACCGGTGGCCGCGGGATCGCCCGGACCATTCGACAGGAAGATGCCATCGGGACGATGGGCCATCACGTCTTCGAAGGTCGCCGTGGCGGGCAGGACCGTGACGTCGCATCCGGCGGAGGCCAGACAGCGCAGGATATTGCGCTTTGCGCCGTAGTCGAGTGCCACGACCTTGTGTTGCGCGTCGGTCTGGCGCTGGTAGCCGTCGGGCCAGGCCCAACGCATTTCATCCCAGCGGTAGCTTTGCGCGCAGGTGACATCGCGCGCGAGGTCGAGCCCCTCGAGCCCCGGAAAGGCGCGGGCTGCCGCGACGAGCGCCTCGATGTCAAAGCGGCCTTCGGGGTCATGCGCGAGGGCCACATGCGGGGCACCCTGCTGGCGAATGGCCCGTGTCAGGCGCCGTGTATCGATGCCGCCGATGGCGATGCGCCCGCGGGTGGCCAGCCAATCGGAAAGCTCTGACGCGGCGCGCCAGTTGGCGGCCTGCGTGGGCATCCATTTCACCACCATGCCTGCCGCAACCGGATCGCTTGTTTCGTCATCTTCGGGGTTCACGCCCACATTGCCGATATGGGGGAAGGTGAAGGTGACGACTTGGCCCGCATAAGACGGATCGGTCATGATTTCCTGATAGCCGGTCATCGCTGTGTTGAAGCAAAGTTCCGCTGTGCATTGCCCGGTTGCGCCAAAGCCCTGCCCGTAAAACAGCGTGCCATCGGCGAGCGCAAGACAGGCGGTGGGTTTGGGGGAAGCAGCAGGCATGAGCAGATCTCCGGAGCGGCAAATTTGGCGGACACTAATCCGGGGGTCGGCGCGGGTCAAGCCCTGTGCAGGTATTGATTGTTGTTTTAAATCAATGAGTTAATGCCGGTTGCGCGGCGCTGCAGCATGGGGTAGTGTCGGTGGTCATGGAATGAGAACCGAGGATGAGGGCTCATGGAATTGCGCGCAAGGGTCACGACGGCCGTAAAAGAGGCGATGAAGGCAAAGGCGACGGAGCGTCTCTCAACTCTGCGGCTGATCAATGCCGCGATCAAGGACCGCGACATTGCCGCCCGGGGCGAGGGCAACGACCAGGGCGTGGATGAGACCGAAGTGCTTGCGATCCTTGGAAAGATGGTCAAACAGCGCCGCGAGAGCGCCAAGACCTATGAGGAAGGCGGGCGGCTTGACCTTGCCGAACGCGAGTTGGCGGAGATCGTGGTGATCGAAGGGTTTCTGCCGCGCGCGCTGTCTGACAAGGAAGTCGCGTCTGCCGTCGACGCGGCGGTGGCCGAAGTCGGGGCGGATTCGATCCGGGACATGGGGCGCGTCATGGGCGTGCTGAAGGGCAAGTACACCGGTCAGATGGATTTTGGCGCTGTCGGACCGATGGTGAAGCAACGTCTTTCGGCTTGATCCCGGCCTGACCCCGGTCGCGTTCTGAAGGCGAAGACGGGCGCGGGGTCAACCCCGCGCTACACCCTGTTGCGCGGCTTCTAGCGCACTGTCGCCTGCACGGCGGATGGGGTGGCGTCCTCCGAAGGGGGTGAGGGCGGTGCCTCTGGTCCGACATCGGGCGGAGGGAAGCCCGCGGCGATACTGGCCAGGGCTTCGGGATCATCGATGCGAAAGCGTTCCACGAACCGCGTCTTGAAACTGACACGTCCGCGCCGCGCACCGAAGTTTTCGCCGTGGTTCAGCACGTAGAGCACGCAAGGCTGAGACAGCGCTGCCAGAGGGCGCCCGGCGAGCGCAGCAAGGTAGGGGAACATGCGGTGTTCGTGCTGGGTCATCGCTTCCAGAAAGCCCGCGGATTGCGGAATGTCCGGGTCGTGCGCCAAGGCGGCACAGGATCCGCAGAGCTTCCAGAAGGGTTTGCGCAGCGGCTGGCGCAGGCTGGGCGCATCCGCCAGAGCGATCACACCAGTTGCATCATCCATCACGAAGCCGGACTCGACCAGATAGCCCCCGGGGGCCTGCCGGCGCAGCATTTCCTTGACGACCCCTTGTCGCAGCAGGTCGTCGGCGTCGAAGCTCATGATGTAGCAGGGGCCGGTGGGCTGTCGTTCGATGTGCGCGTAAAGCGCGGAGAGCTTGCGCCATTTGTCGTTGCCCGGAGTCGGATCGGAAAACGGCAGGTATTGGATCCGGCTGTCGTCTGGCAGATCCGGGCGGTGCTGGCAGCAGATGACGGCTTGCCAGTTCGGGTCGTCCTGCACCTGAAGGCATTTCAACGTGGCGCTCAGGCGTGTGCAGACGGCCTGCCAGTCGCCAACATTGTCCGGTCCCACGAGGGGGATCAGGAAGATCACCTGTTTGCGCAGGGGCGGGACGCGATTGCCAAGCGCGGTGCGCAGGGTCAGGGCGGCGGCCTCTGATGGCACAGGGGTCAGGCGGTCGACAAGGTCGTCGCGTCCCATACGCGCGGCGAGGCGCAAAGCGGTGCGATGCCATTTGGGAGTTGCCGGTGCCTGCGCCATCAGGGTGTCCGCGCGCGTTTCACGGCGCTTTGCAGGTCGGAAAAGAGCGCCTTGCGCTCGTCTTCCGACAGGAAAGCGCCGATTTCGACTTCGCGTCCGGCGCCCGAGAGAGTGACGTAATGTGGCACTGGTCCGCCCTTGGGATGCATGGAGACGCGCACCCAGTAGGTCCGGGATTCCCAGTCTTGCACATCGCCGTTCGGGTTTTGCCGGGTGAGGCGGGTGGTGTCCTCATCCACGGTGAGCGTCTCGAGGATCATGCGATCGCGCAGGTTGCGGCGCAGCGCATAATAGAGCGCCGCTGTGGCGGCCAGAAGGAAGGGCAAAAGCCCCCAGAGCACAGCTGTCCCGATCAGGACGTAAAGCGGCAGGGAGGCAAACAGAAAGAACCCGAGGACCATCGCTGCGAAGCCTTCAGGGGAGAGGGAGTTGTGCGGCCAGAGGCTGAGCTCTTGGCTGCGCGCCCGGGGCGCGCTGGTCCAGTGGTAGGGCATGGGCAACTCACAATAACGTCCTACCAGAGTATAACTTTTCCAATTGGCAGGGCAAGTCGGGCCGGGCTGTGGGCGGCGCGCGCGGCACGTCTGTGCGCAAGCCTGCGGCAGATGGTGTTGGAGGTTGGCGGCCCCGCAATCACAGGCTGGATTCGAAAAAGGCCCCGCGATGTGCGGGGCCCTTGATGTGTGCCTGGCGGATGCCTCAGCTGGTTTTTGGCGCCGCGTTGCGGTCATGCGTGCCTTCTGCCCAGTCGTCGGGGCTTGGGTAGGCGTGCGGATCCTTGTCCCAGTCTTCCTGCTTTGGCAGGATTTCAAAGGTGTGCTCCGGCG
This sequence comes from Sagittula sp., assembly GCA_042088665.1. Lineage (GTDB taxonomy): Bacteria > Pseudomonadota > Alphaproteobacteria > Rhodobacterales > Rhodobacteraceae > JBELMB01. The sequence goes on from JBELMB010000144.1 coordinate 7,203, forward strand.
GAGGGGACGGCAATGTCCATTCCAGCGTGTCGGCGTATTCGTTCCACGGGTTGTTCTGCGTCACTCGGGCGCCGCGGGTAAGAGCGTGCCAGATCACGAAGAAGAAGAAGAGGAACGAGGCGAACGACAGGAACGCACCCCATGAAGAGACGTAGTTCCACAGGGCGTAGGCCTCCGGGTAGTCGATGTAGCGGCGTGGCATGCCCTGACGGCCCAGGAAGTGCTGTGGGAAGAATGTCAGGTTTGCACCGATGAACATGGCCCAGAAGTGGATCTTGCCCCAGGTCTCATTGTACATGCGGCCGGTCATCTTGGGGAAGTAAAAGTAAACCCCCGCAAAAATCGCAAAGACCGCACCGAGGCTCATCACGTAGTGGAAGTGCGCGACGACGTAGTAGGTGTCGTGATACGCGCGGTCCACGCCAGCCTGTGCCAACACGATGCCGGTCACGCCGCCCACGGTGAAGAGGAACAGGAAGCCGAAGGCCCAGAGCATGGGTGTCTTGAAATCGATGGAGCCGCCCCACATGGTTGCGATCCATGAGAACACCTTCACCCCTGTGGGCACAGCGATCACCATTGTCGCCAGCATGAAGTAGGACTGCTGCGTCAGCGACATGCCCACGGTGTACATGTGGTGGGCCCAGACGACAAAGCCCAGTGCACCGATCGCGATGATCGCCCAGACCATCGGCAGGTAACCAAACACGGGCTTGCGCGAGAAGGTGGCGATCACGTGGCTGATGATACCGAAGCCGGGCAGGATGATGATGTACACTTCCGGGTGGCCAAAGAACCACAGGATGTGCTGGTACAGGATCGGGTCACCGCCACCGGCCGGATCAAAGAAGGTCGTGCCGAAGTTCCGGTCCGTCAGCAGCATGGTGATCGCGCCGGCCAGGACGGGCAGGGACAGCAGGATCAACCAGGCAGTGACAAAGATCGACCAGGAGAAGAGCGGCACCTTGAACAGGCTCATGCCGGGGGCACGCATGTTCAGGAAGGTGGTGATCATGTTGATCGCGCCCAGGATCGACGAGGCACCGGAGACGTGCACGGCGAAGATCGCGAGGTCCATGGACATGCCGCCTTCGTTCACGGAGAGCGGCGGGTAAAGCACCCAGCCCACGCCCGAGCCCAGCTGCCCGTTGCCACCTGGCGACAGCACGGAGCACACCGCGAGGGTGGTGCCTGCGATGTACAGCCAGAACGACAGGTTGTTCATGCGCGGAAAGGCCATGTCCGGCGCGCCGATCTGCAGTGGCATGAAGTAGTTGCCAAAGCCGCCGAACAGCGCGGGGATCACCACAAAGAACATCATGAGGATACCGTGACCGGTGATCAGCACGTTCCAAAGGTGTCCGTTGGGGGTACAATCCGCCACTGCTGCGGCGGTAAAGCGCATACCTTCCATGCACATGTACTGAACGCCGGGCTCCATGAGCTCCATGCGCATATAGACCGTGAAGGCCACCGAGATGAACCCGACGACCGCCGAAACGATCAGGTACAGGATCCCGATGTCCTTGTGGTTCGTCGACATGAACCACCGGGTGAAGAAGTCGCGGTTGTCTTCGTGCTCGTGGCCGTGAATGGCTGCGTCTGCCATTGTCTGCCTCCTCTGTCCCAAAGCGAAGGCGCGAGGGAGAATCCACCCGCGCCCGATTTCTCAATCACGTTTTAGAATGTGTGTTTCGGAGCGTCCATGCGGCGATTTGATCTGCATCAAACATATTGTCGCACCAAAGCCTTGCGTCGCGTCGGCGTGCAAGGGGGCGCGGCCCGAGCGCATCGCATGACGAGGCGTCGCCGGTCGGGGGGCGCCGAAATCTTTCAAAGATTTCGGTCCGGTTTCTTTGAAAGAAACCGGCTGCGGTGGCAAGGTTCGGCCAGGGCCGGCCGGGCGCCACGGGGCTGATCAGCCTTTACAGGTGGTCAACCGGGCTGAGGCATGACGCGCTCAGGTCAGTGGATCCGGCACTATCGCCACCCTGAGCGCCATTGCTCTGCGAAAGATTGCAGCCCGCAGGGGGCTGGCGTCCAGAAAGACACTCCCTGATCAGATGCCTTTTGGCCCGTGGGCACGGTGAAAGATGCCTTCTGGAACCGCAAGGCCTGCGCAATTGTATGAATGACAGCGCGCCGCGTTAACGGTTCTTTATCCCAATTCCTGAGATCGTTGTCCGTACCGGTGACGACCCTCCGGGTCAGGCTTTCCTGACCTGATGCTGCGCTCGGTTGCGCCTATATTGGGACCATCACCGCAGACCGCAACTTGTCCCTTGGGGGGAGATCATGGCCTACTACGACGACACATTCTCCGGCACCACCCTGCGTCAACGTCTGACTCGGTTTCTCGAAACCGCATATGAACGGCGGTACCGTCAGCGGACAGAAACGATTGCCAGCCTGCGCGCCAAGTCGGACGCGGAACTTGCCTCCATGGGTCTGACCCGCGAGGGGATCGTGACCCACGTCTTTGCTGCACGCCGTGGCTGAGCTTTCCTGAACAGGCCGTTGGGAAGTCGTATTTCCGGCTATATCCCTGTTGTGGCTACATTTTTGTGCCGCGCGCTCTCATTTTCGACACATTTTTGATATTGAGTGGCGCAAACCGCGTATCTCGTCATAGTTGTATTTTGTGCTAATCTTTCCCGCGGAGAAATTGAAACCGGAGGGCAAGGGCCCCGATGTACACCGCGCAATGTCCCGAACAGTCGGGGCACACCCCGTCCTGGGAACAGGACAATCTTGATCGCGCCACCCGGATCGCCTTGATTTCGGAGCAGCTCGCCGGCATGGGCCATGCGCTCGCCGGCGAGGTCGACCCGGTGCTGGTTGCGGAATTCATGCTGCTGTCTGATCGTCTGGAACGTCAGTTGACGCGCGATGGCGCGTGCGCGTTTCGCGACACGTAGGCGAAAACTCAGTCCAAAAGCATACCTAGGGTTGCAAGCGCCCCCCGGATTGCCGTAGGCCACCAAGGTGGAAAACGGCAAGAGGGAAGTCAGGCTTGGGATCTGTGTCATTGATTTTTGGTCATAATTTGCGATCCCTATGCGCCCACCGCGCCTCGATCGCGGCGGTGGCACGTGATCTCGACATCAACAAGGTGCAGTTCAACCGATACCTGACAGGACAGAGCTTTCCAAAGCCCGCGGTGCTGGAGAGGATCTGTGACTACTTCGACGTGGACGCGCGCATCCTGCTGGAGCCGCTCGACCGAGTGGCGCCCCATATGGCCAGCCCACGGGCGCGCGTCGCAGAGCAACCGGCGTTTCCAACCGGTGCCTACCGTGTGACCCAGATCAGCGCGCGATTCCCCGACAAGGTGATGCGCGCTCTGCGCATGGTCAAGACCGGCGATGGCGGCACCCATGTCAGCTTTTGCTATCCGCGGGCGGTGCGGCACGAGTTCTACGGCCGGGCGGCAGCGCGTTATGCCAAGTCGACCGCAGTCGTGCAGGCCGCGGCGCAGGGCTTTCACGCGGTGATCCCGGAACCGCATGGCCTGACTGTCTATTTCGAGTTCTGGCGCCCGGCGCCCAATCTGCCTTTGCCGCTCTGGACGGGGTTCAGCGTCTACGGCACCGACGAAGCCGCGACCGGCACCCGCGCCGTGCGCATGGTATGGGAGCCGATCAGCACAGACCCTGCCGCCATCCTCAAGGAGGCGCGGCGCACGGGCTATGCGCCGGTTGACAGCCTCGCGCCCTTCGAGGCGCAATTGCTCAAGCCCGGCTGCCCCTTTCAATAAGCGCATGCCACAGGCGCCTATGACAAGACCGGGGCAAAAAGCCAGCCTCACGCCGCCGGATGATCCTCTGCCGCATCGGTGAACCGCGCTTCGAAACAGCTGCGCAGGGCCACGTCCAGATCATCCATGGTGACCGGCAAACCCAGATCCACCAGACTGGTCACGCCGAACTCCGTGATGCCGCAGGGCACGATGCCGTCAAAATGGCTCAGGTCCGGCTCCACGTTGATAGAGATGCCGTGAAAGCTCACCCATTTTCGCAGGCGGATGCCGATTGCGGCGATCTTGTCTTCGGCCTGCGCCCCAGAAAGCGTGCGCGGCCGGTCCGGACGTTCGATCCAGACCCCCACGCGCCCCTCGCGGATTTGACCCGTCAGGGAAAAGCGCGCCAGCGTGTCGATCACCCAGCCTTCCAGCTCAACCACGAAACGGCGCACGTCGCGGCCACGCTTGTTCAGGTCGAGCATCACGTAGACCACCCTCTGGCCGGGGCCATGATAGGTGAATTGCCCGCCGCGCTTCGCCTCGTATACCGGAAAGCGGTCGGGATCCTTGAGGTCCTCGCGCCGGGCGGACGTGCCAGACGTGTAAAGAGGCGGATGCTCCAGCAGCCAGACGCACTCCGGTGCTGTGCCTGCCGCGATCGCATCGACTCTCGCCTCCATGAAGGCAAGCGCCTCTTCGTAAGGGACCAACCCGTCGCTGATCTTCCACTCCATGGCTTACCGGGGCAAGAGCCCCGCCTCCTTGATGATGGGCAGGTTGGCCCGGCTGACCGGGATCTCGCTGCCGTCGGACAATGTCAGCAGCGCCCGGTCCCCGGTGCGCCGCGCCGCTGTCACATGCGCGAACGCCACCCAATGCGAGCGATGCACCCGCGCGCCCGCCATGCCGTCAGTTTCCCGGATGGCATCCGTCAGCCGCAAGAGCAAAAGCGTTTCGCCTCCCGTGGTGCGCACACGTGTATAGTGGTCCTCGACTGACAGCGACAGGATTGCGCCGCGTTTGTCCATGGGAAGGCGGGCCAGAAGGGCAGGGCCGGTTTCGGGGCCGGTGTCGGGGGTGGTCAAGACCGGCGTGTCCGCCGCGGTAGGCATTTGACTTGGTGGGGCCGTGGCCGGGTCTGCTTGCATCTGGCCCGCGAGGTCCAGCCCCAGCACAACAATGCCCGTGATGGCAAAAAGCGTGGCGAGAAAGCTGAACCAGTCTGCGCCGCGCGGCACAATGCCAAACAGGGCAAAATTGAGCGCAAGCACAATCAATGCGACGCCAAAGCCAGTGATCGCTGTCAGGATCGCAACGCGAAGTGCCCGATTGCGGCGCAGGAGTCCCGGCTCAAAGGCCGCATGCACCCAAAGCCCCCAAGCATAGGTCGCGAAGACCAGCGTGGTCCAATAGCCCGCCCGCGCCGCCAGACGAAGGTGTTCGTCGGTGTCAAAGGGACCCGCGATGGTCAGCACCGCAGAGGTGCCCGCCAAGGCCACGAGCAAGCGCGGCTGGCCCATGGCACGCCGCCATTCACGAAGCGCAGACTGCGGTTGGCCGTCATTCACGAAGGATCTCTCCGGTTTCCCGCATGTGAAATGGCATGTGCGCGGCGGGTTTGTCTAGGTCTGCCAAGACCACGGGCCTATGCCCCGGACCCCGCAAGTGCCACCTTTGGTGTGGCCGGGCAGGGGCGGCGCAGACTTGCATGTAGAAGGAAGAACCAGATGACACTCACCCCGTTTCTTGACGCGCCAATGGTGATCCAGATGCACGTATCCGCGGCGCTTCTGGCTGTGATGCTTGGCCCCGTGGCGCTGTGGCGTCGCAGCCGCGACCGATGGCACCGCTTGGCCGGATACGGCTGGGTGCTTGCGATGACGCTGACGGCGCTGAGCAGTTTCGGCATTCGCGGTTTTGCCGTTCTGGGGCCGTTCAGCCCCATCCACCTGCTGTCCATCGTGGTGCTCGTGTCGCTGTGGCAAGGCGTGCGCGCGGCGCGCCGCGGCGACATCACCGCCCACCAGAAGACCCTGCGCGGGCTTTATTGGCGCGGGCTTTGCGTGGCGGGGCTGTTCACCTTCCTGCCCGGCCGCCTGATGTCAGAGGCTCTGTTGGGTGGGCGCAGCGATTTGGCCTATGCGGTGATCGCCGCGGCGGGTAGTGCGCTGGTGATTCAAGCGCTTTGGCCGCGCTTCATGACGCGCATCGGGGACACCAGTGGGGCGGGCAGGGGCACGGTGTAACCCGCCTGTGGCCTCGGGCGATCTGACCGATGCCATGTGCAGGGTCAACGCGGGGATTTGGGCGCGCGTCACGACCCGCGATGAATTCGCAGCGGGGGGCACATTTTGCCCTTCACATTGCATTTCGCTTTCGATAGAGACGCCGCACAGTGCGGTCGTGGCGGAATTGGTAGACGCGCAGCGTTGAGGTCGCTGTGGGGTAACACCCGTGGAGGTTCGAGTCCTCTCGACCGCACCA
>JBELMB010000145.1:0-13404 GCA_042088665.1 Sagittula sp.
GTACGCATGGAGGCCTTGGGCATCGGGTTGGGCGCCCGGTCAGAAAGTGGCTTTTCGATGACGGAGCGGGCGCGCAATCTGGGGGCCGCGCGCATGGTGCCGGGGGAAGGCGACCTGCCGGTCCACCCGGGGGATGCGCTTTTTGCCGAAGAGCATTTCGACCTGATCAAGATCGACGTGGAAGGCATGGAAATGGCCGTGCTCGAAGGGCTGGAGGCTACGATTGCGCGGTGTCGTCCACTGATCTTCATCGAAGTGGACACGGCGCGCACGGCGGCCTTCGAGGCATGGTGCGCGGCGCATGACTATCATAGCCGCTACGAGGTGCGCCGCTACGCGGCGAATGTTAATCACTTGATCCAACCCATTGGAGATAAACCATGATCATCACAACCACCCCCTCCATCGAGGGTGCAAACATCATCGACTACAAGGGCGTGGTCGTGGGCGAGGCGATCCTTGGGGCCAATGTGTTCCGCGATTTGTTTGCCGGGATCACCGACATCATAGGTGGGCGGTCGGGGGCCTATGAGGCCTCGCTCGGAGAGGCCCGGGAGACCGCCATGCGGGAGCTCGAAGAGCGCGCACTCGCGAGGGGTGCGACAGCCGTGGTCGGGGTCGATCTGGACTACGAAGTGATCAACAACATGCTCATGGTCTCGGCCAGCGGCACAGCGGTCGTTTTGGACCGAAACCCGGCCTGAGCGGGGTAGGAAACGGGAATGAACCGGGCGATTTTCAGAAAACCCTTGGGAAAAGCCACAATGTCGCCGCGATTCATAGGCAGATCCATGACCCATTGGGGCACTTGTGAAGGTGGTGTGTGGGATGTCACAGTATCAGTACGAACCGGAGCTGCCGAGCCCGGGCTGGGAAGTTGTGAGACGCGAAGAAGTCACTTTGCGCGATTCGTTCAATGCCGAGGAAGAGGGGCTTTTGCCCGAACTGCCCGCGCCGGTGCGGTCGGTTACGGCCCGCATGGCGGGCGTTGGAGTGTTGGCCATTGCGGCGGTCGTGGGCAGCGGTCTGCTGACCTGACACCAGCGCGCCCCGCGGTGCATGGTCAGCGCGTTGGCGCGGCAGTGTGTCTGGGGCGTCCGGACCTCATTGCTAGTCCGTCGTCGCCCGCGGGGTCCGACGCGGCGGCCTGTGCAAAAACTGTCGCGGTGCCTGCGCAGACGACAGGTGTCGATCTTGCCCCCCCGTTCGGCGAGCCGTTTGCGACATCTGTAGTCGGACAGTTGCCCAAGGCACGCGCTTCTGATGCACCCGCGCACAGCCCGTTCGCCGCGCTGCTGTCCCCGGTTCAAACAGGCAGCGCCCAATCCGCCATGGGTTTCTGCCAGCACCACATGCGCGGGCAGGGCTCCGCATGAGCGACACCGCCCTGACCACCCGTCCCGAATTGACCCTGCCAGAGGCGGAGGCGGCCCTGTTGCGGGCGGCCTACCAAGCGGCGGGGACAATTCTTGAGTATGGCTCGGGCGGCTCGACGGTCATGGCCTCCGAGATGCCCGGCAAACGGGTGTTCAGCGTCGAATCCGATCCCGACTGGGCCGATATGATGCGCAGCTGGTTTGCCGCCCATCCCCCGACGAAGGGCACCGAGGTCGAGGTGATCTGGTCCGACATCGGTCCGACCAAGGAGTGGGGCCATCCGGTCGATGATCAATCCTGGCGCCGGTTTGCGCGCTACCCTCTGGACATCTGGGGCCGCGCAGGCTTTGCCCAGCCCGATGTCGTGCTGGTCGATGGCCGGTTTCGGCAAGGTTGCGCGCTGGCTTGTGCGTTTCAGACCCGCGCGCCTGTCGATCTCTATTTTGACGACTATGTTCAGCGCAAACACTACCACAAGGTCGAAGAGATCCTCGGCCCCCCGCAGATCACCGGGCGCATGGCCCATTTTCACGTGACGCCCACGCCGATTCCCCCGGAACGGCTGGCGTGGATCATCAAACTGATGCAAAACCCCTGACCGGCGCCCGGCCGGCGGTGAAGAAAGGACGATACGATGTTGGATATCAAGAACCTGCACGTCAAACTCGAAGAAGAAGACAAGGTCATCCTGAAGGGCGTCGACCTTTCGGTCGAGGCCGGCAAGGTGCATGCCATCATGGGGCCGAACGGCTCCGGCAAATCGACCCTGTCCTATGTTTTGTCGGGCAAGGACGGCTATGAGGTGACAGAGGGCTCTGCCACGCTCGAAGGCGAGGAACTGCTGGAGATGGAGCCGGAAGAGCGCGCCGCGGCAGGCCTGTTCCTTGCGTTCCAGTACCCCATCGAGATCCCCGGCGTGGGCAACATGACCTTTCTGCGCACCGCTGTGAACGCGCAGCGCAAGGCGCGCGGCGAAGAAGAGATGTCCTCTGCCGAGTTCCTCAAGGTCGTGCGTGCCAAGGCCAAGGACCTCAAGATCGACGCCGAGATGCTCAAGCGTCCGGTCAACGTCGGCTTTTCCGGCGGTGAGAAAAAGCGCAACGAGATCCTGCAGATGGCCATGCTGGAGCCGAAGATGTGCATCCTTGACGAGACCGATTCCGGACTGGACGTGGACGCGATGAAACTGGTGGCCGACGGGGTGAACGCGCTGCGCGACGCAGGCCGCGGGTTCCTCGTGATCACGCATTACCAGCGTCTTCTCGATCACATCAAACCGGACGTGGTCCACATCATGGCCGATGGCCGCATCATCAAGACCGGCGGCCCGGATCTGGCGCTGGAAGTCGAGAACAACGGCTATGCCGGCATCCTCGAGGAGGTGGCGTAATGGCTCTGCCACAGGTCAAGCAAGACACCACAGACGCGCGCCTTGAGGCGCTTGCCCTGCCGGAGGGTGGTTGGTCCGCCCCGGCGCGGCAGGATGCGCTGGCACGGTTGCAGGCCATGGGCCTGCCCGGCGCGCGGGACGAGTATTGGAAATACACCCGTCCCGACAGTCTCAATGCCCCCATGCCACAGGCCGCGCCGGTGCTTGTCACCGATGAGGTGCCGATCTTCGACAGCTTTGACCGGCTGAAGATCGTCTTTGTGGACGGGGTCTTTGACCCGGAGGCCTCTGACGATCTGAGCCTTGAGGGTGTGCAGATCGACCGTCTTTCCGAAGGGCGCGACATCCATTGGGCGAAGGACATCTACGGCGTGCTGGAGACCGCGGGCCAGGATCCGGTGGCGCGTCCTTTCGCGGCGCTGAACACGGCGTTTGCCAGCGATGGCGTGCTGATCCACGTGACCGGCAAGCCGACCAAGCCGATCAGCCTGATCTACAAGCATCTGGACGACACTTCGGATGCGATCCTGCACCACGTGGTGAAGGTCGATCCGGGCGCCGAGGTCACCATTCTCGAAAACGGTCCGGCCGCCGCGCGGTTCAACAAATCCATGGAAGTCGAGATCGCCGATGGCGGCAAGCTGCACCACGTTCGTGCGCAGGGCCGCGACCACGATCGCCGCGCCGTCACGCATGTCTTTGCCCGCCTCGGGACGCAGAGCGTGTTCAAGAGCTTCACGCTGACCGTCAACGGCATCCTGACGCGCAACGAGGCGGTGATCGAATTCACCGGTGACGATGCCGCGGCGCATGTGGCGGGTGCCTGCATGGGCGATGGCGCGTTTCACCATGATGACACCGTCTTTGTCACCCATGACGCGGTGAATTGCGAAAGCCGCCAGGTCTTCAAGAAGGTGCTGCGCAACGGGGCCGTGGGGGTCTTTCAGGGCAAGATCCTGGTGAAACCCGACGCGCAGAAGACCGATGGCTACCAGATCTCGCAGTCGCTTTTGCTGGATGACGACAGCCAGTTCCTCGCGAAGCCGGAGCTGGAGATCTATGCTGATGACGTGGCCTGTTCGCACGGATCCACGTCGGGGGCCATCGACGAAGAAGGGTTGTTCTACCTGCGCGCCCGCGGTCTTCCGCGGGGCACGGCAGAGGATCTGCTGACCATCGCCTTTATCGCCGAAGCGGTACAGGAGGTCGAAGACGAGGCGCTGCAGACCGAACTTGTGGACCGGGTCGAAGCCTGGCTCGCGCGGCGCAGGACCTGAAGGTGCCGGTCAGCACGGACATTGCCGCCTCTTACCGGCGGCCCGGACCCGTGGCCGCGCGCCTGCTTGCGCGCGCGGACTCGGAGCCGCGTGCGCTGGCCTACCTGATGGGGGCTTGCGGGATCATGTTCGTGGCGCAATGGCCGGCAATCGCGCGCCGCGTCTACCTCTCTGATCCGGAGCGCTGGCAGTCCGAAGCCGGCGCCTTTCAGGAGGCGGTCGCGCCTGAAATCGCGGGCGCGCTCATGGGCGCGCTGCTTTTCCTGCCGCTGATCTTTTACGGTGTTGCCCTGCTGATCGAGTTTGCCTCCAAGCTCTTCCCACCGGGGTTGAGCGGCTACGAGGCCCGTTTGACCCTTTTCTGGGCGCTGTTGGCGGCTGCGCCGTTGGCATTGCTCAACGGGCTTGTGGCCGGTTTTATGGGGCCGGGGGTCGGTTTGTCCCTCGTTGGGGCCTTGTGGTTGGTGGCTTTTGTGTGGTTCTGGTTTTCCGGTGTGCGCGCGGCGCGTGCACGCGGACAGGAGGAGGTCGCATGACCGCAGAGGGGTTTTTCAAGCTGGCGTTGCAAAGCGTCACGAGCCCGCGCAGCGTTGCGCGCCTCTTGTTGTCGGTGCGCCCCGGGGCGGAGGCGCTCTGGACGGGGTTCGCCCTCGTGGTGGTGATGAACGCGCTGATCTTTTCGCTCTCGCTGGTGTTGTTCCCGCCGCAGGGGCCGTTGCCCTTCTTTCTGGGGGCGCCCACGGGGTTCATCGCGACGCAGGCAGCCACGCTTGGCGGCATGATTGTCGTCATGACCTTGACCGGACGGATGTTCGGCGGGTCGGGTCGCATCGAGGATGTGGCCGTGCTGTTGATCTGGATGCAGGGCCTTCGGGTGCTTGTGCAGGCCTCGCTTTTGGTGATCCTGCCCATCTCCGACACGCTCAGCGGGCTGATGGTGCTGGTCGCTTCGGGGCTTGGCGTGTGGATCCTGCTGAACTTTATCGACGAGGCACATGAGCTGGGCGGGTTGGGGAAATCCGCGGTGGTGCTTGTGCTTGGAATTTTGGGCTTGGCCTTCGGCTTGTCGCTGCTTCTGACCTTGGCCGGGGTTTCGCCAGAGGGGATGATGGGCAATGTATGACGTTTCCGAAATCCGCGGGGATTTTCCGATCCTGTCGCGCGAAGTGAACGGCAAGCCGCTGGTGTATCTGGATAACGGCGCTTCTGCGCAAAAGCCACAGGTGGTGATCGACGCCGTCACACGCGGCTACGCCGAGGAATACGCCAATGTGCACCGCGGGTTGCACTATCTGTCTAACCTCGCCACCGACAAATACGAAGGCGTGCGCGAGACCATTGCGCGCTTTCTCGGAGCGCCCGATCCCGAAGAGATCGTCTACACCACCGGCACCACCATGGGCATCAACCTCGTGGCTTATGGCTGGGCGATGCCGCGGCTTGAAGCCGGGGACGAAATCCTGCTGTCGGTCATGGAGCATCACGCCAACATCGTGCCTTGGCATTTCCTGCGCGAACGGCAGGGCGTTGTGATCAAATGGGTCGATGTGGACGCCAATGGCGCGCTCGATCCGCAAAAGGTCATCGATGCGATTGGCCCAAAGACCAAGCTGGTCGCGATCACCCATCTGTCCAACGTTCTGGGCACCGTGGTCGACGTCAAGGCGATCTGTGACGGCGCCCGCGCCAAGGGCGTGCCGGTCATGGTCGATGGCAGTCAGGCGGCGGTGCATATGCCGGTCAACGTGGCCGATCTGGGCTGTGATTTCTACGCCATCACAGGGCACAAGCTGTATGGGCCGTCTGCCTCCGGGGCGATCTGGATCAAGCGCGCGCGCATGGATGAAATGCAGCCCTTCATGGGCGGTGGCGACATGATCCGCGAGGTCCACAAGGACGAGATCACATGGAACGACCCTCCGATGAAGTTCGAGGCCGGCACGCCCGGCATCGTGCAGCAGATCGGGCTGGGTGTCGCGCTGGAATACATGATGGGGTTGGGGATGGAGAACATCGCCGCCCATGAAAACCTGCTGCGCGACTACGCCCGTGCAAGGCTGAACGGGTTGAACTGGCTGACCGTGCAGGGAACGACACCGACAAAGGCCGCGATCTTTTCGTTCACCATGGCGGGGGCGGGGCATGCGCATGACATCTCTACCATCCTCGACAAGAAGGGCGTCGCGGTGCGTGCGGGCCATCATTGCGCGGGTCCGTTGATGGATTTCCTGAACGTCACGGCGACCTGCCGGGCCTCATTCGGCCTCTATAATACGACGCAGGAAGTGGACGTGCTGATCGACGCGCTGGAACTGGCGCACGATCTTTTCGGGTGATCTGAAAGCTTGGGTGGCTTGCATGCAGCTGCGCCGAGCAAGGTGTGGCTGCATGTCGGAACACGCCGGTGGCCTGAGTGTTCCAATGGCCCGTGTGTTCCAGCGCCCCGAATGGCCCCCCGCCCAGATCATTCGGGCGAGAGGCTTTCCTGAAAGACATGGATCAGGCGAAAGAGACGCCGTCCTCGGCCATGGGCAGGTTGCCCACCCATCTGTTGTCACTGGCCGCGGCAATGGCATTTGCCAGCGCCGGTGCTGCGGGGGGCGTGCCGGGTTCGCCTACGCCGGTGGGCGCTTCGCTGGAGGCGACAATATGCACGTCGATCGCGCCGATGTCGCTGATCCGCAGCGGCTCGTAGTCGGGGAAGTTGTACTGGTCCACCGCCCCGTCTGTCAGCGTGATCTGGTCGCGCATGGTGTGGCCGATGCCATAACCGATGCCGCCTTCCATCTGGGCCTTGACCACATCCGGGTTCACGGCGATCCCGCAATCCACCGCGCATGTGACCTTTTCGATCTTTACCCCGTCTGCCGCATTGCCTGAAACCTCAACCACTTCGGCAACATAAGAGCCAAAGCTCTTGTGCACCGCGATGCCCTGGCTGCGCCCGGCGGAGGGCGCGCCCCAGCCCGATTTCTCGGCGGCCAGTTTCAGAACGCCTGCCAGACGCATCTGGTCCGCGCCATCGCCTTGCAGATAACCCAGACGGAAATCCAGCGGATCGGCGCCCGCGGCCCGTGCGGCCATGTCCATCATGACTTCCATGACATAGGCGGTGTGGGTATGGCCGACCGACCGCCACCACAGCGTGCTTGTCGCCTTTTCCGTGTCGGTCAGGCCAAAGAACCCACCGGGGATCTGGTAGGGCGAATCCGCCGCCCCCTCGACAGAGCTGTGGTCCACGCCGTCATGCACGGCAAAGCTTTCGAAGGCGGTGCCCTTCATGATCGACTGACCGGCGATGCGGTGGTCCCAGGCCACGATCTTGCCAGCCTCGTCCAGACCCACGCGCACCTTGTGGCCAAAGGCCGGGCGATAGTAGCCGCTGCGCAGATCATCCTCGCGCGACCAGACCAGTTTGACCGGACGCGAGCGGTCGGTGACGACAAAGGCCAGCGCCGCCTCGACCTGATAATCCGCATCCGGCGTGGCGCGACGCCCGAAAGAGCCGCCTGCCAGCATCGTGTTGATCTCGATCTTCTCGAAGGGCAGGTCAAAGATCTGCGATAGGGCAAAATGCGGCCCCGTGGGCATCTGCGCGCCGTCGTGCAAGCGGATGCCACCATCTGCGGTGGCCTCGATGGTGCAGTTCAGGGGTTCCATCGGGGCATGTGCCAGCAGCGGAAAGTAAAACGTCTTTTCGACGACCGTTGCCGCCCCGGCGAGGGCGGATTGCGTTTCCGCCTCGTCGGTCTTGTTGACGTTGTATTCCGGCGGGGCCTGCAGGGCGGCCATGATCTCTGCCTTGATGTCGGCGCTGGAGCGGGTTTCGGCGGCGGCGGTGTCCCATTCGACACTCAGCGCGTCACGCGCCTGCATCGCGGCCCATGTGTTTTCCGCAAAGACCGCGACACCGGCCTTGTTGGGCAAGACGGCGGCGCGGATGTAGCCCTTTACGTCTTGCGCGGCGCTGTCATCAAACGACAGGGCCAGCGCGCCACGGGCTTCGGGGCGGGCGATCATGGCGACCATCTGGTTCGGCAGAAAGACGTCGATGGCGAACATCGCCTGACCGTTTGTCTTGATCGGGCTGTCGAGGCGGCGCACCTCGGGGTTGCCGATCAGGCGGAATTCCGATGCCTCTTTCAGCACCGGCTCTGCCGGGGCTTCCAGCGCAGCGGCGGCCTCGACGAAATCACCGATGGAGGCAGAGCGACCGGCACCGGAGATCACACCCTCTTCGATGGCGAGCTCGGCAGCAGGTACGCCCCAGGCCTCGGCCGCGGCCTGGATCAGCACCGTGCGGGCCGCAGCCCCGGCCTGCCTGTACTGGGTGAAGGAGTTGGCCATGGCGGTCGAGCCGCCGGTGCCCTGAAACTGGCCAAAAAACAAGTTGTTGTAGAGCTGTGGGTTGGACGGTGCAAAGGCATAGCTGACCTGGTCCATGCGCAGGCCCAGCTCTTCGGCGATGAGCGTGGACAGGCCGGTGGCGGGGCCTTGTCCCTTCTCGAAATGCTTGACGATGGCGGTGACAGAGCCGTCACCGGCAATCTTGACAAAGGGGTTCACCTGGGTGGCGGAGCCGCTCGCGGCCAGTGCCCCGTCCGGACGCACGCCCACGTAAAGAACAGCCGCGGCAGAGGCCACGCCCTTGAGAAAACCACGGCGCGAAGTTGAAATGGTCATGATCAGGCCTCCAGGATCTCTGCGGCGCGCTGGATGCCCGCGCGGATGCGTTGGTACGTGGCGCAGCGGCAGGCGTTGCCATACATGTAGTCGTCGATGTCCTGCGCGCTGGGGCTGGGGTTTTCCGACAGAAGGCCGACTGCCGACATGATCTGGCCGGACTGGCAATAGCCGCATTGCACCACATCGAGCTCCACCCAGGCTTGCTGGACCGCGGCGCCGATCTTTTCCGCGCCGATGGCTTCGATGGTGGTCACTTCGGCGCCTTCGACATCCTCGATATAGGTCTGGCAGGACCGCACGGGTGCACCGTCCAGGTGCACGGTGCAGGCGCCACAAGAGGCGACCCCGCAGCCGAACTTTGTCCCGGTCAATTGCAGCTCATCGCGGATCACCCACAAGAGCGGCGTGCCCGGTTCGGCGTCCACTTCGTGGATCTGACCATTGAGTTTGAGTGAGATTGCCATCTGCTGGATCCTCCCTGCGAGGTTGGCTTTGGTCGAGCCGTCGGGCACCCTGAGAAAGGGATGCCGGTAAACTCATGAGTTTATCATGCTGCGATTTGCGCCAGTTGTAAACCCATGAGTTTACATTGATCGCGCCGCCGATATCGCGCATACGCTGGGACATGACAGACTGTGATCAGCCCCGTTCAAAACAGGCGCAAATCATCGAAGCGGCGGTCAAGGAGTTCCAGGAAAAGGGATTTGACGCCGCGAGGATGGATTGTGTCTCTGCACGTGCAGGGGTATCCAAGCGCACAGTATACAAGTATTTCGAGAGTAAGGAAAACCTTTTTCGCGCGATCTTGGATGTTCTGTCGGACCGGTTTTCCGGCATGCAGGACATGCGCTACGATCCCGCGCGCCCTTTGCGTGAGCAACTGGTCGCGCTGGGCCGGGCAGAGGGCGCCTTGCTGATCACGCCCGACGTGATGGCCATGGCGCGGATGCTGATCAGCGAAACGCTGCGCTCACCCGAGATGGCGCGGACCGCGCAGGGCAGGATGGACAAGACCGGGGCGTTTGTGGCGATGTTGCGCGCCGCACAGGAAGATGGCCGCATCGATGCAGAAGACCCCGACGAGGCGGCGCGGGAGTTCATGGCGCTGATCAAGGCAAAGGCCTTTTGGCCGATGATCTTCGGTGCGCCGCTTTTGACCTGCGCAGAGATGGAGCGCGTGGTCGACAGCAGTGTCGACATGATCCTCAGCCGCTACGGTGTCTCCGAGGATCCGGGCTAGGGCGTCATCATCGCGCAAAACGGTGCCAGTTGCGCCGCCACCTGGCTGCGCAGGGTGTCGAGGGCCATGCCTTCGTCCTGCACAAAGCCCATGAATGCCTGGTTAAGGTGGCTGAACGCAATCTGGCCCATGGCATCGGTGTCTAGATGCGCCGCGATCTCGCCCCGGTGCTGCAATGACCACAAGAGCTGTGTGACCTGCGCTGCGAGCTGGGCGTCCAGCGCCGCATAGCGTTGCCCGTTCGGAGTGTCGGGCGCTTGCAGGGCGAGCGCCATGGCGCTGCGCCACATCTCCTTTGACAGATACTCCAGCGAGTGATCGTAATAGGCCCAGATCAAGGTGAGCAGCGCGGCTTCGACGCCCTTCGGGGGGGCGGCAACGATCTTTGCGCCCGCGGCCAGCACTTCTTCGACCTCCATGGCGACGGTTGCGATGAGGATGTCGCCCTTTGTCTGGTAGTAGTTGTAGACCGTGCCAACAGAGACCTGCGCCATCTCGGCCAGATCTTCGATCCGGGCGGAACGATAGCCGTCTGCCCGAAATTTGGTCACGGCTGCCTCCAAAATGCGTCTTTGGCGGTCAGCTTTCTGTTTTTCGCGCAATCCGACCATGTGCATCGCTTGAGAAAGGAGGGGACAGGTCTAGGTGGGCCCATAGCAAAGATGAATGCGTTCACCTTTTTGGCAAGGGCGCGTGTTCGGACAAAACCGCCCCAAGGCGGTCCATCTCATCCAAGGGGAGACACCCATGAACCGTTTGCCGACCGTATTTCTGAGCACAACCGCGCTGACCGTCTTCGCGGGGGCCGCGCTGGCCGAAGGGGAGCTGAACGCGCTGGTCTGGTGCGATCACACCGATCCCGCGCTGATCGAGCCCTTCGAGGCGGCCCATGACGTCAAGGTCAATCTGCGCGAATACGAAGGCACCGGTGCGGCGCTGGCGCTGCTGGAACAGTCGCGCCCGGGGGACTGGGATGTGCTGGTCATCGACGGCATCGACGTGTTCCGCGCCGTGGAGGCCGGTGTGCTGGCGCCGATGCCCGAAGGCGCCGTATCCACAGCGGATTTCTTCCCCGAAGTGGTCATGGCCGAGAACAACAGCGTCGATGGCGTGACCTACGCTGTGACGGAGAAATTCGGCTACAACACGATCTCCTATAATGCCGACAAGGTCGACCTGGCCGATATGGAAAGCCTCGCCTCGGTCTGGTCCGAGAAATACGCGGGCCGCCTGTCGATCTATGACTACTACCTGCCGGTCATGGGGCTGGCCGCCATCGCCGAGGGCATCGCCACGGCAGAGATTGGCGGCGACGACCTGGAGGCCATCGGCGGTGTACTGTCGACGATGCGCGCGCGCGCGGCCTCGGTTGCCGGTGTCGTTGCGGCGCAGACGGCGCTGGCCACGGGCGAAGTCGACATCGTTGTCGGTGGCGGCGAATGGCTGACGGCGGTCCTGTCCGAAGAGCAGCCAAACCTGACCTGGACGATCCCCAAGGAAGGCGCGGTCCGCTGGGCCCAGTCCATCGGCGTCGTCGAAGGCAGCGAGAACCCGGATATGGCGATGGAATTCATCAAGTACATCACCAGCCCCGAGGGGCAGGCGCGGCTTGCGACCTCGTCGTGTTTCTGGGGGATGCCGGCCAATGCCAAGGCGGGCGACGTCCTCAGCGACACCCAGAAAGAGGTGCTGCGCTGGGACAGCCAGCCCGACTATCTTGCGCTGACACAGCTTTATCCGGCGCCTGACACCGATCTGGACATCGACATGCAGGATCTGTGGCTGGAGACGCTGCAGCAGTGAGCAGAGCCCTGTGACAAGGACACAAGGGGCGCGACAAGGCTGGGGTTTTGTCGCGCCCGCATTGATCTGGACGCTGGTGTTCTTCGTGGTGCCCTTCGTCGTGATGGGCGCCATGAGCCTTGCCACGCTCGACGGGCGCACTTTGGTCTGGGGGATTTCGCCAGAGAACTATCTGGCGCTGACCCAAAAGGCCTATCTGAGCCGTGCGATCATGGTCTCGCTTGAGATCACGCTGACGGTGACGCTGGTCTCAGTGCTGCTGGCCTATCCGCTGGCGTGGATCATCGCGTTTCGCGTGCCGCAGCGCTGGCAGCGGCTGGCGCTCTTGCTGACGATCCTGCCGTTCTGGACGTCCTACGTGGTGCGGTCTTATGCGTGGCTGCTGGTTCTGGCCCGCGAAGGGGTGATCAACCAGGGGCTTATGGGGCTTGGCCTGATCGCAGAGCCGGTGACGCTGGCGAACACCCGTTTCGCGACGGTGACGGGCTTTGTGCACTTCTTCGTCATGTTGCTGACCCTGACGATCTACGCCAATCTCGTGCAATTGCCGCAGAACTACCGCAAGGCGGCTGCGGATCTGGGGGCGAGCGGATGGCAGACCTTTTGGCACATCACGCTGCCGCTGACCTTGCCGGGGATCGTGACGGGGGCTTTTCTGACCTTTGTCCTGTGCATCGGTGACTATGTCACGCCGCAGATCCTTGGCGGCAATACGGAGCTGACAGTGCCGCAAGTGATCATGGTGCAACTGGGGCGGCGCGCCGATTTCCCGCTGGCCTCCGCACTGGCGATGGTGCTGATGGGCATCGTGACCCTCGTCTACCTCGCCTCGGCGCGCTGGTTGCGGCTGGACCGGCTATGAGAGCGCTGTCGTGGCTGTATCTGGCGCTGGGCTTCGGCTTTATCTACTTGCCGGTGGCGGCACTGGTGCTGTTTTCCTTTCAGGGCGGGACGCTGCCTGTGCCGCCGTTCGACGGGCCGTCGCTGCAATGGTACGCAGAGATCCTTGGCGATGATGATCTGGTCGAGGCGCTGGCGAATTCGCTTCTGGTGGCGGGCGGGGCCTCTGCCGTGGCGGTGGCGCTGGGATTTATGGCCGCCTACGGGCTGGCGCGGCACCGTTTGCCCGGCGCGCTGGTGATGCGGGTCGTGTTGATCGCGCCCATCGCGGTGAGCACATTGATTGTCGGGCTGGGCCTGTTGATCATGGTGCAGCGGCTTGGGCTTGGGGTCTCGCTCTGGGCGGTAGCTGCGGGCCACGTGGTGATCAACCTGCCGATCTGCTTTGCCATCCTCTATGCCTCCATGGGTGCGCAGCAGGAAAGTGCGGAACGTGCCGCCCGTGATCTGGGCGCATCAGAGCTTCGTGTCGTGACGCTGATCACGCTGCCCATGGTGGCGCCTGCGCTGCTGGCGGCCTTCTTTTTGTCGGTGACCCTGTCATGGGACGAGTTCATCATCGCCTTCTTGTTGTCGCGGTTCGACGTGACCTTGCCGGTCGAGATCTGGTCGCTGTTGCGCTCCGGTTTGTCGCCGCGGTTGAACGCCGTGGGCAGCCTTGTTTTCCTCGTGTCGGTGACCGCCGTGCTGCTTCTTGAACTGTTTGTCTTTCGGAATCGACGATGACCGCT
>JBELMB010000146.1:0-13232 GCA_042088665.1 Sagittula sp.
AGCGGGTCTTCTGCAAAACCTTGGCGAAACTTCATGATGTGTTATCCGAATCGCCCCAGAACAAAGGGCGGTAGGGAGAGGGATATCGACTTTTTCCCTCGACCGTTTCCACAGTATTCCCGCGCCCGAGGTGCGTTTGATCCAGCGCGTCCCGGCCGTTTCGGTTGCTCAAGCAGCAGCCGCGCAGTGACAAGGCCGGCCCCGTCAACGGCCCCCAAAATCACCCGATCCACCCCATACAAAAGCGCCACTTCGCATCCGAGCCACCCTGCCTGACGCAGATCCCGCTGTCGGTTGCGGCCTGGGGGAGCCTCACGCGGCGTCGAAATCCAGCACCAGTCTGTCCGTTGTCGGTCTGGCCTGACACGCGAGGGTAAAACCTGCCGCCAGTTCCCAGGCCTCCAACGAGTAGTTCACCGCCATTTCCGCGGTCCCTTCGACAACTTTGCAACGGCAGGTGCAGCACATGCCGCCCTTACAACTGAACGGCAATTCCAGCCCTGCGCGGGCCGCCGCCTCGATCAGGCTGGCATCCTCGCCCTTCAGGGCAAAGCTGCGGCGCGTCCCGTCCAGCACCACGTCGATCTGCACACCGGCCTCGGCCGCGCGTTCCGCGTCGACACTGCGGGCGGGCGCGGGCGCGCCATCCGCGGTGAAGCGTTCGAAATGCAGCGCATCCGACGCCACATGCCCCGCCAGTGCAGCAGAGACATCGTCGATCATCTCCCCCGGCCCGCACAGATAGACCGCCTGCGCGCTCGCAAGATCCACGGCACCGGCCTGCGCCAATGCCATGACCCTTTCGCCCGTGACCCTGCCATTGAGCAGCGCCACGTCCTGCGGTTCGCGACTGAGCACATGCACGAGGGTGAATTGGGTCAGAAACCGATCCTTGAGCTGGTCCAGCGTCTCACGGAACATGATCGACCCCGTGGTGCGGTTGCCATAGATCAGCGTGACCTCTGCCCCGGCCTCAAGCGCGGCCCCCGCAATGGAAATCATCGGCGTGATGCCGGACCCGGCCGCAATCAGCACGATCTTTTGAGCGCCTTGCCAGAGAAACCGGCCCTCTGGCGGCATGACCTCCAGCTGGTCGCCCGGCCTGAGCCTCTGCGCAAAGGGGGAAAACGCGCCCCCCGGCACGGATTTCACCCCAACCGTCAGATCCTCGCCCGGCAGGCTGGCGATGGAATAGGCGCGACGCTGATCCCCGTCCAGAGCCCCGCTGCGCAGGGTCAGGTATTGACCCGGCGTGAAACGAAAGGTCTGCGCCAGCGCCGCGGGCACTTCGAATCCAAGCGCCACGGCACCCTCGCCTTCGGGACGCACCTGCGAAAGGGTCAGGGTATGGAACATCGCGCGCCTCCTACAGGCATTTGAAATAATCGAAGGGCTCCGCGCAGCTGCGGCACTGGTATTGCGCCTTGCACGCGGTTGAGCCGAATTCGGAAATCCGCTGCGTCCGCGCACTGTTGCAGCGCGGACAGGTCACATCCGGCGCAGAAAACAACGCCGCCTTGCCGGAGCCCGCAATCGGAGGCGCGATGCCATAGGCGCGCAGCTTTTCGCGGCCGGCCTCGGTGATCCAGTCAGTGGTCCAGGGCGGCGACAGCACACGGGCGATCCGTGCGTCAAAACCCGCGGCGCGCAGGGCCGCCTCGATCCCCAGCTCGATCGCCAGAGTTGCCGGACACCCGGAATAGGTCGGCGTGACCTCGGCCACGGCAACCTCCCCTTCAAGGCGCACCGCGCGCAGGATCCCGAGGTCCGCAACCGTCACGCAGGGCACTTCGGGGTCGGGGACGGCAGCGGCGGCCGCCCAGGCCCGCGCCGCGGCATCATCTTGCAGCGCGGCGGTCACCAGACCGCCCCGGGATGCGCGCGGTGCAGGCTTTGCATCTCGGCCAGCATGTGGCCAAGCCCCTCGCCGTGCTTGCCCGCGCGCCCGCCGGTCTGGGCAAAGCTGCTGTCGGGGAAGGTCAGGCAGGCCTCGGCAAAGATCGGTCGCAGCACCGTCTCCCATGCGGGACGCAAGCTGGCGCGCTCTGGCAGGGCAGAGATGGCGGCCCCCGCCCCTTCCTCGAAGAGCTCGTCGGTAAAGCGGTGCAACTCGTCGACCGCCTCGGCCATGCGCCGCGCGCTCTCTTCGGTGCCATCGCCAAGGCGGATCACCCATTCACCCGCGTGACGGATGTGATAGGCCATTTCCTTCGCCGCCTTGCCCGCCACACCCGCGATCACCGCGTCCTCGGATCCAAGGGCGGACTGCCAATACGGCGACATGAAAGCCGCAAAATACAACTGACGCAGCATGGTCTGGGCAAAATCGCCATTCGGGCGCTCCACCAGCAGAAGGTTGCGGTAGGCGCGTTCGCCCCGCAGAAAGGCCAGCGCGTCTTCGTCGCGGCCCTTCGCCTCCGTTTCGGCGGCATAGGCATACAGCGTGCGGGCAGAGCCGATCAGGTCGAGCGCCATATTTGGCAGCGCCAGATCCTCCTCCAGCATTGGGGCGTGCCCACACCATTCCGACAGGCGGTGCCCCAGAACGAGGTGGTCGTCCGCCAGCTCCAGCAGCGCGTCAAACAATGGGTCGGCCATCACATGTGCCCCACGTCATCCGGGATGTCGTAAAAGGTCGGATGGCGGTAGATCTTGTCCGCCGTGGGGTCGAAATTCTCCGCCGCCTGATCCGGATCGGAGGCGATGATATCCGCCGAGCGCACCACCCAGATCGACGTGCCCTCGCCGCGACGCGTGTAGACGTCGCGCGCGGCTTGCAGGGCCAGCACCTCGTCGGCGGCGTGCAGCGAGCCGACATGCTTGTGGCTCAACCCGTTGCGGGGGCGGATGAATACCTCCCAGAGGGGGGTGGTCTGTGAGGTGGTCGTCATCCCGTCAGCCTCGCTTTGCAGTGACATAAAGAAGGGTGAGCAGCGCCGCCAACCCGCCGAACGCGCCGGTTTGCAGCCAATAAAGGAGCGTTGACTGGCCATCGGCCAAGACCGCTGCCAGTTCTGCCGAGGTGTTGATGTACGACAGCCCCGCCACGGTGGACCAGATCGACACCAGCGCAAAAGGCACCACCGTCATGTCCCGCGACGCTGCCAGAAAGAGCGCCGCATAGGTCACCAGCGTGAAAGAGATGATCCTGTCCTGATAGGCGTGGTAGGGCGTGTCGAAATAGACAAAGAGCACGGGCCATTTCAGGCCGAAGAAATGCGCCAGCCCAATGCAGACAAAGAAGACCACGCAGACCAGAAGCAAGAGCCTGAGCAGCCCGTCGGGGCGATGAACGATTGCTGTGGTCATTGCGGTGCGTTCCTGTGGGTGGTCTCATGGTGGCGGATCGCAGAGCCGTTTCGAGCCCCGGAGATCGGCGCGTCACCGGGGCCTTCGGGGCGCAAGGCCTCCGTTCCCCGGCGTTCGGGCGAGGGACCTTCGGCCCGCAGGGCATTGAGCGCGTTCATCGCCTCGCGCGGGGTCGGCAAATGGCCTTCGGGCACGTCCCAGACCACCAGATAGCGCGCGCCGAGCGGCTCGAACCATTCGGCGGTGCGCTGGCGAAACCGCTTGTGCAGCGTCTGCCATGTGAAAAAGCGCAAACTCTCCAGATCGCGCCAAAGCGACAGGGTCAGCGTCATGCGCGGGTCGTCCGCGAACAGCTCGGCATGGGCCGCCTCTTCGTCGCTGTGCCGCCAGAGATAGCCCGGCGACCGTTCCGCCAGACCGTTCATCATGGGCACCGCGTCGATGAATCCGGCCATGCGCGGATCCGCCAGCGGCCAGCGCGCGCGATGTTGAACTGGGCGAGCGGCATGGTGCTACTCGGCGGCCAACTGGCGCGCGCGGCGTTTTTCGGCATGGGCCAGCGCGGCGTCTCGGACCCAGGCACCCTCGTCCCAAGCCTTGCGGCGCGCCTTGATGCGGTCGCGGGCCATGGGGCCGTGACCCTTCACGACACGCCAGAACTCGTCCCAGTCGATGGGGCCGTGATCATAGCCCTTGGCGTCATTCCACGCCAGATCGGGGTCCGGGAAAGTCAGACCGAGGAACTCGCCCTGCGGGACGGTGGCATCGATGAATTTCTGGCGCAACTCGTCGTTGGTAAACCGCTTGATCTTCCAGGCCATCGACTGATCGGAATGCTGGCTTTCCGCGTCATGCGGGCCGAACATCATCAACGAAGGCCACCACCAGCGGTTCAGCGCGTCCTGCACCATCTCTTTCTGCTCCGGCGTGCCACGCGCCAGCGTCATGACGATCTCGTAGCCCTGCCGTTGGTGAAAGCTCTCTTCCTTGCAGACGCGGATCATCGCCCGGGCATAGGGCCCGTAAGAGCACCGGCACAGCGGGATCTGGTTCATGATCGCGGCGCCATCGACCAGCCAGCCCACGATGCCGATATCCGCCCAGCTGAGCGTCGGGTAGTTGAAGATCGACGAATACTTGGCCTTGCCGACCAAGAGCTCCTCGGTCATTTCCTCGCGGGTCACGCCCAGCGTTTCGGCGGCAGAGTACAAGTAAAGGCCATGACCGCCCTCATCCTGAACCTTCGCCAGAAGCGCCGCCTTGCGCCGCAGGGACGGCGCGCGGGTGATCCAGTTGCCCTCTGGCAACATGCCAACAATCTCTGAATGGGCGTGCTGGCCGATCTGGCGCACCAATGTCCGCCGGTACCCTTCGGGCATGGCGTCATTCGGTTCGATCTTTTCCTCGGCATCGATGCGCGCCTGAAAGCGCTGCAAGAAGCCTTCGGTTTCTTCGGTGCGGCCATCGGCGCCGATCAGACCCTGCGAATACATGCGCGCTGCTCCTGTGCAAAAACCCGTACCGGCAGTATATGTTACAAAATGCCCCTCGGAAAGAATTTTTTGTAACACTTGCAAGTTTCCGGCGTCGCGGCCACCTATGGGCTATGGAAAAGGTGCTTTTGTCATTGGGTCACGGCTATTCTGCGCGCGCGCTTGCGGCGCTGGTGTTGCCGCTGGGCTGGCGCGTGATCGGCACCACGCGCAGCGCGGAAAAGCGCGCGATGCTCGACGCTTCGGGCATCACGGCGATCCTTTGGGACAAGGCAACAGTCGAAGCGGCGCTGGGGCAAGCGACCCATGTCCTGATGAGCGCGGCCCCCGATGCCGAGGGCGACCCGGCGCTGCGCCTGATCGGCCCTGCGCTGGCCGAGCGGGCGGCAGAGCTGGACTGGGCCGGATATCTGTCAACCACCGGGGTCTATGGTGATTCGAAGGGCGCTTGGGTCGACGAGAGCATGCCGCTGACCGGCGCGACCCGTCGGGGCCGTGCCCGGATCGCGGCTGAGGCGGATTGGCGCGCGGTGCCAGACCTGCCCCTGCACATCTTTCGCCTTGCCGGGATCTACGGACCGGGCCGCGGCCCGTTTGAAAAGATCCGCAACGGCACGGCGCGACGGATCATCAAACCGGGACAGGTGTTTTCGCGCATCCATGTGGCGGATATCGCGACGGTGCTGAAGGCCTCGATCGACCGGCCCAATCCGGGGGCCGCCTACAACGTCTGTGACGGCGACCCTGCCCCGCCGCAGGATGTGCTGGCCTTTGCCGCTGAACTCTTGGGCATGCCGCCACCGCCAGAAGTGGATTTCGAGACCGCGGAGATGTCGCCCATGGCGCGCAGTTTCTACGCGGAGTCAAAGCGGGTGAGCAACGCCCGCCTGCACGAGGAATTGGGCGTGACGCTGGCCTATCCGGATTACCGCAGCGGGCTGACGGCCATGCTTGGCGACGAATCGCAGGGCTAGGCGATCCGCCATGCAGGACGACACACCAAACGACGAGACGGACACCGCCGGGCAATCTGGGGCAAGGCAATCCGGGCCGGGTCAATCCGGGCCGGGTCAATCCCGCCCTGCGCAATCCGGTCCCGAGACGCTGCAGGGCCTTCTCGAGGCGATGCGCCCCGAAGACGGCGACACACGCGTTTCGGTCAGTGACGTGCTCGCGCGGATCGGTGGGCGCTCCTTTCCGGCGGTGATCCTCGTGCCCGCGATTGTCCTCGTCTCGCCCGTCTCGGGGATCCCGGGATCGCCGACGCTGGGCGCGATGATCGTCCTGCTGATCGTGGCGCAGGTGCTGATCGGGCGCAAACATCTGTGGCTGCCCAAGATCTTGCGCAACCGCTCGGTCGAAGCCGGCAAGATGGTGCGCGCGATCACATGGCTGACAAGGCCCGCCGCCTGGATGGACCGTCACAGCCATGGCCGTTTGCGGATCCTGACCACGGGACCGACGCGGCTGATCGCCTATCTCGCGACGGCGGTGATGGCGGCGAGCTGGCCCTTGCTGGAACTCCTGCCCTTTGTGACCTCGTTCAGCGCGGGCGCCGTGTCGATGATCATGTTCGGGCTGATGACGCGTGACGGGGCGTATACGCTGGCGGGCTATGTGCAGGGCAGTGTGATCTACCTGACGCTGCTGTCGGTCTGGACAGGGCTGTTGTAGGCCCCGGCCACGCCCGGTTCGATGGTTTTAGGGGTCAGGCCTTTTGATCGCTTTTGATCGGGGCCCGTCCCCTCGGGCGCACCCCCGCAGGTCACCCCCCTCAGGCGCGCTTGTCCAGCACTTCGACACCCAGCGTGGTCAGCACCTTTGCCTCGATGTCTTCGGCGTTCAGCCGGGCCACGGCATACATGTCGCGCGGGCTGGCCTGATCGATAAAGATGTCAGGCAGCACCATCGAGCGGTACTTCAGCCCAGTGTCAAAGACGCCCTCTTCGGCCAGCAGCTGCGCCACATGAGAGCCGAACCCGCCCACGGCGCCCTCTTCGATGCAGATCAGCGCCTCATGATTGCGGGCAAGATCGAGGATCAGGTCGCGGTCCAACGGCTTGGCAAACCGTGCATCCGCCACCGTCGGCGAAATGCCACGCGCCTCAAGCCTCTCGCAGGCGGTCAGGCATTCCGACAGACGGGTGCCAAAGGACAAGAGCGCCACGCGCGCGCCCTCCCGCACCATGCGGCCCTTTCCGATCTCGAGGATCTTGCCGCGTTCCGGCATGTCCACACCGACGCCTTCGCCGCGCGGGTAGCGGAAGGCGATGGGCCCCGAATCATGCGCTGCAGCCGTGGCGACCATATGCTTGAGTTCTGCCTCGTCGGCGGCGGCCATGACCACCATGCCGGGCAGGTTCGCCAGAAAGGCCACGTCGTAGGACCCCGCATGGGTCGCCCCATCCGCCCCCACAAGACCGGCGCGGTCGATGGCGAAACGCACCGGCAAGCGCTGGATCGCCACATCATGCACCACCTGGTCATAGCCACGCTGCAGGAAGGTCGAATACATCGCGCAGAACGGCCGCAGCCCCCCGGCGGCAAGCCCCGCACAGAAGGTCACGCCGTGTTGTTCGGCAATGCCCACATCGAAGCACCGCGACGGGTACCGTTCGGCAAAGAGGTCCAGCCCCGTCCCATCGGGCATCGCGGCGGTCACGGCGCAGATGCGGCTGTCCTCGGCGGCGAGATCCAGCAGGCTCTGGGCGAACACCTTTGTATAGCCGGGGGCGTTGGACGGCGCCTTGTTCTGCTTGCCCGTGAGCACGTCGAACCTGGCCCGCGCGTGCCCCTTGTCAGCGGCATGTTCGGCGTGGTCGTAGCCCTTGCCCTTTTTCGTCAGCACATGCAGCAGGATCGGGCCGGAGGCGCGTTGGCGGACCGTGCGCAGCACCGGCAAAAGCTGGTCGAGATCATGCCCGTCGATGGGACCGATGTAGGAAAACCCCAGCTCTTCGAACAGGGTGCCACCCATCGTCATGCCCTTGAGCATGTCCTTCGCGCGTTTCGCCCCTTCGCGGAAGGGTTCGGGCAGGAAAGAGACCGCGCCGCGCGCCACCTCCTTGAGATCGTGCAGCGGCGCCTCGGCATAGAGCCTGCTGAGATAGGTGGACAGCGCACCGGTCGGGGGCGCGATGCTCATCTCGTTGTCGTTCAGGATGACGATCATCCGCTTTTTCAGGTGGCCCGCGTTGTTCAGCGCCTCGAAGGCCATGCCAGCGCTCATGGCGCCATCCCCGATCACCGCGATCGCATCGCCATGCCCTGTGTCACAGGCCCCGCCAAGATCCCGCGCCACGGCAAAGCCCAGCGCGGCAGAGATCGACGTGCTGGAATGCGCCGCGCCAAAGGGGTCATAGGGGCTTTCGGACCGCTTGGTGAAGCCGGACAGCCCGTCCTTCTGACGCAGCGTGTGCATCCGGTCGCGCCGCCCGGTGAGGATCTTGTGCGGATAACACTGATGCGAGACGTCCCAGATGATCTTGTCCCGCGGCGTGTCAAAGACGTGATGCAGGGCCACGGTCAATTCGACCACGCCAAGACCTGCACCAAGGTGCCCCCCGGTTTCGGACACGGCGGAAATCGTCTCTGCGCGCACATCCTGCGCCAGACGCTTGAGCTCTGGGTCAGAGAGGGATTTCAGGTCCCCGGGGCTTTGGATGCGATCCAGAACAGGGGTCTTTGGGCGCTGGGACATGGCTGTCCTCCGCAGGTCTAGAGTCTCAGGTCCGGCGCGAGATAACGAAGCGGGCGGCGTCCCGCAAGTTCTCTGCCTCCTTACCGTATAGATCTAGGCTTGTGCAGGCTTCGTGCACGAGATCATGAGCGCGGCGTTTCGCCCCGTCCATCCCCAGCAGCGACACAAAGGTCGCCTTGCCGCGGTCCTCGTCCTTGCCGACGGCCTTGCCCATCGCGGCTGCGTCACCTTCCACATCGAGGATGTCATCGGCGATCTGGAACGCGAGGCCCAGCCGGGTTGCGTAATCCGTCAGCGGCGCAATCTCCGCCTGCGCCAGCCGCGCGCCTGCCTCCGCCGACCAGCAGATCAACGCGCCGGTCTTGCCCGCCTGAAGCGCGGTGATCTCATCGAGCGTGAGCGGGCGGTCAGACTGCTCTGCCGCCATGTCCAGCGCCTGCCCAAGCACCATGCCGCGCGCGCCCGCCGCCCGGGCAAGGCTGAGGCACAGATCGGCGCGCACCGCGGGGTCGGGATGTGCCTCAGGGCGCGTCACCAGCTCGAACCCGAGGGAATGCAGGGCATCGCCGGACAGGACCGCGGTGGCCTCGTCCCATTTGCGATGCACCGTGGGTTGGCCGCGGCGCAGATCATCGTCATCCATGCAGGGCAGATCATCGTGCACGAGACTGTAGGCATGGATCACTTCGATGGCGGTGGCCGCCCAGATCGCCTGCTTTGGTGCGATGCCATGCAGACGCGCGCCTTCGAGCACGAGATAGCCGCGCAGCCGTTTTCCGCCGCCCGCAGCATAGCCCATGGCCTGCACCACCGGCAGGTCCTGATGTTCGGCCACCACGCGCGTCACATGCGCCTCGATCGCCTGCGCAGCCGCATCCAGCCCCGCGTGGAACGCCATCAGAGTCCCTCGGCCGCTTTGGTCCCGATCGGTGCACCCTCTGCATCCAGCGTGATCAGAGCGACCTTTTCCTCGGCTTCCTTCAGCTTTTCATCGCAACGCTTGCGCAATTCTGCGCCGCGTTCGTACAGCTTTATCGAATCCTCAAGCGCCACATCGCCGCGTTCAAGCTGTCCGACGACGCGTTCCAGCTCTGCCATGGCCTGTTCAAAGCTCATCTCTGTCACTGGTGTGTCGCTCATGCGCCCGCCTCCATCAATCCTTCCACATGCGCCCTCACGGAAACGCCCAAGGCAGCCAGATCATACCCCCCTTCGAGAGTCGAGACCACTCGGCCACCCGCGGTCTCGGCCGCGACGGCGCAAAGCGCCTGCGTGACCCAGACGAAATCTGCCACCGTCCAGTTCAGCTGCGCAAGCGGGTCATCCTGATGCGCATCGAAGCCCGCAGAAAGGATCACCAGTTCCGGCGCAAAGGCGCGCAGGCGCGGCAGGGCCTCTGCCTGATAGCGGGCGCGCATCTCCGCGCCGCCGCTTTCGGGGGGCAGCGGCAGGTTCAGGATCTGGTCATGGGCGCCGCGTTCCGTCGGATGGCCCGAGCCGGGCCAGAGCGGCATCTGCTGCGACGTGATGAACAGCGCGCGCGGCTCGTTCCAGAGCAGATCCTGCGTGCCATTGCCATGGTGCACATCGAAATCCACCACCGCGACGCGGCTGAGGCCATGCGCCTCCAGCGCGTGCATGGCGGCCAATGCGGCATTGCCAAAGAGACAAAAGCCCATCGGCGTTTCCGTTTCGGCATGGTGGCCGGGGGGGCGCGTCGCGCAAAAGGCGTTGTTCACCTCGCCCGCCATGACCATGTCCACAGCCTGCAAAGCCGCCCCGGTGCCCACAAGACCAGCGCGGAAAGACCCCGGCGACATCCATGTGTCCGCGTCAAGCTGCACCACGCCCTCGGTGGGTTCCGCGTTGCGGATGCGGTCGATGTAGCGCTGGGGATGGCCACGGAGCAGTTCCGCCTCTGTCGCCTCGCGGGCGGTGACCCGGTGCAGGTCCAGATCCTCCAGCGCCCGCGTCACGGCCACGAGCCTGTCCACCCGCTCTGGATGGCCAAATGGCGTGACGTGGTCGAGCCCCGCCTCATGGGTGATCAATGCCGTGCTCATCGCGCCCTCCCGCATGGCCCTTTTCGCCAGAGGCAAACATGGGCGGGCGCGTGGAGCAAGCCGTTAATCCGGGGCCAGCATGTAGCCCGCGCCGCGCACGGTCTGCAGATAGCGCGGCTGCTTGGGGTCGGCCTCCAGCTTGCGCCGCAGCCGCGTGATCTGGACGTCGACCGCGCGTTCCTGGGCCTGGCCCTTGTCACGGCCCAGTTCCTCGACCAGCTTTGCGCGGCTGACGGCCTCGCCCGGGCGGCCCGAAAAGATCCGCATCAGCTGGCTTTCTGTCGCGGTCAGGCGCACCATGTCCTCGCCGCGCCACATCTCGCCACGGTCGATGTCATAGCGGATTTCGCCAAGGGTCATCAGTTTGGGCGCGCTGTCCTGCGCGGCGGTGTCCGGCATCCGGCGCAGAATGGCGTTGATTCGCAGCAGCAGTTCCTTTGGCTCGAAGGGTTTGGCGAGGTAGTCGTCGGCCCCCGCCTCGAGCCCCTTGATCCGGTCCTCGGTCTCTGACCGGGCGGTCAGAAGCAGCACCGGCACAGAAGATGTCTCACGGATGCCGCGGGTCAGGCTGATGCCATCCTCGCCCGGCATCATCACGTCCAGCACGATCAGGTCGAAATCCAGACCTGCGAGCAAACGACGCGCATGCGCCGCCTCTCGCGCTGCACTTACGAGGAAGCCGTTGCGGATCAGGAACTTCTGCAAAAGCCCCCGGATCCGCTCATCGTCATCCACGATCAAGAGATGGGCATCGTTCTCGCTCATCCCCGGCCCTCCTTCAGTCTTTGGTACTGGCGTCGCAGTTCCGGGTCCATCATTGCCTCAAGCACCCGGCGGAACCCTGCCACCGCTTCGGGCCCGGCGTCGCGGTAGGCCGCCCGCATCCGCAAGCGTTGTGCATCGGACAACTGACGTTCCAGCCTCTGTCCGGCCTCTGTCAGATGCAGGTGGCGTTCACGCTTGTCGCTGCGGCCCACGCGGCTTTCGACCAGCCCGTCCTGGATCAGCGTGCGCAGCACCCGGTTCAGCGACTGCTTGGTCACGCCGAGGATCGTCAGCAGATTGTTCACCGTGGTGCCCGGCGCGGTTTGAATGAAATGCAACGCCCGGTGGTGCGCGCGCCCGTAACTCATCCCCGCGAGGATACGGTCCGGATCCGCCGTGAACCCACGATAGGCAAAGAACATGGCCTCCGCGCCCTGTCGCAACTGCTCGTCGGTCAAGAATAGCAGTGTCTCACCCTGAACACCGCGCCCGTCTGCCATGACATGCCCTCTCGTTTTGCACCGTTTTAAGTCAGCCTTGTTGACATTCCAAGTGTGAATTGGTAGCGAGTCGCGTCTTTGACGCAACATTACGACCATTTCGGACGTATTTTGCGCAACATTTGTGAAAACCGTGACACGCACGCGAGGGAGAGACGCGATGGCAGAGGGATCATATGACGACCGCGACGGCAAGATCTGGCTGGACGGCGCGCTGGTAGACTGGCGGTCGGCACAGGTGCACGTCCTGACCCACGGCCTGCATTACGCCAGTTCCGTCTTCGAGGGAGAGCGCGCCTATAACGGCAAGATCTTCTTGTCGCGCAAACATTCCGAGCGGTTGCATTTTTCCGCCGGAGAACTGGATTTCGAGATCCCCTACTCCGTCGACGAGATCGAAGCGGCCAAGGCAACTGTGCTGGAGGCCAACGGATTGACCGATGCCTACGTGCGGGCGGTGGCCTGGCGGGGCGCGGGTGAGGACATGGGTGTCGCCTCTGCGAAGAACCCCGTGCGTCTGGCCATCGCATCCTGGGAATGGGGCAGCTACTACGGCGACGCAAAGTACAAGGGCGCCAAGCTGGACATCTCGAAGTGGAAACGCCCCTCACCGGAGACCATCCCGGTGCACGCCAAGGCCGCGGGCCTCTACATGATCTGCACGACCTCCAAGCACGCGGCCGAGGCCAAGGGCTGCTCGGATGCGCTGTTCATGGACTACCGCGGCTACGTGGCCGAGGCGACCGGTGCCAACATCTTTTTCGTCAAGGACGGCGAAGTGCATACGCCAATGCCGGATTGCTTCTTGAACGGTCTGACGCGCCAGACCGTGATCGGGATGCTCGAAGAGCGCAATATCAAGGTGCATGAGCGCCATATCATGCCCGAGGAACTGGAAAGCTTTGAGCAGTGCTGGCTGACCGGCACCGCCGCCGAAGTGACGCCGGTCGGGCAGATCGGTGAGTTCTCCTTCGAAGTGGGCGCCATGACGCGCGAGATTGCCGAAGCGTACGAGGCGCTGGTCCGCGCCTGACGCTCCTCTTGGGTCGCAACACGAAAGCCAGCCCTCTTTGGGCTGGCTTTTGCTTGTCCGGGTGGTTGCCCGCTGGCTCAGAGCAGTGAGCGGAGCATCGAGGTATTGCCCTGAATGACCGAATTGAGCTCGACCACGCGGGCGAGACGTTGTTCGATTTCGTTCTGGCAGGCATCCAGCTGTTCCACGATCCCCACGAGGGCCGTGCCGGATTTGGACAGCGCCGCGCTTTCGATCTTGCACATCATGCGTGTCGAGCTGAGCCCGGTCACGTAGCGTTTCATGTCCAGCACGCTGCGGGTGAACCGCTTTGCCTCCGCTTCGACATCGCTCAGCGAATCTGCCATCTCCTTGGTAAAGCTTTGCTGC
>JBELMB010000147.1:0-13100 GCA_042088665.1 Sagittula sp.
TCCTACACCCAGTTGACAAAATACAAGGCCGCTCCCGCAAGGGGGCGGCCTTTTGCATGGGTGACGCGCGGAGGCGGCCAGCAACCCAAACGCCCCATCTCGCCGTCGTCGTGCCCTTTTTTGCGCATATTTCCATGCCATCCCTGTCCCTGGGGAAGATGCAATGCTGTCGCGCGAAAACGAAAAGGGACGGGCAGTTGGACTGGATTTTCGAAGTTTGGACAGGCATCCAGCATGTATTTCTGGGGTGGCAGTCGCGTTTGGCGGTGTTCTACCTCTGCGCCACGGTGGTCATGGTCTACGGGATCTGGTTGTACCGCGGCAAACCCACGGATTTTGGCAGGTTCCTCTTTCCGCGTGAGGTTTATTTGCACCGCTCAAACCTGATCGACATCAAGATATTGCTGATCAACATCACCCTGGGCGCCTTGGGCGTCTTCAGCGCGGTGCTCTTTACACCCGTGATGACCAACTTTGTGCTGACCCAGTTGGTGGCGCTGGAAGGCACGCCGTTTCAGCCGCTTGACCTGACCTGGGGCCGCAGCGCGCTGGCCACGGTGATCATGGTCCTGGCGATGGACTTCTGCAAATACTGGGCGCATTACATCCACCATGAGAACCGGATGCTGTGGCCGTTCCACGCGCTGCACCACTCCGCCGAGGTGATGACCCCGATCACGGCGAGCCGCAATCACCCGGTCTTTCTGGTCATCCGCAATCTGATCTACAGCTTTGTGCTGGGGGCCGTGCAGGCGCTGGCGCTGTTCTTGTTGATCGGTGAGATCGACCTGTTGACCATCGGCGGCGCCAACGCGGGCTATTTCCTGTTCAATCTTCTGGGGGCGAACCTGCGGCACAGCCATGTCTGGCTGAGCTACGGCCGGGTGATGGAGCACGTCTTTATCTCACCCGCGCAGCATCAGATCCACCATTCCTCGGCCGTCAAACATCACAACAAGAACTACGGCGAAGTCTTTGCCTTCTGGGATTGGATGTTCGGCACGCTCTACGTCCCCGACGGATACGAAGATCTGGAGTTCGGGCTGGCGGATGGACAGGGGCGGCGCATCGAGCAACCTCATGCCACCCTGAGGGACGCGCTGATCAAGCCGTTCATCGAAAGCCTCGAAGAAGCGACAGGCATCGAGATGATCAAGGCCCGGGCGCCTCTGGCGAAAGAGCCATAAGATGACCCGTGGTGTTTCGATCTGGCTGGACGTGTTGCGCGTCGCGGCGACGCTGTTGGTGGTGCTGTCTCACTGGGCCTACCCGCGGTTCACCGGCACGACCTATGGGGTCTTGCGTGACTGGAACGTCGGCAGCGACGCGGTGATCGTCTTCTTTGTGCTGTCGGGCTGCGTCATCGCTTATGCGGCAGAGCGGGACGCCAGCGCGGGCCGGTTTGCCTTTCATCGGTTGACGCGTTTGCTGACGGTGCTTTTTCCGGCGTTGATTCTGACGCTGGTGTTTGACAGCGTGGGCACCGCGTTGGATCCCGGCGCCTATCCCGCGAAATTCTACCAGACCCACCCCGTGGGTGAGTTTCTGCTGCGCGGTCTGACCTTCACCAATGAATGGGCGGGCTTTGGGCGTATGCGTCTGGGCACCAATGGACCGCTTTGGTCGCTGAGCTACGAGGCCGCGTATTACGCGCTCTTTGGTGTCGCCCTGTTCATGAAGGGCATCGCCCGTGTTGTCGCGCTGGCGGCCATTGCGCTGTGCGCAGGTCTCAATGTGTTGCTTCTGATGCCGGCTTGGTTGATGGGGGTTGCGCTTTGGCACTGGCTCCGGGCGGATCGTCCGGCGCGGGTCGGTCGGACCATGGGTTGGGCTTTGACGCTGGGAGGGCCGATGGCCTATCTCATCTGTCAATGCGCCGGGGTGCCAGAGGCGCTTGGCGCGCAGACCGCAGCCGCCTTGGGTGTCCCTGACGCGCGCTGGGTTCTTGGCTTCTCCGACGAGGTGATCTGGAACTTTGGAATCGGGCTGTGCACGCTGGCCCATGTGGCGGGCATCGCGGTCCTGAACCCGCAGCGGATGCCTGCAACGCAAGCGGTGCGATGGCTGGCAGGGGCGAGTTTTTCGATCTATGTCACCCACTATCCGGCGTTGCATCTGCTGGACGCGGCGTTGCCCCAGATGCCGGGGCGCGACGCGCTGTTGCTGGTCGGGTCCGTCGCGGTGGGCCTTGTCTTTGCGCGGTATTTTGAACGCCCGATCAAAGGGTTTCGGGTCTGGATGGCGCAACTGCGCGGGCTCTTGCCTGCCACGCCGACACCCGCCACCTCAAAGTAGGGGCGCTGTGCGCAAACCCGGCAAAGAAGGGTTTGCGCTCTGCCATACAGGCTGCTAATGCCTGCGCACTTTCCAAGGAAAGCGAAGGCGGGGTGATTCCCCGCCTTTTAGGTTCGACGAGGCGGCGCGGTGGTCGTGTCTCCTCCTCTCAACCTCCACATTGCTAAGAAGGGTTGTTCTATGAACCAGAACATCCGTATCCGGCTCAAAGCGTTTGATTTTCGCGTGCTGGACGCCTCCACCCAGGAGATCGTCAACACCGCCAAACGCACCGGGGCCACGGTCCGCGGGCCGATCCCATTGCCCAACAAGATCGAGAAATTCACTGTTCTGCGTGGTCCGCACGTGAACAAGAAATCTCGGGACCAGTTCGAGATCCGTACGCACAAGCGTCTTCTCGATATTGTCGATCCGACCCCGCAGACCGTGGACGCGCTGATGAAGCTCGACCTGGCCGCCGGTGTCGACGTCGAGATCAAGGTCTAAGGGGGTCCCATGCGCTCTGGAGTGATCGCCAAGAAAGTCGGGATGACACGCCTCTTCATGGAAGATGGCAAGCAGATCCCCGTAACCGTGCTGCAGCTGGACGCCCTTCAGGTCGTCGCGCAGCGCACAACTGAAAAAGACGGCTACACGGCTGTTCAGCTTGGCGCAGGCAGCGCCAAGGCCAAGCGTACCACGCAAGCCATGCGTGGCCACTTTGCCGCCGCCAATGTCGCGCCCAAGCGCAAGGTTGCAGAGTTCCGCGTTGACGAGGACAAGCTCATCGACGTGGGTGCGGAAATCTCCGCCGAGCACTACCTCGAGGGACAGTTCGTGGACATCGCGGGCACCTCGATCGGTAAGGGCTTTGCCGGTGGTATGAAGCGCTGGAACTTTAGCGGTCTGCGCGCCACGCACGGTGTGTCGATCAGCCACCGTTCGCATGGCTCGACTGGCCAGTGTCAGAACCCGGGCAAGGTGTTCAAAGGCAAGAAGATGGCGGGTCATATGGGTTCCGTTCGGGTGACGACGCAGAACCTGCAGGTCGTGCGCACCGATGCGGACCGTGGTCTGATCATGATCAAGGGCGCAGTGCCCGGCCCCAAAGGCGGCTGGGTGATGGTCAAGGACGCGGTCAAGAAGCCGCTGCCCGAGAACCTGCCTCTGCCCGCGGCCATCCGCGCAACTGATGCACCTGCCGAAGCTCCGGCCGAGGCGCCCGCCGAGGGAGGTGAAGAATGAAACTCGATGTGATCAAACTTGACGGTGCAACCGCCGGTGAGGTCGAGCTGGACGAGGCGCTGTTTGGCCTTGAGCCGCGCGTCGACATCCTGCACCGCGTGGTCCGCTGGCAGCGCAACAAGGCGCAGGCTGGCACCCACAAGGTGAAGACCCGGACCGAGGTCAGCTATTCCACCAAGAAGATCTACCGCCAGAAGGGCACCGGTGGCGCACGCCACGGCTCCCGCAAGGCGCCCATCTTCCGCAAGGGTGGTATCTACAAGGGCCCGACGCCGCGCAGCCACGGGCATGAACTGCCCAAGAAGGTCCGCAAGCTGGGCCTGATGCACGCTCTGTCGTCCAAGGCCAAAGACGGCTCGCTGATCGTGATCGAAGCGC
This sequence comes from Sagittula sp., assembly GCA_042088665.1. Lineage (GTDB taxonomy): Bacteria > Pseudomonadota > Alphaproteobacteria > Rhodobacterales > Rhodobacteraceae > JBELMB01. The sequence goes on from JBELMB010000147.1 coordinate 3,898, forward strand.
TGGAAAGCGATGGCAAGACCAAGACCCTGGCCAAGCAGGTCGCGGATCTGGGTTGGAAGCGTGTGCTGATCATCGACGGTGCCGAGGTGAACGAAGCTTTCGCCACCGCAGCCGCCAACATCGATGGTCTGGACGTTCTGCCGAGCCAGGGCGCCAACGTCTATGACATCCTGCGCCGCGACACTCTGGTCCTGACCAAAGCCGGTGTCGAAGCACTCGAAGCGCGCCTGATGGGCAAGCCCGCAGCGCCCGAAGCAGAAGGTGAAACCGCATGAGCGCGACCGCAGACCAGTATGATGTGATCCGCAAGCCGATCATCACGGAAAAGACCACCATGGCCTCCGAACATGGGGCAGTGGTCTTTGAGGTCGCCATCGACGCCAACAAGCCGCAGATCAAGGCGGCGGTCGAGGCGCTCTTTGGCGTGAAGGTGAAGGCTGTGAACACCACCATCACCAAGGGCAAGACCAAGCGGTTCCGCGGCATCAAGGGCCGTCGGAAAGACGTCAAGAAAGCCTATGTGATGCTCGAAGAGGGCAACACCATCGACGTGTCCACCGGTCTCTGATCGCACACGTCCCATGAGACAGGAAAGGCCTCCGCGCGATGCGGGGGCCTTTTTCGTTGGGTGCCAGCCGAGAAACCCGTCGATTGGCCCGCGCGCCCGGCGTCGGGAAAACCGCCATCGCGCCGCGGCGGCCAAGGCGCTAGGGTGTCCGAAACCGGGGGCGCAATGATCTATGAACTTGCTCTGAGATGGGTGCATGTTGCCGGGGCCTGTGTCTTGCTTGGCACCGGGGCCGGTATCGCGTTTTTCATGCTGATGGCGCATCTGACCCGCGATGCGAAACTCATCGCGCATACCGCGGGGGTGGTTGTGATCACCGACATGCTCTTCACGGCTTCTGCCGTCGTGCTGCAACCTGTCACCGGCTATCTTTTGGCGCGCGAGTTGGGCTGGTCGCTCAGCGAGGGATGGATCTTGCTCTCGCTCGGGCTTTACGTCGTGACGGGGCTTTTCTGGTTGCCGGTGGTGAAGATCCAGATCGTCCTGCGTGATCTCGCGCGGGAGGCCAGCGCAGAAGGGCGCGCCTTGCCGGATCGCTACTTTCACCTGTTCCGGATCTGGGTCTTGTGCGGGTTTCCGGCATTCTTCGCAGTTGCCGGGATCCTTTGGCTGATGCTGGCACGCCCGTCGTTCTGAGACGTCTGTCGCCTTGTCCGGCCTCTGGCGCGCCGCACCAAACAGGGCTGCGCATCCCGATCCCTGCGCGCCTCGCTGGCTTTGCCGACAGCGGGGAGGTCACAGGATTGACCTGCAGCGCCAATGACCCTGCACCACTCCCACGGTTCCAGTGCTCAGGCCCGCGGCCAAGCCACTGGACGCGCCGCCACGCGGGGCCTATAACCCCCGCATGATGACGACCTCTGCTTTCATCATTCGAATTATTTGCCCGGCGCTCTGATGTGAGACGCCGGGACAAGGCGCATGGCTTGCCGCGCCGCCCGCACCCCCGACATTCTGAAGACCAGACAGGACACAAGACAGATGTGCGCCGACACGCCTGACTACAAAGACACGCTCTCCTTGCCGATCACCGATTTTCCCATGCGCGCGGGCCTGCCCAAGCGCGAGCCGGGCTGGCTGGCCCGTTGGGAAGAGATCGGCATCTATGACCGCCTGCGCGAGCGCGGCGCGGAGGGTGATCGCACACCTTTCACGCTGCACGACGGGCCGCCCTATGCCAACGGCCATTTGCACATCGGCCACGCGCTGAACAAGGTGCTCAAGGATTTCATCGTACGCAGCCAGCAGATGATGGGCCGCGATGCGCGCTATATCCCGGGCTGGGATTGCCACGGTCTGCCCATCGAGTGGAAGATCGAGGAACAGTACCGCGCCAAGGGCAAAGACAAGGACGAGGTCGACGTCGTCGATTTCCGTCAGGAATGCCGCAAGTTCGCCGAGGGCTGGATCGACGTACAGCGCGATGAGTTCAAGCGCATCGGTGTCACCGGCACATGGGACAAGCCCTATCTGACGATGGATTACCACGCTGAATCCGTGATTGCGGCGGAATTCCAGAAATTCCTCACAAGTGGCGTGCTGTATCAGGGCTCCAAGCCGGTGATGTGGTCGCCGGTCGAAAAGACCGCGCTGGCCGAGGCAGAGGTCGAGTACAAGGACCGCAAGACCGACGCGATCTGGGTCAAGTTCCACGTCTCCGGCATCAATGGCTCAGAGGCGCTGACGGATCAGATGCTGGAGGCCTATGGCGAGACGGCCTATTCCGATGAGGTGCAGAAGCTGGCCGCTGATCTGGCCGATGCCTTTGTGGTGATCTGGACGACGACTCCCTGGACGATCCCGCAGAACCGGGCGATCTGTTTCAACCCGACGATCTCTTACGGCGTCTACGAAGTGCTGGACACGCCAGAGGAATGCTGGGCGGAGACGGGCGACAAATACCTGCTGGCCGACGATCAGGCAGAAGCAACCTTTGCCCGCGCGCGCCTGACCACGGAGCAGTTCAGCCGCCTGCGCGACGCGCCGCCGGAGCTATTGGATTGCATCGTGACCTCGCATCCCTTCGAGGGTGCGCCGGAAGGCGGTGGTGAATGGAACTTTACCGTGCCGCTGCTGCGTGGCAGCCATGTGACCGCCGAGGCGGGGACGGGTTTCGTGCACACAGCGCCAAGCCATGGTGACGACGACTATGCCATCGGCCGGGCTCATGGTCTTGAGATGACGTATAATATTCTGGACGACAGCTCCTTCAGAGAGGATCTGCCGTTCTTCGCCGGTCAGAAGATCTATGACGAAAAAGGCAAGCCCGGGGGCGCCAACAAGGCCGTCATCGAACGGCTGGTCCAGTTCAAGGGCCTGCTGGCGCGGCAACGGATCACGATCTCGGACGCGCATTCCTGGCGGTCCAAGGCGCCGGTCATCCGTCTGAACCGTCCGCAGTGGTTTGCCGCCATCGACAAGCCTTTGGGCGACGACAACGACACCTACGGCAGCACGATCCGCGAGCGTGCGCTGCGCTCCATCGACGAATTGGTGACATGGACGCCGCAAACCGGACGCAACCGGCTGTATTCGATGATCGAGGCGCGCCCGAACTGGGTGCTCTCGCGCCAGCGTGCCTGGGGCGTGCCGCTGACCTGTTTCACCAAAAAGGGCGCGCGGCCGGACGATCCGGATTTCTTGCTGCGCGACGAGGCGGTCAACGCCCGCATCCTTGAGGCCTTCGAGGCCGAAGGCGCGGATGCCTGGTACAAGCCGGGCGCCAAGGCGCGCTTCCTCGGTGAGGCGCGTGATCCGGACGATTGGGATCAGGTTTTCGACATTCTCGATGTCTGGTTTGATTCCGGTTCGACCCACGCCTTTGTGCTGCGCGACCGGGAGGATGGCTCCGACGACGGATTGGCGGATCTGTACCTCGAAGGGACGGACCAGCACCGCGGCTGGTTCCATTCGTCGATGTTGCAGGCCTGTGGCACCCGGGGCCGCGCACCCTATCGCGGGGTGCTGACGCATGGCTTCACGCTCGACGAGAAGGGCAACAAGATGTCCAAATCGCTGGGCAACACCATCGCGCCGCAGGACGTCATCAAGCAGTACGGCGCCGATATCCTGCGCCTTTGGGTGGCGCAGTCGGACTACACCGCCGATCAGCGCATCGGACCCGAGATCCTCAAGAATGTGGCGGACAGCTACCGGCGCCTGCGCAACACCCTGCGCTATATGCTGGGGGCGGTCGGGCATTTCTCCGAGGATCAGCGCGTCGATTACGCCGACATGCCAGAGCTTGAGCAATGGGTCCTGCACCGTTTGTCCGAACTGGATGACACGGTGCGCGAAGGCTATGCGAAATACGACTTTCAGGGCGTGTTCCAGACCCTGTTCAACTTCTGCACCATCGACCTGTCGGCCTTCTATTTCGACATCCGCAAGGACGCGTTGTATTGCGATGGGGACACGGCGCGGCGGCGTGCGGCGCGGACGGTGATGGATCTGCTGTTCCACCGGCTGACGACCTGGCTGGCGCCGATCCTCGTCTTTACGATGGAAGAGGTCTGGCTGGAGCGGTTCCCCGGAGAGGGCAATTCCGTGCATCTGCAGGACATGCCCGAGACGCCCGATGACTGGCGCAATGCAGCTTTGGCAGAGAAATGGGCACAGGTTCGCAAGGCGCGGCGCGTGGTGACTGCGGCGCTCGAAGTGCAGCGGACCGCCAAGGTGATCGGCGCGTCGCTGGAGGCCGCGCCGACGGTGCATGTGGAGGGCGAAGACCTTCGGGCGCTGCTGGCCTCTGTGGAGTTCGAGGACATCTGCATCACTTCGGCGCTGACATTGACCGGTGATCCCGCGCCCGATGACGCCTATCGCGTGCAGGATGTCGACGGGATGGCGGTGGTCTTTGCCAAGGCCGAGGGCGTCAAGTGCCAGCGCTGCTGGAAGATCTTGCCGGATGTCGGCAGCCACGCCCATGCCGATACATGCGGCCGTTGCAACGAAGCCCTGGGCTGATCAAGGGCGCAGATGCGCCCCGATGCGGGCCCCGGTTGGTTCCTGACCGGGGTCGCGCTTGGCCCAATGGGCGCGGTGGGGCCGCCCGCCTCAATAGCCGCGCGGGTGCATTGAAACGCCTCTGCGCTCTCTTGTAGACTGCCCGGGCCTGTGGGCCATGCGATAGGAGCCTTGTCATGATCCGCCAACTCTGTGCCGTCATCCTGATGTGCCTTGTCAGTGCCTGCGCCCTTGTTCCAACGGACCTGTCGCTCGCGCCCAATTCCACCTTGATCGTGACGCGCCATGGCGATCGTGAAGGGGCCGATGAGGCGCTGTCAGACAAGGGCCGCGCGCGGGCCGAAGCGCTTGTTGAGGCGGTGGCAGAGTTCGACGTCAAACACATCTATGCCCCGGGTATCCAGCGCAATCTGGACACCGCGGCGCCTCTGACCCGCGCGCTTGATTTGCCGATCAAGCGCATCCCACAAGAGGCCGCGGCCCCGGCATTGGTCGAACGTGGTGCTGGCACGACGGTTATCTGGGTCGGCAACAAAGGCAACATCAACGCCATCTGGGACGATTTGCGCCTCTCTGATCCGCGGCCTTTGAACTATGGCGACCTGCACATTGTGCGGTCTGACGCCACCGGTGCCGTGACCATCGAACGGCGGACCTACGGACCGGAGTAACATCCCGTGCCCGGCCCCGATGACCTTGCCATAGCTGCCGTTCTGATGCGCCTTGCCGAGGCCCGCGGACCCAACAAAAGCTTTTGCCCCTCCGAGGTCGCGCGGATTTTGTCAGAGGACTGGCGCCTCTTGATGCCAGACGTGCGGCGCGTGGCGGCGGATCTGGCGCTGATCGCCACCCAGAAGGGCACACGAGTGGATCCGCTCACAGCCCGCGGTCCGATCCGGCTTCGGATCGATGAAAAGGCCAGCCTGGGCAGGGATTCTTGACGCAGGCGTTCACCTCATGGTTTTCTGGCAATAGTCTGATCACGTCCTGCGTGTCTTCCTGACAGAAAGCCCAAACCATGACATCTGCGCCCCGGGAGCCTCTGAACCTCACCGAAGAGGCGCTGGACGAAGCGCTGCGCGGTGGCCTCGAAGAGGCGCATCTGCGTGCCGAGTTCGGCGATCCACTCTACGAGGAGTTGCGCGACCTTGCGCAAATGGTGGAGACCCGCCAGAGGCAGGGGACGCGGTCGCGCGGGCAGGTCTTTGTGCTGCCGGGTATCATGGGGTCAAAGCTGTCGGTCCGCGAGGATGACGGCGACCGGGACCTGCTCTGGCTCAATCCATTTGCCATTCGCAGGGGCCGGATGCCGGAACTGGCATGGCCGTCGGACAATGTGGAACCCACGGGAATCTTTCACTTTGCCTACCAGCGGATGCGTCTGCGGCTGATGCTCAAGGGGTTCTCGGTGCGGCACCTTCCCTATGACTGGCGGGCCGGTCCTGCTGCCAGCGCAGAGATGCTTTGGCCAGAAATCTCCCGGGCGCGGGGCGAGGTCTCGCTCATTTGTCACTCCATGGGGGGGCTGGTCGCGCGGGCGCTGGCGGCGCGTGATACAGGGCGGCGGATCAAGCGCGTGATCACGCTGGGCACACCGAACTTTGGCTCTTATGAGCCGGTGACGGTCATGCGCGGTGTGCACCGCTATGTGCAACTTCTGGCGCGGATCGCGCCAAAGATGGGCCCAAAGGAGCTGGTCTCGCGGATCCTGCGCCACTACCCCGGCCTGTTGGAACTGCTGCCCGCCCCCGAACAGCGCCCTGATCAGCGATTTTTCGAGGCCGGGTACTGGCCCGAAGGCAGCCATGTTCCGGGCGCCGAGGTGCTGTCCGCGGCGGGGGTCGCGCAGGCTGCGCTGCCGCTGCCGGACAAACGGTTCACCCAGATCATCGGATTGGGGCATCAGACCATCGAAAGCCTGCGTCTCGACGGTGGCGACATGGTGTTCCTGCGTTCCGACGACGGGGACGGGACCGTGCCCCGCGCGCTGGCAGAGATGGACGGCGCCGGACAGCGCTTTTACGTCACCGGCAAGCATGGGTCGCTGTGCAACATGCGCGGTGTGATCGATGCCTGCGCGGATGTGCTGAACGGGTTGGTGCCGGAACTGCCGCGCAGCCACACGGACCTGCGCAGCCGCAGCGACAAAGGCGTAGAAATCCGGGAACGGGATCTCGCCATCGAAGAGCGCGCAGGCCTGCCGCGTTCCGGTGATCCGGCGCGATCGCCCATTCCTGACAGCATGATCCTTGACCGTTTTTTGTCCGGAGCAGCCGATGTGGACGCGCAAGAGCGGGCAGATCTCGTGCAGGATCAGGCGGCAACGGAGCCCGCTGCTCCGCAGGGGGCTTATGTCTACACGCATCAGGCGCAAAGCCTGCGCCGCATCAACGTCGACGTCATGCAGGCCAATTTGCTGGACGTGCCGGCAGATGCCTATGTGTTGGGGATCTTCGAAGGGGTCACGGTCCTCGGCGGAGCGCTCGGCGCGGTGGACGGCGCGCTGGACGGGATGCTGTCCGCGCTCTTGGCCGACGGGCAGATCACGGGACGCCGGGGAGAGATCACCTTTATCCCGATCCCGCAGCACCATCTGCGCACCAGTCACGTGGTGGTCGTCGGGCTGGGGCCGCTTGGTCCCGAGACAACGATCGAGGCCGCCGTACATGTGGCGGGCCGCAACCTGATGCGCGCGCTATGCATTTCCAACGTGTCCAGTTTCGCGGCGGTCTTGTTGGGGGCGGGGTCCGGCCCGGACGCGCTGAGCATCTTTCGAAAGCTCTTCAAGGGCATGTTCGAGGCATTGGAAGACTGGGACCGTGACCAGAGCTTTTCCCGGATCAAGATCTGCGAAATGGATCCGGAGCGCTATGACGAGATCGTCGACAGTCTGAATTCGGCCTTTGCGCGGTTCAACATGACGAATTGCGAGATCGTTGTGCAGGAACAGCCCGCCCCGGCCTGGGCTCGTGGCCGGGTGGCGTCCGGGCGCAAACGCGCGCTGATGCCTGACATCCTGACCGCACGGGCGGACCTGTCAGAAGAAGACACCGGCGATCCGCTGGTCACGCTGTCGGTGCATCACGTGCCGGGATCCAGCAAGAGCCGCGCCTCGCTGACGCATCGGTCAAAGTCGTTCAGGCTGTCCGAACTGGATGCGGTGACCGCGCCGCTGGGTCAGGCGCTGCCTGCGGGGCAGTTGCGCGATGTTGCCGACCAGATCGAAGCGCTGGTGCTGCATCCGCTGCTGCGCGACAACCTGCATTTCGATCATGACGCCGGCAATGGTTTGCAGATCGTCTGTGACGCATGGTCGGCGCGGGTGCCCTGGGAAGTGCTGCATCTGAACGGTCCGGCCATTGCCCTGACCGGGGGGATCAGCCGCTGGTATCTGCCCGCCTCCGGCGGCGTGCGTCGCGCTGCGCGCAGGTCGGCAGAGCGGCGGGCACGGGTGTTGCGGATGCTGCTGGTCAGCAACCCGACGCTGGATCTGCCCGGGGCAGAGGCCGAGGCGGGCTTTGTCTATGACCTGCTTGCCCGACACCGGGATTTCGAGGTCGCGCATCTGGACGGCACACGGGCCTCGCTGGACCGGGTGCGCAATGCGCTGAGCCTGTCTGATCGGGACCGGCTTTACGATCTGTTCCACTACGCCGGGCATGCGTTTTTCGACGATCAGGACCGGGCGCAGAGCGGGCTGCAACTGAGCGGCCACCATGTCCTGCGCGGGACCGAGATCGCGAACCTGCCGCATGTGCCGGGGATGGTCTTTCTGAATGCCTGCGAATCCGTGCGCGTGCGCAGCGCTGCGCGCGGTGCGGCGGCACAGGCCCGCGGTCAGGACTTTGCCGCCCAGACGACGGGCCTCGCAGAGGCCTTTCTGCTGGCGGGCGTGCGTCATATCCTTGGCACCTTTTGGCCAGTCGGCGACAGGGCGGCGCAGGAATTTGCCAGCACCTTCTACAGTGCCGTGCAGGACCGTGCGATGGGCGCGGCGCTGCAACAGGCCCGCAGGGCGCTTGACCGGGACGGGCAGGGGACGGCGGAATGGGTGAACTACGTCCACTATGGCGCGCCATCGGACCGGTTGTAGGCTATGTCGTGCGGGCCACATCCCGGTTTTTCATGTGGTGACCCGCTGATGCCCAAACCCTTGATAAAAGACAGAAGCGCCTTAACCCCCTGCGCGCTGCCTGCCAGGCGTGGAAAGCCAATTGGCAGGCCAGTCACCACCTGCCGCCCGCAAGTGCGCGTTCTGCCTGTTGCGAAGGCCGAAAATGGCCGGCCGTACCTGATCCGCAGTAAGATCTCGTCCCCCGCAGGCAGGTTTGGTCGCCCTTGCCGCGCCGCAGCCCTTTGGCGCCAGCCATCGGTTCAGGGTGGGCCTTCCGCGGCCTGCTATTGACCCCTCCGCCCCCTTGCCCTAAACGCACCCAATGTTCAGGGCCCCGGATTCGTTCGGGGCCTTGGGTTGTTCTACCCGGGCACCTGCGGACGTCAGTCGAGGGGCCTTTACCAGCGGCGGGGAAACCCGTCCGACATAGATCCCGCAAGGGATCGCAAGCTAACGGAAGACAGAAAGCATGGCACTCAAGTCGTACAAACCTACGACGCCGGGCCAGCGCGGGCTGGTGCTGATCGACCGTTCGGAGCTGTACAAAGGACGTCC
>JBELMB010000148.1:0-12883 GCA_042088665.1 Sagittula sp.
GGGTTGACCCCGGGCCCGTCCCACGGCGCCCGCCCACAAGCAAAGCGCCCCAAATTCAAAGCGCCCCCGGAAAGGATGCCCCTTGGCCAAGGTTCTCCCACGCGAAGACCGCCTCACCGCCGGGGTGCTGCTCATGGCGCTCGCCGTGGCGGGCTTTACCGGCATCGACAGCTCCGCCAAATGGCTGATCCTCGCAGGCCTGCCCGCCCTGCAAGTGGTCTTTGTCCGCTACGCCGGGCATTTCCTGGTCGCCGTTGCGGTCTATGGCCTGAAGGACGCAAGTGCCTTTCGCAGCCACGCACCGGGAAAACAGCTCCTGCGGTCAGCGGTCCTTGCGGGCGGAACGATCCTGAACTTCCTCGCCCTGCGCAACCTGCCCATCACACTGACGACGACGATCTTCTTCGCGGTCCCGATCCTCGTGACCCTTCTGGCAGTGCCCGTCCTCGGCGAAAAGGTCGGCTTGCGGCGCGTCATCGCGGTCTGTTGCGGCTTCGTCGGCGTGCTGATCGTGGTTCAGCCCTGGGGCGCCGCCTGGCATCCCGCCATGTTTCTGAGCCTCGGCGCGCTGGTCTGCGCCTCGTGCTACTTCCTGATGACGCGGATGCTCGCCGGTGTCGAAAGCGACGCCACCCAGCAGATCTGGCCCTCCGGGTTCGCGGCGCTGGTGCTCGCGCCTTTCGTGCTGCAGGGCTGGGTCTGGCCAGGCGCCGCCATCGACTGGGTCGTCTTCGCCCTGATCGGCGGCTTTGGCGCGGGCGGCCACATCGCGGCAACCACGGCGCATCGCTGGGCCGATGCCTCCCTTCTGGCGCCGGTGGTCTATATCCAGATCTTTCTTGCCGCCGCGGCCGGATGGCTTCTGTTCGACACCCTGCCCACGGTCTGGACCCTTGTGGGTGGCGTGGTGATCATCGCATCCGGCCTCTACATCTGGCAACGCGAGCGACGCCTTGGCGCCGAAACCTAGCGCGCACCGCACCGCACGACGGCACCGCCCCCCGCCCCCTCAGTGCCCCTGAAATCTTGTTGAAACGCACCCCTTGCGCGGCTAGAATCTGGGCATTGCCGAATGCTCTGGTCCTTTTTCAGTTTCATACAATCCATTTTCAGGAGAACGCCATGCAGTACGACAGGCTGTTTGTCACCATTTCCGTTCCAAACTCCCCGCGCAGCACAGTCGGCCCCTCGGTGAAGGGTGGCGCCCTCGGCGGGCTGGTCGGAGAGCTTCATACAATGATCAAGAACGCCATGGTCCGCGGCGCGGTCTACCAGGCCCAGCGCGCGGTGAAAACCGCGATCCCGCAAATGATCAAGGCCGTTGAGGTCTACAAGCAAAACAACATGAACACGCCCTCCATGGGCACCATCGTGTCGGTCCTGTTTCAGGAATCCGCGACGCCAGACCCCACCGGCACCCGCCACTTCATGTTTCACAGCGTCTACATTTTTCCCGCCGGCAAGGATATGAACGACTCCTTCCGACGCTATTGGCGCTATCCGCCAGCGCATAATATTCCCGGCGGCTGGCGGCTGGTGTCCAAGCAGTTCTGGGTCAAATACGTGGATCTGCTGAAATACCAGGAGGCGCAAAAGAAAAAGGCGGGCTGAACCCGCCTCTCCCGATCCGCCGCACAGGCGCACAGGCGCGCCGCCGGGCAGTCCCGACAAAGACGCTGAAACTCAGCCGCGCCCGATGTAGGGCATGCCCGGGGCCATTACGGTCATGAACTGCACATTCGCCTCCAGGGGCAACCCGGCCATGTGCAAGACCGAACTGGCCACATGCGCCACGTTCATCACGGGCTCCACCGCGATGGTTCCATCCGCCTGTGGCACCCCCTGCGTCATCTTCTGCGCCATATCGGTCAGCGCATTGCCGATGTCGATCTGCCCGCAGGCAATGTTATAGGGCCGCCCGTCCAGCGAAATCGACCGCGTCAGCCCCGTCACCGCATGCTTGGACGCCGTATAGGGCGCAGATCCCCAGCGCGGCACATAGGCAGAGACCGACCCGTTGTTGATGATCCGTCCGCCCTGCGGATCCTGCGCCCGCATCCGGGCAAAAGCCGCCTGCGCACAGATGAAGGAGCCCGTGACGTTGATGTCGATGCAGCGGCGAAAATCCTCGACGCTGACCTCGTCCACCGGCGCCCCAAGCGCCGAGACACCGGCGTTGTTGAACAGGCAGTCAATCCGCCCCCAGGCCTCCATGGCCGCATCAAAACTCGCCGCGACCTGCGCCTCGTCGACAACGTCACAAGGCATGGCAAGGGCGCCGTCGTAACGACCCGCGATATCTTCCAGCGGCTCCGCATTGCGCCCGACCAGACCAACGCGCCAACCCGCCTCCAGAAAGACCTCTGCACAGGCTTTCCCAATCCCGCGCCCCGCGCCGGTGATGATGATCGATTTCATCTCTCGTCCTCCCTGATCATGCCCAAACCACCCGTTTCCGCGCACCAAGGGCCCACAAAACCCCATCCGGGCTTCTCTGTTTCAAAAATACTCCGGGGGACGCGCGGCACGCGCGGGGGGCAGAGCCCCCTGCCCCCCTTCCAATTGGCCTCAGTGATTGTCGCGTGGCAGATCCTTGGCAATCTTCTGATACGCCGTCGCCAGTTCCAGACAGCCGCCATCGGACAATTGCCCGACATGGGTCCGGTAGATCTCTTGCCAGGGCGTCTGGTGCACGATTTCCGGCGCTTCCCAGGCGGCCTTGCGCGCCTCCCAGTCGGCATCGGGCACGAGCGCATCCATGCGCGAGGCCCCAAGGTCCAGCCGCACCCGGTCCCCGGTCTGCAGATAGGCCAACCCACCGCCCACCACCGATTCAGGCGAGGCATTCAGGATCGACGGGCTTTCCGACGTGCCCGATTGTCGGCCATCGCCCACCGTCGGCAAATGGTTCACACCTGCCTTCACCAGATGATCCGGGGGCAGCATGTTCACCACTTCCGCCGATCCGGGATATCCCACGCAGCCCACACCACGAATGAACAGGATGCAATCCTCGTCAATCTCCAACGCGGGATCGTTGATCCGGTCGTGATAATCCTCCGGCCCCTCAAAGACGATGGCCCGCGCCTCCAGCACGCCTTCGTTGCCCGGCTCCGACAGGAACCGCTGACGGAAATCCGCCGAGATCACGGAAGTCTTCATCAGCGCGCTGTCAAAAAGATTGCCCGACAACACCTTGAAGCCCGCGTTCTCGCGCATCGGCGCGCCATAGGGCGTGATCACATCCGCGTCCATGCTGTCCTTGCCCGCGATGTTCTCGCCCATGGTCTTCCCGGTCGCGGTCATGGCGCCCTCGTGCAGACGGCCCGCCTTGCGCAACTCTTCCATGACCGCAGGCACACCGCCCGCGCGGAAAAAGCTCTCGCCCAGATAGGCTCCGGCGGGCTGCATGTTGACCATCAAGGGCACGTCAAAGCCGACTTTTTGCCAATCGGTCACATGCAGATCCACGCCTGCGTGCCGCGCCACCGCCTGCAGGTGCGGCGGCGCATTGGTCGACCCGCCGATGGCCGTGTTCACCACGATCGCATTCTCGAACGCCTCGCGGGTCAGGATGTCCGACGGCTTGAGATCCTCGTAGACCATGCCGACGATGCGCTTGCCGGTCTCATAGGCCATGGCCATGCGCTCCCGGAAAGGCGCGGGAATGGCCGAACAGCCGGGCAGCGTCAGACCCAGCGCCTCCGCCATGGCATTCATCGTCGAGGCCGTGCCCATGGTGTTGCAATGGCCCAGCGAGGGCGCAGAGGAACAGACCCGGCTCATGAATTCCTCGTAGTCGATCTCGCCCGCGGCCAGCAGGCGGCGGCTCTCCCAGACGATCGCGCCACTGCCCGCGCGCTTGCCTTGCCACCAGCCATCCAGCATCGGCCCGCCGTTCAGCGCAATCGCCGGAAGATCCACCGTGGCGGCCCCCATCATCATGGCCGGCGTGGTCTTGTCACAGCCCGTGGTCAGCACCACCCCGTCGATGGGATAGCCGTGCAGCACTTCGACAAGGCTCAGGTATTGCAGGTTGCGGTCCAGCGCCGCGGTCGGGCGTTTGCCGGTCTCCTGCACCGGGTGCACCGGGAATTCCATCGGCACGCCCCCCGCCTCGCGGATGCCTGCCTTGATGCGGTCCATCAAAAAGACGTGGATCTTGTTGCAGGGCACCAGATCAGAGCCGGTCTGGGCAATGCCGATGACTGGCCGCTCGGTCTGCAATTCCTCGCGGGTGAAGGTCGAGTTCTGGTAGCGCTCGACATAAAGCGCGGTCATCCCGGGATTGTTGGGGTTGTCAAACCACTCCTGGCTGCGAAACCGTTTGTTCGCGCGCGTGTCCGTCATGACATCTGTCCCTGTTGTCTTGGTTGTCTGGTCTGGTGTCGTTCTTGGGCCGGTCGTCCCGGCTGTGTGTTCTGGCTGTGTGTTCTGTCTGTCTTGGCGACCCGGGTCTCTGGCGCCCGGATGCACAGCCGGATCCTTGCGTCCGCCAGCCCCCGGCACACCGGCGAATCCCGGGTGGTGTTGCTTGTCTCATCCTCTGCAAATGGTATACCAAATGCAAGAGACCGTCGGAAAGGCGGCCACGATACCCCGTTTCGTGTCAAGGGAGGACACCATGACCCCGAGGATCCGCGCCGCAACTGTGGCGTTGGCCTGCGCCTGTGTCGGCGCGCTGCCCGCCACATCGCAAACGGTCTCTGCGCAACCGGCCTTTCCCGGCCTCGACGTCGATGCCACCAACGCCTGCGTGGAAACGGCCGTAACGCTGGACAACAGCCCCATGAGCTGCGTGCAACCGGCTCACAAGCCCTGCTTGGCCCACAGCCCGGAGACCCCGGCCGTGATCACACTCTGCTTTGCCGAAGCGCGTGAAGCCTGGTCCGACGCGATTTCCGCGCGCCTGGACCTGCTGGCCGCCGAAGCGCCGGAGCGGCTCGCGGCCATCGCCGGGCTGGAGGCGAAATATGATCTGTTGGCCGGTCTGCTGCAATGCAACCGCCAGGAAGAACTGGGCCGCCTGCAAGAGGCCCCGGCAGACCAGATTCTGCTGCAAAAGAGCCGCTGCGAAGCAACGGCCTCCGGGCTGGCCTACATCCGCCTGCTGTGGCGCGTGAGCAAGGCCTGACCCGCGCCAACGCATATGTTTTCCCCGCCCGGGGAACCGGGCTGCAGGCTATGGACTGGCCTGCAGGCACGGCCCTGCACGCACTGGCCCTGCACGCACTGGCCCCGCATGCACTGGCCCCGCATGCACTGGCAATGCGCCAGGGGCGCACAGCCCCCAAGACCTCGCGCAGCACCAGGATTGCGCCGCCTGCGCTGCGCCGGGATCGCGGCCTGCGCGCAGAAAGCAAGACTGCGCGATCACCCGTGCGAATGCCGACCAGTGCGACCAGATGCATGGCGCGGACCACTGCCCCTTTGCACAACCGCTGTTTCAGACCGTCCCCCATCAGACCGTCCCCCATCAGACCAGACCCCTTCAGACCAGACCCCTTCAGACAAGGACAAGACCATGATCGAAGAACCGCCCGCCCTTACGCTCCTGACCAAGGCTCCGCGGCCCACGCAGGCGCAGATCGACGCTTTTGTCGGCGTGGAAACCGCCCATGTCTGCGACGCGCTCGAAGGCATCGCCGCGATGGTGACCGACGTGGCCCCCCTCGGCTTTGGCCGTGATCTGCCGGTCTTTGCGGTCGGGCCTGCGCTGGTCTGTGACAGCGGCCCCGGCGACATCATTGCCACGCTCGCCGCCATCGAACACCTGACCCCGGGCGATGTGCTTGTGCATGCGGGCCATGGATTTCAGGGCTGTGCCACTGCCGGAGACCAGGTCTGCGGCATGCTGCGCAACGCCGGTGCGGCGGGCTATGTCTCGGACGGGCCGATGCGCGACTATGACGGCATCGTGGCCACCGGTCTGCCCAGCTGGTGCACCGGGTTGAATTCCAACTCTCCCACAGTGACCGGCCCCGGCATCATGGGCGGCGCGGCGGTCGTTGGCGGACGCCACGTGGCCACCGGGGACATGATCGTGGCGGATATCAACGGCGTGAGCGTGGTGCCCTTTGCCCGGATCGACGAGGTCATTGCCAAGATCGCAGAGGTCAAACGGCTGGAAGAAGAGCTCGCAGAGCGGGTCACTGCCGGGTTCCGCACGCCGCTGGACACCGCCGCCATGGTAGAGAGTGGCCGCGCAGTGCTGGTCAAATAGCGCGGGGCTTTCTGACGGCGCGTCGGGCGATTTCCTTGGCCCCATTGGGGCTGGGTGCCGGTGGATCTGGATGCCAGTGGACCTGGATGCCGGTGGACCCGGATGCTGTTTGGCTGGACGTTGGTTGGGGTGGTCTGGCGGGATCGCCTTTGGGCTCATGCGGCGCGATGGGGGCCAGCCCCCGTCACGAGCAAGCTCGTGACTCCCCCGGAGTATTTTGAAAACAGAGAAACCAAGGGGTCAGGCTGGATTTCTGGCCGGATTGCTGGCCGGATTGCTCACCGGATTGCTGGCCGGATTGCTGGCCGGATTTTTGGCCGGTTCAGCAGGTCCTGTTTGTGGTAAGTGGTCTGGGATTGGTTCGCGGCCCGGTTTGGGAGTGCCGGGTCGGGGGATCTGCCCTGGGTGGCACCGGTGCTGGTTCACCTGTTCAGGCGCTTGTCCGGACCCTGCCCGGACCACGGATCAGGTCGCGGCGGGGCCAAGAATTGTCATCCGCCCCTTGCGCCCCCCTGTGCGGCGGGCTTACCTGTCAACTCGATCCGGGGCCGCGCGGCCCCCGCCCTGACAGGAGATCCCGATGACCGCTTGGATGCGCGCCCCGCTGACCCAGCCCACCCCGCTTTTTGACGCCAATGCCGCGGGAGGCGCGGGGGACGCCCTTGGCCCGCTGCCGGAATGGGACCTGAGCGACCTTTATGCCTCGCCCGACGCGCCCGAATTGCAGCGCGACCTCGACTGGCTGGAAGAGGCCTGCAGCAGCTTTGCCGCAGATTACGAGGGCAAGCTGGCGGAGCTTGATGCGCAGGGCCTGTTGACCGCGATCCAGCGGCAGGAAAAGATCGACGCCGTGTCCGGGCGGATCATGTCCTACGCCGGTCTGCGGTACTACCAGATGACCACCGACGCGGAGCGCGCCAAGTTCCTGTCCGATTGCCAGGAAAAGCTGACGATCTATTCCACGCCGCTGGTGTTCTTTTCGCTGGAGATCAACCGGATCGACGATCAGGTGCTCAATGCGGTTGTGAATTCTGACCCGGCGCTGGCGCGCTATGCCCCGGCGCTGCGGCGTCTGCGCGCGATGAAGCCCTACCAGCTCTCTGACGAGATGGAGAAGTTCCTGCATGATCTGGGCGTCGTTGGTGACGCCTGGGAGCGGCTGTTTGACGAGACCATTGCCGGGCTGACCTTTGAGATCGGGGGCGAGACGCTCAACATCGAGGCGACGCTGAATTTCCTCACCGACCAGGACCGGGTCAAGCGCGAGGCCGCCGCGCATGAATTGGCCAAGGTGCTGGGCGCAAACGTGAAAACCTTTGCGCGGGTGCACAACACCCAGACCAAGGAAAAGGAGATCATGGAGCGCTGGCGCGGCATGCCGACGCCGCAGACCGGGCGCCACCTGTCCAATGACGTGGAACCGGAGGTCGTCGAGGCGCTGCGCAATGCTGTCGTCGAGGCCTATCCGCGCCTGTCACACCGCTACTATGAGCTCAAGCGCAAGTGGCTGGGTCTGGACCGGATGCAGGTCTGGGACCGCAACGCCCCCCTCCCCATGGAGAGCGAGCGCATCATCGGCTGGGACGAAGCGCGCGGCATGGTCATGGACGCCTATTCCGCCTTTGATCCGCGCATGGGCGAGATCGCGCTGCCATTCTTCGAGAAGGGCTGGATCGATGCCGAAGTGAAGCCGGGCAAGGCCCCCGGCGCCTTTGCGCATCCGACGGTGACAGAGGTGCATCCCTATGTGCTCTTGAACTATCTGGGCAAGCCGCGCGATGTGATGACCCTCGCCCATGAGCTGGGCCATGGCGTGCACCAGGTGCTGGCGGCCGGTCAGGGTGAAATCCTCGCCTCGACGCCGCTGACGCTGGCAGAGACGGCCTCTGTGTTTGGCGAGATGCTGACCTTTCAGGCGCTGCTGGACGGCGCCAAGGACAAGGCAGAGCGCAAGGTGCTGCTGGCGGGCAAGGTCGAGGACATGATCAACACGGTCGTCCGCCAGATCGCCTTTTACGATTTCGAATGCAAACTGCACGACGCCCGCCGCGCCGGCGAGTTGACGCCGGACGACATCGGCGCCCTGTGGATGAGCGTTCAGGGCGAGAGCCTCGGGCCGGCCTTCGATTTCATGGAGGGGTATGACTGCTTCTGGGCCTATATCCCGCATTTCGTGCATTCGCCCTTTTATGTCTATGCCTATGCCTTTGGGGACGGGCTGGTGAACGCGCTTTACGCCGCCTACCAGGAACAGCCGCAGGGCTTTCAGGACAAGTATTTCGACATGCTCAAGGCCGGGGGATCCAAGCACCACAAGGAGCTGCTGGCGCCCTTTGGTCTTGATGCCTCCGATCCGAGGTTCTGGGACAAGGGTTTGTCGATGATCGAAGGCTTCATCGATGAGCTGGAGGCGATGGAGGACTAAGTCCCGCGCCTTTCGCCCGTTTTTGGCCTTGGCATTTGCCAGCGGCGCGTCCGGCATCGGGCGCGCCTTTGGTTTGGCGGCACGCGGGCCGGTGGCGGCAGATCTCGGGCTGACATTGGTCAAAATGGGCTGAAATACACGCCTGCGCAGATCTGAAAATGGATGACGCAACCCTGAATGTGCACCGCTCTGGTCTATGCTACAATTGACCCAAAAAACAGTCTTCTGGATGCGACCATATTAAGCGTAGCGTAAACGGCACAGACCCAAGGTCATGCCTGAAACGTCACGAGCCACACGCTATGGTCCCAACACAGATACTGGAACAGGTTCCCTCGAAATGCTCCGAAGGGCTGGCCCTTGGTCTGGCCAGTGACGAGGACGGCGCAAGTCTGGTGCTGCATTGGTGCAACCGCGCCTTTTCGCGGATCACCGGCTACAGCGCGCAAGACGCCATCGGCCAGCGCGGCACCATCCTGATCGGCCCGGACACGACGCAGGGCGCGCATCTGCTGATCATCGACAAGCTCATGAAATGGGAGCATTTTACGCTCCGCACCACGACAAACCGCAAGGACGGCACGGCCATCGACATCCGGATGACCTGGACGCCGCTGTCGGACCCGGAGACCGGCGCGCGCTGGTGGCTTTGCTCCATGTTCGAGATCCCAAAGGACAACGCCGCCCCACCGCAGGACACGGGCGAAATCCAGACCCGGCTCTTTGCGCAGGGCACCCGGGACGCACAACTGGTCGCCCACCACTCCGAAGAGATCCTGCGCCTCGAACGCGAGAACAAGCGCCTGCGCGATCTGGCCAAGACCGTCGCCCGGGAATCCAACGAGGACGCCCTGACCGGCCTCTCCAACCGCCGTCACTTCGAAGTGGAGCTGAAGACCTGGATCTCTGCCCTGCGCGGGGACAGGACGGAATTCGCGGTGATCTACATCGACCTCGACCGGTTCAAATCGGTCAATGACACGCTGGGGCATGACGCCGGGGACGGGCTGCTGGTCTCCGTCGCGCGGACGCTGCGCCGCCTCAGCGGCCCCGGGGACATGATCGCCCGACTGGGTGGAGACGAATTCGTGATCCTGAAAAGGCTCGGGGAAACTGCGCTCAACATCAGCGGCCTCGCGGATGATATCGTGCGCGAAACCCAGCTGCCCTTTGCTTTCGAGGGCAAGACCATCAGTTGCAGCGCCAGCGTCGGCGTCGCCATCGCCGACACGCAGATGTCCTGCCCGGAGCAGATCGTCGCGGATGCGGACACGGCTCTGTACCATGCAAAATCCCGTGGCCGCGGGCGCTGGTCCTTCTTCACTGCGCAGATGCACGCGGAATCGATCGCCACGAAACGCCTCGCGACAGAGCTTCTGGTGGCCTGCGAGAGGCAGGAATTCGTGCCCTACTTCCAGCCGCTTGTCGAAACAGCGACCGGCCGGATCTCCAGCGCGGAAACGCTTGTGCGATGGGCCCATCCGGTGCGCGGTCTGATGCCGCCCGCCGCCTTCCTCGACGTGGCCGCGGACATGGGGATCCTCAACCGGATCGACGCCATCGTCTTCAGCCGCCTGCGCGAAGAACTGTCGAGGCTCGACACCGCTGGCGTGCTTCTGCCGCGTGTTGCGATCAATGTCTCCGCCGGGCGACTTGCCGATCCGAACCTGATCCATGACATCAAGAGTTCCGGGATCGATCCCGAACGGCTCACCGTCGAAATCCTCGAATCCGTCTACCTTGAGCGCATGGGCGCCAGCATGCGATGGGCGCTCGATGAGCTTGACGAACTCGGCGTCACGGTCGCGGTGGACGATTTTGGCACCGGTCATGCCTCCGTGCAGGGTCTGCTGAAGATCAAGCCCGCCCTGCTGAAGATTGACCGCCAGTTCATCCAGCCCATCGTGAATGACAAGGCCGCGCGCGCACTGGTTGAATCGATCATCGGCATCGGCAAGAGCCTCGGGATGCGCATCGTGGCCGAAGGCGTCGAAACCGCCCGGCACGCAGAAATCGCGGGCGAGATGGGCTGCGACCACCTTCAGGGCTATCACTTCGGCAAACCAATGAGCGCGAAAGACCTTCAGGACCGCTTGAGGGAGAACGGCGGCCTGTTCTGGCCCCGCCCTGCCGCGCGACAAGGCGGGCCCCGCGCCGCCGGCGTCTGACCCCCGCGATATCTCTTCGCCGTCTGGCCAGAGGGCCGGCCGAGCGCGCAGGCGCACAGCGTTCAGGATGCACGGCCCCCACCGCCTGCGTCCATGTCCAGCCTGCGCATCCCGCACAAACTGTCACAAATCAGGTTCCCTTGGGTCAGTTATACCGGACTTGTTTCGAATTCCCCGCCGCGCGATCTTGGATCATTCAATAAAAATAACACATAAGGGGATTTGTGATGGTGAAGTCATCAATGACAATTGCCGCGGAGTGTATCAAGGGATCCATTGTTTCGGATCTGGAAGGCATGCGGGACGCATGGAAAAAAACTGCTGGATCGCTTGGCAGCGCATATATGATAGCTCGCGCAAAAATGATCGCTGCAAGGAATCTCGAAACCGCCAACAAGGAGAAAGAAACAGAGGCGGCAATCAAGATTTTGAATATCTTCTTCTCTCTGGTCGCCCGCAAACCTGTTCAGATCTCTATTGTCAAAAAAGGGAAATCCGCGCTTTCGATTGCGTCTGATCTGGACAAAGCCTTTGGTCGCAGCTCAAACCAAAAGGCATGGGACAGCCTGCGCCCCGGCGCGCCCATGGCCACCGGCTTGGCCAGTCCTGAAACAAACGCATTGATCGAAATTGCCAAAGCCGGAGATTTCCAACAAGCTTTTGAGAAAAAGGTGATGGACTGTTTTGATCCGCTCATTCGCGATCTGAAATTCAAAGCCGAAAGCATGGCAAAGCGCGAGACCAGCTCAACCTGGAAGAAGATCGACCGCAGACATCCAAATGAACAAAGACGCATCATGGAAGTTGAGTCCATGATTCTGGATTGGTATCTTGAGCAGCGATCAGACTACTTCATGTGGTCTCATATGCCGGCCGTTTACAATAGCGCAGAGCGGGCAGTGCTGGTGGAAAGGATGCTCTGGACGGAATTCATCTTTGGCTCCGTGCCGACCCTGCATTGGAAAACGAAACAGCGCCCGCCATTTGGAAACATGAAAAGCAATGCCACCTCGGGCAAATGGAAACCCTATACGAAACACCCCCCCAAAATGCGCGTTGTCTCGGACAAGCCATTTGTGGTCGAGGAAAACATCTTTTTCAAAGAAGAAAAAAGCCAGATGACCCATGTCTCCAAGGAGGTAGTGCGCAGCATGGCCCGGGTTGGAATCCCGACTACGCTTTTGGGAATCGATGGGGCGGTTGACACGCCCAGCGAAAGCAAAAGTCTGCACCGTTGGGCGGCCAACAACACCTTCACAATGGAAAGGAACATGATCCCGGTCGCGCGACGCAGCGGCGATATCATGTACTCCGAGGTCCACACCGTCCCGAACTAGACCAACCCGCGCCGGGGCGCGCCATGCGTCCCGGTGCGCGGCGACCAGCCTGGCCGATCCGGCGCTCAAAGGATCCAAAGCGCACCTCTGCCCGTGGTGTTTCGGCATGTCCTTCGCGTCCGTGGGCATTCGGATCATGTGTGGTCGCGCCTGGTCATCGGGCAGGGGCGGGCCGGGGCGCTTCAACAACAGACGGATCTTTCGCAACTGCAGGCAAAGCCCGTGGACTTGGGGTTTCAAAAGGGCAAGCATCCGCGATTGTCGCGCCGCAGTGGTTTCCGTGGCAAGCCAAGGACCACCCTATGGGCCCGCCGCAAAGGCCCGACCCACGTTGCACTGCCTTGATTGAAACGGACACCCAACCGTTGGATCGGCCCGCCGCAGCCTCCGACACTTTGACATAGCTGGGCGCACCGACAGGCCCTTGTTCTTGAACGGGAAACCAGCGGCGACAAACACGAACAGCCGCGGCGCAAATGACACCGATCGCCAAGTTTCACCGCTGTTGCGGGCCCCGCGCCTCAGTCCAGTTCCGTCCAGGGCCAGGGCTTCACGTCAGACGCCCCGGTCTGGAACCGCGCCGCCTTGGCCATCCAGACCCCGAGGTCCGTGCCGAACTCGCCAAGACGCGCATTCGGGCGGCCCTTGTCGGCGGCCATCAGGACAAATTGCACCACCGTCGCCAGCGTCAGCACCGCCACACCGCCGATCATGCCGACCTGTTCGGCCA
>JBELMB010000149.1:0-12881 GCA_042088665.1 Sagittula sp.
GGGTGATCAGGTCGATGGCCTCGAGCGGCGCTTGCTGCCCCGGCAGCTTGCGGTGCACTTGGGCACGCACCGCATCGATGGCGTCTGGCGCGGACAGCGGCGCGGGCAGATCACAAAGGCGTGGGGCCAACGCGACAGACCCTTCGTCCAGATGCCGTGCCACATGGACAGGATCTGCGGCAATCCCGTCGATCAGGCCGATGTCCTCGGCCTTTTCGGCGCGCAGCGGTTTGCCAAAGGCGATGATCTCCGCCGCGCGGGCCATGCCGACGAGCCGGGGCAGACGTTGTGTGCCGCCAGCGCCCGGAACCACGCCCAAAGTGACCTCCGGCAGGCCGATCTGTGCATCCGGTGCCATGATCCGGTACCGGCACGCCAGCGCCAGTTCGCAACCGCCCCCCAGCGCAACTCCGTTTATGGCCGCAACCCATGGCACGTCACTGGCCTCGATGGCCACGATGATGTCATTGAGGTGGGGCGCCACGGGCGGGGCGTCGAACTCTCGCGCGTCGGCCCCGGCCGCAAAGGCCCGCCCTGCCCCGGTGAGGATCACGCGCGCCAGCCCTGTCTCGCCCGGAAGCCTGTCCAGCACCGCCTGCAGACCCTGCCGCATCTCGAGGCCAATCGCATTGACCGGTGGCCCGTCCAGCGTGACGAGCGCCACGGCACCTTCGCGTTCAAATCGGACCGCCATGGTCTTTCCCTTTCGTTCTGCGCGCTTGGATTGCGCGCAACCTGTATGCCGGACCGCGCCGGTCTTCTTGCGCAGCGTGACCTGCGCCATGGGGTCACTCTGACACGCCAGATCGGGCGCGCCCGCCCCCCCTATGCGAGCAACCGCTGGTCCGCGATCAGCGTCAGCAAATCGCTGCGGCTTTGATCCTCTGTCGCGCCAGCGGTGTCCAGCACCGCATGGGCCCGCGCGTAAAGCGCCTCGCGGGCGCGCAGGATCGCCTTGAGCTGCGCCATCGCTTCGGGGTGGCCCGCCATGGGCCGCATGTCCCCCTGTGCGCGCACGCGGGACATGTGGTCCTCTGGCGCGGCCTTGATCCAGATGCAATGGAAGGTCGCCAAAAGCCGCGTATAGGTCGCCGCCTCCGCCACGATCCCGCCGCCAACGGCGAGGATCAGCCGCGCATGACCGGCAACGACCTGCTCCAGCGCATCCGCTTCGAGTTGGCGATAGCCTTCGGGACCATAGAGCGCCATGATCTCCGGCACCGGCATCCCGGCGCGCCGCGCCACTTCCTCGTTCAACTCGACAAAAGGGGCGTCCAGCGCGGCGCTCGCCATCCGGCCCAGCGTGGATTTGCCAGCGCCCCGCAGACCGACAAGGCAGATCCGCTGGGCCCGCCCCCCCTCCGGGCCCGCAGCGCCCAGCAGCGCCAGCGCCTGCGCCTGCACTTCGGGACTGGCGGCCCGGAACAGGCCCGCGGCGCGCACCACGTCAGAGGTCCATGGATCGTCCGCGCCGACCAGATGCTCCAGCGGGACATCCAGCGCCCGCGCCACGCGCTGAAGCAGCGCCAGAGAGATATTCCCTGTGCCCGCTTCCAGTTGCGCAAGATGGCGGGGGCTGACACCCGAGAGATCGGACAGGACCCGGCGCGGCAAGCCCCGCGCATCCCGCGCCTGCCGCACACGTGCCCCGACCCGAGCCAGCAAGGCGTCAACCGCATTTGGTGCGCCGTCGACCGCGAGCCCCGTGGTCAACGATGTGGTGGGCGCTTGCTCGGTCATGAGCCGCGCCCGCCCTGCGCCCGACGCCACAGCGAAAGGCCCGCACCCGCGCTCATGGCAATGCCGCCTCGACCACCGCGCGCATGTCGTCTGGTGCTGGACGTTTCACAAAGTCTTTGGCGTCGGTGAAAACGCAGATGAATTGCCCCTCGAAACACAGTTGCCCGTCCTGCATGCCATCGACCCGAAAGGTGATCGATGTCGTGCCAAGACGCAGCGGCCAGACCGCGCAGATCAGCGGATGGCGCGGCGTGATGGGAGAGCGGAAATCCATGTTGAGATTGACAAAGGGCGTTCCCACGCCGCGGTCCAGTTCCATCCTGTACCAGTCTTCGCCCAGCTTTTCCGCCCACCATGCGTTGATCGCATCCAGCGCGAACCACGGGATGCGGCCGGTGTAGACGATCTTTGCCGGGTCGCAATCCCCCCATGTGACGCGGATTTCATGTTCAAATACCTGCTCGGGGCGGGTGTCCATGGCCTGTCCTGTCTTTCGTTTGTCGCAGCAGCCCGCGCGCCGCCCGTCCCTGTCCAGTGTCCCCGCCCCCGTCCTGCGGGATCAGGCCGCATCGCGCGGGGAACGGCGTGCCGGTCTCAATAGGTTTCCACATGGTAGCGTCCTTCGCCACGCATGACATCCCGCATGTCGGTCCATGACTGTCCCATGCTTTCGGCGACGCTGGTGAAGGCACGTTCCACCCCGTCTTCCATGCCGCGCAGCCCGCAGATGTAGACATGCGTGCGGGGATCCCCCAGCAGGTCTGCGACGGTCTCTTCTTCCTCGCGCATGCGGTCCTGGACATATTCCTTTTCCGGACCGCTGCGGCTGTAGACCAGATGTTGCTCCAGCAGCGCCTCCGGCACCTTCTTGAGCGGACCGAAATAGGGCAACGCCTCGGGCGTGCGGGCGCCAAAGAACAGAACCATCCGTTCAGAGGCCGCGCTCTGGCTGCGGCTGCGGCGCATGGTGAAGGCGCGCATCGGCGCGGATCCGGTGCCGGTGCAGATCATCAGGAGACGCGCTTCGGGATCGTCCGGCATCAGGAAGGTCGCGCCGAAAGGCCCGGTGACGCGCACCTCGTCGCCCGGCGCCAGATCGCAAAGGTGGTTCGAACACAGGCCCTGCGCCTCGCGTTTTACCGTCAGCGACAGGTTGTTGTAATTCGCCCGCTCCCCGTCACGCGGGCTCGACACCGAGTAGAGGCGTGGCAGGTGCGGCTGGCCCTGCGCATCCGCGCCCGGCGGCAGCACACCGATGGACTGGCCCTCAAGCACCGGCATCGGCTGGTTGCCGAAATCGAGGATAATGTGGCGCACGTCGTGGTCCGGGTCGTCGGTCAGCGGGTAGTTCCCGGTGACTTTCGCCACCGCGGGCTTGCCCAGCGTGTACAAGTTGATCGACGGCTTTGCCGCTGTCGCAGGTGCCACCGCCTTGCCCCCGGCTCCGGCATGGGCCTCCGCCAGGATCTGCGCAATGGACTCGTCGAGGGCCTCAAGACCGGTTTGCGCCTCGTCGGTGCCCAGATCCTCTTGCTCCGGCAGTTCTTCCCAGTCGAATTGCGCCTCCAGCGAATAGGGGGCGGTGACCACGCGCCATTCGTCGATGGATCCGGTCGGGCAGACCGGGATGCAATCCATGCAGAAGTTGCAGATCTCCGGGTCGACCACCACATTGTCGTCGTTATGGGTGATCGCCCCGATCGGGCAGGTCATCTCGCAGGTGTAACAGCGGATACAGATTTCGGGGTCAATCAGGTGCTGTTTGATAGGCTTGGTCATGACGGACCTCTTTGCAGGCACCCCATCCAGCGCGGTTGCGTCACCGCCGGGGGCGTTGTCGGTTTCAATCGTGCATCGGCTCTGGACACAGGGGCTGTATCGCGGGCGCAAGTACTGGCGCAGGTTCTGGCGCAGGTTCTGGCGCGCACCAAGGGCCGGTCTCGTCGGGGGGGCGTGCTTTTATGGCGAAACGCATGCCGACGCGGGCCAGCGTTCCGGGAATCACCGATGTCGCGCAGCAAGCTCAAGGCCCGGCGCTCAGCGCGCGTTGGACAGGACCGCCTCCGGCAGGGACAGCACCTCAAGCAGGCTCGCGCAGAGCCCCCGGCAATCCGTGCACCCCAGACAAGGACCAACCTCCATCACCCGGCGCTGCATCTCCTGCACGCGCGGGGCGTGGGCGGGGACACGTCTCGTTTCCATCTTTTCCCTCCATCATGTGGCGCGGGGTTGACCCCGCGCCCCTTGGGCCTCGCCCGGGCATCACGCCATATGCAGCTTCACATATTCGAAGTCGCCGGGCTTGTTGTCTATCCCAACTTTCGGAGGCGCAATCCAGCTGGCGTATTTGCCCGGTTCATAACACGGCTTCATCAACGACTGGATAAAGTCCCCGTCCGCCTTTGACGGCAACCAGCTGTCGCGCTGCGCCTCCCAGGTGTCACTGCTGATGATATCGCCGTTCGGATCCGTCGTGATTGCGGAAAAGACGCCGATCTGCCGGTTGAACGCCTCATGCGGGAGCTTCAGCGCAAAATCGATGCCCATCTTGGCAATCGCCTTGTTCCAGCGCCCGACGCCGCCGCTGGCATCGCGCACGTAGTCGTCGCGCAGACGCATGTTGATCGCCGTCAGCGCGGGCACGTCCTTGGTGACGATCTGACCGTCTTCGACCATGCGCACGGAATAGGTGTCACCCGACAGGCGGTGATCGTCGTCGATCCGGCCTTCCATGTAGCGCCCCTTGATGCCCGCGTTAAAGGCATTGGCCGCATTGGTCGACACCTCCGACCCAAAGAGATCCAGGCTCAACGTGTAGTGCAGGTTCAGCTTTTTCTGGATCGTGGGCAGGTCGATCACGCCCAGATCGCGGATCTTGTTGATGTCGTAGGGGTCGGTGATGCCGGCCTTTTTCATCGCTTCGCAGGTCGCCTGAATCGTGCGCCCGACACCGGTTTCCCCCACGAACATGTGGTGCGCCTCTTCGGTCAGCATGAAACGACAGGTGCGCGAGAGCGGATCGAACCCCGACTGGGCGAGGCTTTCGAGCTGCATCTTGCCATCGCGGTCGGTGAAATAGGTGAACATGAAAAAGCTCAGCCAATCCGGCGTCTCTTCGTTGAAGGCCCCAAGCATGCGCGGCGCCTCCTCGGAGCCGGACGAGCGGCGCAGCAGATCATCGGCCTCTTCGCGCCCGTCCTTGCCGAAATACTTGAACAGCAGGTAGACCATTGCCCAGAGGTGCCGGCCCTCTTCGACGTTGACCTGAAAGAGGTTGCGCATGTCGTAGAGCGACGGCGCAGTCAGTCCGAGAAAGCGCTGCTGCTCGACCGAACCCGGCTCTGTGTCGCCCTGGATCACGATCAAGCGTTTGACCATGTTGCGGTATTCACCCGGCACTTCCTGCCAGGCGGTTTCGCCCGCGTGTTCCCCGCAGGGGATTGTGCGGTCGTCGACCTGCGGGGCAAGCAGGACACCCCAGCGGTAGTCCGGCATCTTGACGTAGTCGAACTTTGCCCAGCCTTTGGGATCCACGGAGACCGCCGTGCGCAGGTAGACCATGCTGTCCTGAAAGTTTTGCGGGATCAGGTCATTCCACCAGTTGATGTAACCGGGGTGCCATTTCTCCAGCGCCTTGAGCACTTTCTTGTCGGAGCTCAGGCCCACATTGTTCGGGATCTGGGTGTCATAGCTGACGTTGATCAGGTCGAGCATATCTCTCGTTCTCCTCGCAGAAACGCACCTTGGGGCGCGGGGTCAACCCCGCGCTACGGGGCTTGATCTTGGGGTGGTGGTGGTGGGGTCGCCCGCCGTATCGGGCGCTTTGGGGATGCCCGCCGTATCGGGCGCTTTGGGGATGCCCGCCGTATCGGGCGCATGGGATTTCGCAAGCCGCATCGGGCGCTTTGGATCGAGCATCCTCCTTGGCGCATGGCACTGCCCACCACGCGAGGCGCACAAAACCGCCCGCTCTACCGGATGCAGCCTCATGCGCGCGGGCTCCAGCGTGGGGCCACCCCGGCTGCGGGACGCGCCTGAATGCCTGCGGGATGGTCACACCCGTTCCATGTCGTAATTGTCGCGCACGCCGCTGCCATAACGCTGCAGCGCGCCTTCTGCGCCAACCGCATTGGGCCGATTGAAGATCCAGTTCTGCCAGGCGGTCAGACGGCCAAAGATGCGCGTTTCCATCGTTTCCGGCCCGGCAAAGCGCAGATTGGCCTCCATCCCGGTCATCGCGTCGGGGCTGAAGCTGGCACGCTCCTCAATGAAGATGCGGATCTCGTCCTCCCAGTCGATGTCGTCAAGGATCATCGTCACGAGGCCCGCGGTCTCCGCCTCTTCGGCCTCCAGCGGCTCTCCAATCTGGCCCCGGGCCTCCTCCACCATCTCTGGCGTGCCGAGAAAACGCGTTTCCAACCGGCTCAACCCGTTCGCCATGGGCATCTGTCCAAAGTTCATGTCCGAAAGCGTGACCGTTGCCAGCGGGCGGTTGTCGCCCTCGAAGGCGTCTTCCATCATGTAGCTGCGGTCCACCGCCCAGAGCAGTTCTGCCAGAAGGCCCGCGAAACAACTGCCGTGTTCGACAAGCGCCACCATCGACCGGGAGGTCACGTCGACCCGTTTGAGCACGCGCTTCCAGTATTGCGTCACCTCGCGCGCCAGCCAATGGTCGGGATCCACAGCCAGCACCGCCTCATGCGCCGCCAGAAGTGCCGGATCGCCTTGCGACTTGAAGACCATCAGGCCCAGTTCCGGCTCGTTCAGGCGCAGGTGCAGGATCGCATCGTCCAACTCCCGCGCCAGCCGCAGCATATAGGCCTGCGCGCCCTGCGCCTCGAAGGCAGCCATATCCGCCGGCGCGGGCTCTGTCGGCCCCTTGAGCAACAGCGTGACAGTGCGGCCCGCACGGTCGGCCTGCACTTCGACGGTGGAATAGGTGACAGAGCCATCCTCGTGGAACACCCGGTCCAGCGGCGTCAGGGCGACCCCGCCGGTGACGTCAGGCTTGGCCGATGTGGCCGCAAAGCTGCGTGCCCGCTCGACCACCGCCGCATCGAATTTCGAATTCGGAATCACCTCGTCCACCAACCGCCAGTCGCGGGCGCGCTTGCCGCGCACCCCCTCTTCGGTCGAGCAAAAGACATCTGCCAGATCCCGGCGCACCTTGCGCTTGTCGGTCACCCGCGTCAGCCCTCCGGTGCCGGGCAGAACCGCCAGCAGTGGCACTTCGGGCAGTGCCACGTTCGAAGAGCTGTCATCGGTCAGCATGATGTGGTTGCAGGCAAGGGCCAACTCATAGCCGCCACCGGCGCAGGCCCCGCGCACGGCACAGATGTATTTCTGACCGGAGTCCACCTCGGCGGCCTCATAGGTGTTGCGCGTCTCATTGGTGAACTTGCAGAAATTCACCTTGTGGCTGTGCGCCGCCCCGCCAAGCATCCGGATGTTGGCGCCGGCGCAGAACACCCGGTCCTTGCCCGATCGCATGACCACGACCTTGACCTCCGGATGCTCGAACCGCATGCGCTGCACGATATCGGAAAGCTCGATATCCACGCCAAGATCGTAAGAATTCAGTTTCAGCTGGTAGCCGTCAAAAAGCCCGCCATCCTCGTCCACATCCATCCACAAAGTGGCAACCGGACCATCGTAGTCCACCCGCCAGTGACGATAGGCGGTGGGATCTACCTGAAAATCGATGCGCTGCGTCATGGTCTGCGTTCCTCTTCGCTTCTCAGCAGAATAGTGCATCAAGATGCACAATCAACCCAATTTCATACCCTCTTGGCGCAAAATATTTCCAAAATGCGCAATATACTGCATATCTTCCTGCACCACCGGCCCACAAAGCCCCATCACAAGCTCCGGCGCGCGGCGGCAGGCCTCTTGCAGGAGGTCTTCGGCCCGCGCTTCCAGCCGTTGCGCGGCCCGGGCGCGCCCCATGCGGGCCTTCAGCCGCGCATTGGCCAGTTGGATCGCTCCGGCCACCGCACATTTCTCCGGTGACTTCTCTGGCGCGGCCATCCAGACCGCTTCCCAGACCTCATGCGCCTCCCAAAAACAGTCATGCGCAAAGAACACCAGCCCCGCCCGCCAGGCCAGCGAGCAGTGAAGGGGCGTGTCCACCTGCTTCAGCGCGTCATAGCGGCCCTCTGGCGGACGCGGCGTCAGACCCGGCAGATAGGCCTGATCCGGCAATACGATCACGCGGCATCCGGTTCCGGCGTCCCCGGATGCGCCGCTTCGATCCGTTCCAGCCGTGCGACAAAGGCTGCCACGGCGTCGCGCACAGCCTCTGGCTGGTCCTCATGCGGGGCATGGCGACAGCCCTCAAGGATCTCCGTCTCGACCGGCGCATAAGCCCGCTGTTCGATTTCGGCGATCTGCGCCAGTGTGCCGTATTGGTCCTGCTGGCCCTGGATCGCAAGACAGGGCACTTGCCAGTGGTCGATCACGTCGCCCACGTGCCAATCCGCCAGTCCCGGGTCCAGCCAGGCCGCGTTCCAACCGTGAAAGGTGGCCTCCGGATCGGCGTGATACTTGCCCAGCCGCGCCTTCAGATCCGTGGTCTCGAAGGCCCTGCGCGCCGCGGCGATCTCTGCCAGGCCCTTTTCCTCGGTAAAGAAATGCGGGGCCATCAGGACCAGCCCGCGCACCCGGTGATCCCGCAGCGACCCGGCATATTCCGCCGCAATCGTCGCGCCGTCGGAATGCCCCATGAGCACCCCGCGCCGGAACCCGATCGCGGAGAGCACATCGGGCAGCACATCGACCGCCTCGCGCGTCATGTAATCCAGCGGGCGCGGCAGATCCGCCGCATCCGATTGCCCGTAACCCGCGCGGGACCATGCAAAGACCCCCCAACCGGTCGCCTCTGCCAGCACGCGCGGGAAATCCCGCCACAGGGCGAGACAGCCCAGCCCCTCATGCAGCAAGACAAGCGTCGGCGCGGCCTCCGGCAAGGGCCCCCAACCGGCACATTCCAGCCGCTTGCCACCGGCCCTGATCTCAGTTGGCCAGGCCATTACACCACCTCCCGCAATTTGAAGCGCTGGATCTTGCCGGTTGCCGTCTTCGGCAGATCCGGCACCACATCGACCCAGCGTGGGTACTTCCACACGCCCACCTTTTCCTTGACGAACCCCTTCAGCCCCTCCACGACTTCCGCCTCGGAGGCCCCTTCTTTCAGCACCACGAATGCCTTGGGCTTTTCCAGATCGTCGGCATCGCGCTTGGGCACCACCGCCGCTTCGAGCACGCCGGGAAAGGCCACCAGCGCCTGTTCCACCTCGAAGGGGGACACCCAGATGCCGGACACCTTGAACATGTCATCGGTGCGCCCACAGTAGATGAACCGCCCCTCCGGCGTGATCTCATACTTGTCACCAGTCCGGGTCCATTCGCCCTCAAAGGTCGCGCGGCTCTTGCCCCGCTTGTTCCAGTACCCATCCGCGGCAGAAGCACCGCGCACAAGGAGTTCGCCCACCTCGCCCGGTGTGACCTCCTGCCCATCCTCGTTCACGCACCGCAGGTCATACCCCGGCACCGCCAGCCCGGAGGTGCCGTAGACAAGGTCATCGCTGCGGTTGGACAAAAAGATGTGCAGCATCTCGGTAGAGCCCACGCCATCAAGAATGTCCACGCCCCAGGCCGCGCGCCAGCGCAGGCCGATCTCTTCCGGCAAGGCCTCCCCCGCAGAGATGCAGATCCGCATCGCCGCCTCGGGCACGCCATGTTTTTCCAGATGCGCCAGCGTCGCGGCATAAAAGGTCGGCACCCCGCAAAAGACCGTGGGGCGTTGCGTCGTGAGGATGTCCACCACCACGTCGGGCGTCGGCCGCCCGGGATAAAGCAGCGTCGTCGCGCCGACCGACATGGGAAAGGTCATCGCATTGCCGAGCCCATAGGCGAAAAAGATCTTGGCCACGGAGTAGACCGTATCGGTTTCCGTGATGCCCAGCACCTGCGCGCCATAGGTGTCGGCCGTGGCTTGCAACGCGCCATGTACGTGACGCACGCCTTTGGGCAGCCCGGTCGACCCCGACGAATACAGCCAGAACGCGCATTCGTCCGCGCCCACAGTCGCTGCGGGGCGCGGGACCGCACCTTCGAGAAACGCGTCGTAACTCAGGGTCCCCTCGGGCGCCTCACCGCCGATCACCACGATCTGGCGCAGGTGCGGGTTGGCCCGCGCCACGGGCAGGACGACCTCCAGCAGCGGCGCCGAGACAAAGAGCACGACCGCCCGACTGTCCTTCAGGATGAAATCATAGGTCTCCGCTGTCAGCAGCGTGTTCAGGGCGATGGGCACCACCTGCGCTTTCAGCGCGCCCCAGAAGATCTCCGGGTATTCGATCTGGTCCAGCACGAGGCAGGCGACGCGCTCTTCGGGGCGCACGTCCCATCTGGCAAACGCCCCGGACACAAGATCGCTGCGGGTTGCCAGAGCACCATAGGTCAGGCTGCGTCCGGTTTCGGTGGCTTCGCGAAACGCCACCTTGTCAGCGCGGCCCTCGTCGAGGTGGCGATCGACAAAGTAGACAGCCGCATTGTGCTGATCGGTCATCTGTTCCTCCCATCCCGGACGAGGCCGGGTCTTTCCAATGGCGCCGGGTCTGATGCCCATTTTGGCCCGCCTATGCGCTATCATGCAAAAATCAAGCAGTCTGGCAAGAAATTCTGCCACAAGGGTGCATTTTTTCGCACACCCCAAGCCCATGAGAGGTGTGACCAAGGGTGCCGCGCAGTGTCTGTTGGACAACCCGGATCAAGAGGCGCGCCGCAAGACCGCCCGGGATGCGCGGGCCAGGCAAGCCGCGAGGCGGCCACCGACGTCACCTCACCCGAACAGGTCCAAGGCGTTTTCCAGGGCATCGCCCGCAGCGCCCGCATAGATGCTTCCGGCGCCCCTGTTCACGCATTTGAGGCCATCGCAGCAACGTGCCGCTCGCTTTCTTTCACCGGAACAGCCGCCCCTGCCCTCTAAAGCCGCGCCTTGAGAACCGGTCAGCACGGACCACCAACAGAACATCAGCCTCGCGCGATGACTTTGCAGGTGCGCGATGCGTCAGAGAACCACTGACCGCCAAGGACCTCGCCCCCGGTGTCAGCGCACCTCTGCGCACCTCTGCGCACCTCAGCGCGGCGGCAGGCGCACCGCCCCGTCCAGCCGGATCACCGACCCGTTGAGATACGGCGTCTCCACGATCTGACAAACCATCTGGCCAAACTCCCCCGGGTCGCCGAGGCGCTGCGGAAACGGGATGTTGGCGACAATCCCGGCGGTCGTTTCTTCTGGCAGGCCCTCCATCATGGGCGTGTTGAACAGCCCCGGCGCGATGGCCATGACCCGGACGCCCAGTTTGGCCATCTCCCGCGCGGCGGGCAGACACATGGAGGCAATCGCGCCCTTGGACGCGGCATAGGCTGTCTGGCCGATCTGGCCGTCCTGCCAGGCGACGGAGGCGGTGTTGACGATGACGCCGCGTTCGCCCCCCTCCAATGGATCGAGGGCAGCCATCTCCCGCGCCGCATGGGACATCACGTAATAGGTGCCCATCAGGTTGACCCGCAGCGTCTTGTCAAAAACGTCGAGCCCAAGGCTGCCGTCGCGTGCCACCATGCGCGCTGCCAAACCAACACCGGCGCAACTGACCGCGATCCGGGGCGCGCCCAGCGCTGACTTGACGGTCTGGACAGCAGCGTTGACCGCCTCGGCGTCGCCCACGTCGACCTGCACGGCCAGCCCACCGATCTCTGCCGCCACGGCCTGCGCCCCGGCCGCGTCATAGTCGAGGATCCCCACCCGGGCCCCCGCCGCAGCCAATCGCCGCGCTGTGGCTGCGCCCAACCCGCTGGCACCCCCCGTGACCAGAGCCACCTGTCCCGCTATCTGCATTCCGTCTTCTCCCGTCCCGGATCCCTCTCGGACCCCACTCCGTCAGCCGGGCGACCCCAACGGGCGCCAGCAGGCGTTCCGGCCTGTTGCGCGGGGTTCACCCCGCGCCCCTCAGCCGGGCAACAAGAACAAGGTGATCGCCGGGAAGGCCACCAACAGCACAACCCGCACCAGGTCCGATGCCACGTAATAGAGCACCGCGCCATAGGTTTTCACCATCGGCGTCTCCGGATCCATCGCATTGATCACAAAGAGGTTCATCCCGACAGGCGGCGTAATCAGCCCGACCTCCACCACGATCAGCACAAGGATGCCGAACCAGATCGCCACATGCTCGTCGCTCATGCCGAAATCCAGCGCCGTGATCACCGGAAAGAAGATCGGAATCGTCAGAAGGATCATAGACAGGCTGTCCATGAAACAGCCCAGCACAAGGTAGATCACAAGGATCACCGCCAGCACGGCCAGCGGCGACATGCCCAGTTCCACCACCCAGTTCGACAGCTCCTGCGGCACGCGAGTGCGCGCGAGGAAGGCGTTGTAGAACGCCGCGCCCAAAACAATGAAAAAGATCATCGCCGAAGAGCGCGCCGTATCAGAAAAGCTGTCCAGAAGCGTGCGCCGCGTCAACCCGCCGTTCACCAAGGCGATCAGCCCGGTGCCCAGCGCGCCAACGGCCGCGCCTTCGGTCGGGGTGAAGATCCCTCCGTAGATGCCACCCACCACGGCAATGAACACCAACAGCACCGGCCAGACGTCCAGCAAGGCCCGCATCCGCTGTGCATAAGGCACACGGGGGCGCACCCCGGCAGAGCCCGGGTTCACCCGCACATAGATCGAGACCGCCGCCATATAGCCCAGCGCCGCGATCACGCCCGGCACGAAGGCCGCCAGAAACAGCTTGGCGATGTTCTGCTCGGTCAGGATGGCATAGATCACCAGCACCACCGAGGGCGGGATCAGGATGCCCAGCGTGCCCCCCGCCGCCAGAGTGGCCGTGGAAAACCCGCCGTCATAGCCATAGCGTTTGAGTTCCGGCAGAGCCACGCGGCTCATCGTGGCCGCCGTGGCCAGCGAAGACCCGCAGATCGCGCCAAAACCTGCGCAGGCGCCGATGGCCGCCATGGCCACGCCCCCCTTGCGGTGGCCCAGCCAGCTTTCCGCTGCCTTGAACAGCGACTGGCTCATGCCGCCCAGTGTCGCGAAATATCCCATCAGCAGGAACATCGGCACGATGGAC
>JBELMB010000150.1:0-12694 GCA_042088665.1 Sagittula sp.
AGCAATTCTGCGCCAAGATGAGCGGTGATGTGGCGACTGACGTGCGCTATATCCAGGCGCTTCATGCGGGGTTAAAGGCGGGTGAATCGATCAAGGTCGACACAAACCGCGGCTGGCGTCTGGACGAGGCCTTGCGCGTGTCCCAACAAGTGCCCCCGGGCATGGATATTTCCTTTGAGCAGCCGTGCCACAGCTACGAGGCGTGTCGCGATTTTCAGCGCGCGACCGGACGGGTGCTTATTCTGGACGAAGGGGCGACGGATCTCTCCGTGCTGATGCGCGCCTGGAGCGATGGCGTGCTGGGTGGCCTCAACATGAAGATCGCGCGGCTGGGCGGTCTTGGCGGGGCGCGGGTGGTGCGCGACGCGCTGGCAGCACTTGATGTGCCGTTGCACATTCAGGACATGGGGGGATCCGACATCGCGGGCGCGGCCATCGGACATCTCGCGGCGTCGATGCCGGGGCGCGTGATGATGGCGGTCTGGGATCCCGGCAATCTCGTGGCCACCCGCACCGCCACGGGTGGCGCAGAGATCACGGGCGCGCGCATGACGGTGTCCGACGAGCCTGGCCTGGGGCTGACCCCGATCCCGGAGGTGCTGGGCCCGCCGGTCGCTCTTTGCGATGCACAGGGGTTTCGCACCATCGGATAGGGCTGGCGCGCAGATTGTACAAGGCGCGGGCCCTGCGCCGGCTCGGGACCGTCAGCTCCAGATGTAGCGCCATGTGCCGTTGTGGATGGCCGGTCTGCGGCTGATCATCGGCGCCTTGGCGGGCGAGTCATCAGCGCCATGTCGGCCCATCTGCACCACCCGACCGTCGTCCGTCAGCAAGAGCAGCATGCCGCCGTCCCTCGGTTTGGCAGCCTGCGCATGAGGATCAGCCGCGCGATCGCCCATTGGACCGGTCCCGCGATGGGGAGCCGCGCCTTGCGGACCCCCATGGGCAATCGGAACCGAGGCATGGGGCAAAAGCCGGGTCATTGGCACCATGGGCACGCCCAGAACGCGGTCGATGCAGGGCGCTGTGGTCATCTCCTGAAAGCCGAAGCGCGTCATGAACCCGCGCATCGGTGGTGAAAAGGCTGCGAGAATGCGGTCCCCGCCATGTTGCTGGATCCACTCGTAGGCGGTCCGCAACAGCGCATCGAGCACATCCTCAAGGCCGCGCGTCTCCGGTCCACAGCACAGGTGGCTCAGGGAGGCAAGCGCCTCGTCTGGAAAGACCCCGGAGGCGCGGTGGTCAAAGCTGGTGTCGGTTGGCAGGCCAAGGCGGGCATCATCCCGACTGACACGCAACGTGGCCAGCACGCGCCCGTCCACGCTGCCATTCAGGGTCAGGGACGTGGGTGCGGCATCGAACCTGTCCCGGTGCCGATCTGGTTCTTCTCCGGGCCGGTATCCCAGCGCCTGTGCATACATCTGGTGGCGCAGCCGGAAGGCCGCGTCCCGATCTCGTTCCGTGATGGCTGGCCGGACGTCTATCCGCATGATCTGCTCCCACCTTTGCCCCGGCGCGGCCCGGTCGCCGCGAGGATGTCACCTAGATCTATGCCGCAATCGACAGGGCAGAGGGAAGAGCCGCGGCGGGTAATTAACCTTAATAGTCAGAGTGTTAGAAAGGCTATCTGCGATGATGCGAAGGGATAGGCCGGTCATCCGAAGGGGGATGTTGCGGCCCCGCTGTGGCGGGGGCAGGACCTCTGCGCCAAGCGGCACTTCTGCGCCGTGGCCCGGCGCGGAGCTGCTTGGCCGGGCGTCGAAGACTGTGGCACTCAGAACATGCGCAGGGCCTCAAACACCCTGCACACCTACGACCGGCAGTGCCAAAGGAAAAACGGGGCGCGTTCTGCGCCCCGTTTGCAATCCGTGATCTCTGACGCCCTGTCTGAAACCTGACTTGGGCACCAGAGCATGGCCGTCTCGATCAGCTCAGCCAGGCGGTCTCGTGCAAGCGGAAGCCGTCACCTTCGCCGATCGGGTTGCCCACCCAGCCGTTCAGGTTCGACGTGCGGGCGTCCAGCCAGTTGGTAAAGACCGGGATCAGCGATCCGCCGGTGTCGTGGATGGACCGCTGGACCTCGCAGTAGACCTCTGCGCGCTCGGGTCCGTCGGCCATGCCGCGGGCCTTGATGATCAGCGCATCCAGTTCCGGCGAGCCGTTGCGGCTTTCGTTCCACTTGGCGTCCTGCAGGTGCACAAGGCTGAACCGCAGGTCCGCGGTGGGGCGCGGCATCCAGTTGGACATATGGAACGGGCGCTTCATCCACACGGCGCTCCAGTAGCCATCCGAGGGCTCGCGCTGGACGTCGATGTTGAAACCGACCTTCTTGGCGCTTTCCGCAAGGTGCAGCGCGAGGTCTGGCGCCGGGGGGCCGCCTGCGGCCTCTGAGGTGTGCAGCGTGACGGTCTGGCCTTCCATACCGGCCTTCTTGAGGTGGAACTTTGCCTTGTCCGGGTCGAACTCCCGCTGCGGGATATCGGCGCAGAAGTACTTGTCGTTCGGTCCGATGGGTGTGTCATTCGCAACCGAGCCAAAGCCCTTGAGCACGTTGTCGACCATGCTCTGCCGCTCTGCCATGTATTTGATCGCGAGGCGCATGTCGTTGTTGTCGAAGGGCGCGCCATTGGACATCATCGGGAAGGTGATGTGACGGGCACCGGGGGCCGAGGCCATGTCGACGGTCGGCGCGCGGTTGATCAGGTCCACCAGCTTGGGGTCGACGCGGGTGACAAAGTGCACTTCGCCAGAGATCAGCGCATTGATCCGCGCGGCGTTGTCAGAGATGCCAAAGCTCTCGACCTCGTCCACAAAGGCGATGTCGTCGCGGTAGTAGTTGGCATTGCGCTTGGCCAGCATGCCCACGCCCGGCTCAAAGGAGACGATTTCGTAGGGGCCGGTGCCGACGCAATTGTTGAAGTCCGTAAAGCCGTCGGGGATGATGCAGGCGTGCATGTCACCGAGGTAGTAGGGCAGGTCACCGTTCGGCGCAGAGAGCGTGATCACGACGGTATTGCCATCGGCTTTGACGTCGGTGATCGGCTCAAGCCATGCCTTGATGATCGAATCCGAATCGTCC
The DNA here is from genome assembly GCA_042088665.1 of Sagittula sp. Classification (GTDB taxonomy): domain Bacteria; phylum Pseudomonadota; class Alphaproteobacteria; order Rhodobacterales; family Rhodobacteraceae; genus JBELMB01. Next base: position 3,080 of record JBELMB010000150.1, read on the forward strand.
CCGCGGTGGCGGTTGATCGAATAGACCACGTCATCGGCGGTCATCGTCTTGCCGTTGTGGAACGCCACACCTTCGCGCAGCACAAAGGTCCATGTCATGCCGTCGGCGCTGGGGGACCATTCGGTCGCCAGATCGGGCGACAGCGACAGGTCGGGGTTGTAGCGCACGAGCGTGCCCATGGTCTGATAGGCGCGCTGGAAATCCAGCGAGGTGGTCAGGCGGTTGGGGTTCAGCGTGTCGTTTGCAGAGTGGTTGTACCAGCCAAGACGCAGGCGGCCACCTTTTTGTGGGGTAGATGCAAAGGCGCTGTTGGTGGATGTGATCAGGCTGCCGGCGGCGGCGAGGGTCAGACCCGTGGCGCCAACGCGGCCCATGAACTCACGACGCGAGATGCGACGTTTCATATATTGTGCGGCCCAGAATTCCGCTTCGCGTTTCGACATGAAAGCTCTCCCATTATGGACTTATTGTGCCGTCAGCCTAGGGGCAGGCACCCGCGCTTGTCCACAGTTCTGTTGACCGGTCCAAAGCCCGACCCGGTCTGCCGGTCGGCAAAATGCAGGGCAATCTGCGCCGGGGCACGGGGTCAAATCGGTGTCTTGGCGGGTGTTTGGTCCTTCGTCTGACTCCCCGTCTGGCCCCCGTCTGGCCCCCGCCCAACCAGGTGTCCGACCCAGAGTTGACGGGGTGTCTGCACCACAGTGTGGCCGGTGTCTTGTCGGCGTTCGTCAGGTGGGCCGGCTTGGACGCCAAGGTCGCAAAACGGGCCTACCTCCGGACGTCGAACACTCATTGGTTGAAAATTTTTTCTGGGATACACGGTTGACGCAAAGGTGTCCGCCGTGCCGTGATGCCCGCGGGAGGCTGCAAAGCCAAAATGGGAAAGGGCGGAGCACTGGTCAGGTTGCTTCTAAGGCGCATCGCGCTTGGATTCGTGACACTTTTCGTGGTGTCGTTGATTGTCTTCATCGGAACCGAAATCTTGCCGGGGGACGTGGCCGAGGCCGTGCTGGGGCAGGGCGCCACGCCCGAGACGCTGGCCGCCTACCGCAATGCCATGAACCTCGACCGACCGGGGTACGAGCGGTATTTCGAATGGCTCTTTGGCCTCTTCACCGGGGATCTGGGGGTGTCGCTGGCCTCGCAGCGCCCGGTTGCCGAGATGATGGCGCCGCGCTTGCCAAAGACGCTGCTGCTGGGCGGGCTGGCCGCGGCCATTGCGGTGCCGCTGGCGGTGTTTCTTGGCATTTACGCGGCGATGCGCCCGGGGGGCTGGTTTGACCGCTCGATGACCACCGGGTCCATTGCGCTGGTCTCTGCACCGGAGTTCCTGATCGCCACCTTGCTGGTGCTGACCTTCGCGGTGCAACTGCGCTGGCTGCCCGCCATCGCGCGCCTGCCGGGCGATGCGGGGCTGGTTGAGACGCTGCGCGTTCTGGCCATGCCGATCATCACCCTGACGGCAGCCGTGCTGGCCCCGATGATGCGCATGACGCGCTCTGCCATTCTGAACGTGCTGAGCCAGCCCTCCATCGAGATGGCCATCCTGAAGGGCGTGCCGCGCCGCACGATCATCCTGAAACACGCGCTGCCCAATGCCATTGCGCCCATCATCAACGTGATCGCGGTGAACCTTGCCTATATCATTGGCGGGGTGCTGGTGGTCGAGACGATCTTTTCCTATTCGGGCGTTGCCAAGCTGATGGTCGACGGGGTGGCGTCGCGCGACATTCCCGTCGTGCAGGCCTGCGCGATCTTCTTTTGCGCCATCTACATCCTGTTGAACCTGCTGGCGGACATCATCTCGATCCTCGCCAACCCGCGTTTGAGGCATGGCAAATGACCACGACCGACACCTCTGCCGATGAACCGCGCAAGCCGCTTTTGCCCGACCTGGGATTTCTGGGCTGGCTGGCGGTGGCCATCCTCGTCTTTTGGGCCGTCGTGGTGATCTTTGCCCCATGGATCGCCCCCTACGAGGAAAGCCGGATCCTGACGGATCTGTCGTTCTCACCCGGCGATGAAAGCACGCCGACCATGTTGCTGGGCTCTGACTATCTTGGCCGAGATGTGTTCAGCCGTTTGGTTTACGGCGCGCGCCTGACGCTGGGGCTCGCGGTGTCGGCGACGCTGCTGGCCTTTGTGGTCGGTGTGCCGCTGGGCTTTGCCGCGGGCATCCTCGGGGGGCGCTGGGACGATGTGATGAGCCGGATCAACGACGCCTTCGTGTCGTTCCCGTCGATCATGCTGGCGCTGATCCTCGTGTCGGCCTTTGGCTCTTCGCTGGCGCTGCTGGTGATCACGATCGGCTTTATCGAGGCGACGCGGGTCTACCGGATCGCGCGGTCGCTGGCGATGAACATCATGGTCATGGATTTTGTCGATGTCAGCCGCGCCCGCGGGGAATCGACGTGGTGGATCCTGAAGAACGACGTGATGCCGAACGCCTTCATCCCGCTCAGCACCGATTTTGGCCTGCGGTTCACCTATTCGATCCTGCTGCTGTCGTCGCTGTCCTTCCTCGGCCTTGGTGTGCAGCCGCCGTTTTCGGACTGGGGCTCCATGGTCAAGGAGAACATGGCCGCGCTGAACTACGTGCTGTTCTTTGGCCCCAAGGTGGCGCTTGCACCGCTTTTGCCTGCGGTCTGCATCTTTTCGGTGACCCTGGCCAACAATCTGTTGGTTGACTGGAACCTCTCCCGCGCACAGCGGGACATTTCAAGTGAGTTGATCGGGTGAGCGCACTCCTAACCATCGCGGACCTGAAGATCGAAGGTCGCCGCAACACGCACAGCCCCTATAGCCCCATCGTCAAGGGTGTCTCGCTGGAAGTCGACCGCGGCGAGGTCGTGGCGCTGATCGGCGAGTCCGGTGCCGGAAAATCCACGATTGCCGTGGCCTCCATGGGGTATGCAAAGCCCGGTTGCCGGTTCTCTGGCGGCTCCGTCACATTTGACGGCATGAGCGTTCTGGACATGTCGCTGGAGGAAAAGCGCGCCGTTCGGGGCGCGCGGATTTCCTATGTGGCGCAATCGGCGGCGGCCTCGTTCAATGCCTCGCTGCGGCTTGACGACCAGATCACCGAAGTGAGCTTGTCGCACAACATCGGCACCCGCGCCGAGGCCGAGGCACGCATGATCGACCTTGCGCGCCGGATGCAGCTGCCGGATCCCGAGAACATCGTGCGCAAATATCCGCATCAGGTGTCGGGCGGACAGTTGCAGCGCCTGATGGCGGTCATGGCGATGAACGCGGAACCGGATCTGCTGGTGCTGGACGAACCCACCACGGCGCTGGATGTGACGACGCAGGTCGAAGTGCTATCCGCGTTCAAGGACACGATCCGCGACTCCGGTGCGGCGGCGATCTATGTCACGCATGATCTCGCCGTGGTGGCGCAGGTCGCGGACCGGATCATGGTGCTGCTCAACGGGGAAACCGTCGAGTTGGGACCAACAGAGCAGATCCTGCACGACCCTGCCGAGGATTACACCAAAAAGCTGATGGCCGCGGTGCGCCCGCCGCCGCGCACGCAGGTCACCGGCGCCGATCTGGGCGCAGAGGAGGAAACCGTGATCGCGGTGGACAAGGTCGATGCGGGGTATGGGCGCAAGCTGGACGGCGCGCCCGTGATACAGATCCTGCACGGCATCGACCTTGAGATCGCGCGCCGCTCCACCGTCGGTGTGATCGGCGAATCCGGCTGCGGCAAGTCCACGCTGGCGCGGGTGATTTCTGGCCTTTTGCCCGCCTACAAGGGCGAGATCCTGCTGGATGGCGCGTCCCTGCCCAGCGACGTCAAGAACCGCACCCGCGAGGAACTGCGCCGGGTGCAGATCGTCATGCAGATGCCGGACGTCTCGTTCAATCCGCGCCGTTCCATCGGCGAGTCGCTGGAACGGCCGCTGGAATTCTACCTCGGGATGCCGCGCGCCAAACGGGCCGAACGTGTGGCCGACCTGCTGCGACAGGTCGAACTGCCCCCCGAGTTTGCGCAGCGCAAGCCCTCTGCCCTGTCCGGGGGCCAGAAGCAGCGGGTGAACCTTGCCCGCGCGCTTGCGGCGGAGCCGGATGTGATGCTCTGCGACGAAGTCACCTCTGCGCTTGACACCGTGGTGGGCGCGCAGATCATCGACCTGTTGGAAAAGCTGCAGGATGAGACGGGCGTCACGATCGTATTCATCAGCCATGACCTGTCGACGGTGGCCAGCTTTGCGGACCGGATCGTGGTGCTTTATGCGGGCCGCGTGGCAGAGCAGGGTCCCACCGCGCAAGTGCTGGAACCGCCGCATCACCCCTATACCTCGCTCCTGCTGAATTCCGTGCCGGAGATGCGGCAGGGCTGGCTGGAAGAGATCCGTGCAACCGAAGGCGCCGAGCTGGCGGCCAGCTCGGTGGTGGAAATCGGCGCATCGGGCTGCCCCTTTCACAAGCGCTGTCCGCTGGCGATCAAGGGCACCTGCGACACGCAGGAACCGCCGGTTCGCCCCCTGCTGAACGGGCACAAGATCGCCTGTCATCGGGACGTGGCGGATCTGGGATAGGCGCGCGCGTGGTCGAAGCAAAACAACGCATCCGTCGCGCGAACCGGCGTCACCGCGACCGGCCTGCCGCGGTGGCAGGACCGGGGGGCAATGTCTCGGGTGGATTGCTGACGCCACTCACCGAGGCTGAGGCAGGGCGCATTCACGAGGCCGCCTGCGCGCTGCTGTCAGAGATCGGCATGGCAGATGCGCCGCCCTTCGTGGTCGAGATGGTGAAAGCCGCGGGGGGCGAAAGCCTGACCTCCGGTCGGTTGCGTTTTCCCCGGACGCTCGTGGACCGGGTTGTCGAAGAGGCGCGTCGGGACGTGTGCCTCTATGGGCGCGGCAGCGCGCCTGCGCTGGATCTGTCCGGCGCGCATGTGCATTTCGGCAGTGGCGGCGCCGCGGTGGAGATCATCGACCTCGACACCGGTGCCTACCGTCCGACGACCCTGCGCGACCTCTATGATGCCGCCCGTGTCGTGGATGCCTGCCCGCAGATCGATTTCTTCAGCCGGTCGATGATCGCGCGGGATGTGGCGGATCCGGCGGCGCTGGATCTCAACACCGCGTATGCCTGTCTGGCCGGCACCTTCAAACATGTCAGCACCAGCCTCAGTCTGGGCGCGCATGTGGCGCCGGTGGCCGAACTGTGCGCGGCTTTTGCCGAGGCTCCGATGACAGAGCGGCCGATCCTGTCGCTGAACGTGAACCACGTTGTGCCGCCGATGCGCTTTGCCCCGGAGGCTTGCGGCGTCCTGAGGGAGGCGGCGCGGCGCGGCATTCCGGTGCATCTGAATGCCCTCGGACAGGCGGGGGCCTCCAGCCCCGCGTCTCTGGCCGGGGCGCTTGCGCAATCCGTGGCAGAGGCGCTGGCCGGGTTGATCCTCGTCTGGCTGGTGAACCCGCGGTGTCCGGCGATCTTCGGGCCGCGGCCTTTGATCACCGATCTGCGCACCGGCGCCATGAGCGGCGGCGGCGGCGAACAGGCCATCGTCATGGCCGCGGCGGCGCAAATGGGCCGGTTTTATCGCCTGCCCAATTCCTGCATCGCGGGCGCCACCGACAGCAAGCTGCCCGATGCACAAAGCGGTCATGAGAAGGCGCTGACCGTCGCGCTTGCCGCCCATGGCGGCGCACATATGGTCACGCAGGCGGCCGGCATGCAGGCCAGCCTCTCTGGCGTTGCGCTGGAAAGTTACGTGATCGATGACGATATGATCGGCGCCACGCGGCAGTCGCTGCGCGGTCTCGACGTCACCGCAGAGGCGCTGGACATCGCGACCATGGCTGACGCGATCCTCGGCGAGGGACATTTCCTTGGCGCCCCGGACACCTACAACCGCATGAAGCGCGATTTCCTCTACCCGGTTGTTGGCGACCGGGGCTCTATCGACGATTGGGACCGGGCAGGCAGGCAGGACGTGCGCGCCCGCGCGCAGACCCGCGTGCGCAGCCTTCTGTCCGAGCATTTTCCGGAAACCCTGTCCGAGGCCGCGGATGCCGGGCTGCGCGCGCGCGCCGATATCCTGCTGCCAAGGCACCAGATGCAGAGGTGCGAATGAGGATCGCCATCATCGGAACCGGGGCCATGGGCTCTGTCTATGCGGCGCTGTTTTCCCGCGCCGGGCAGGAGGTCTGGGCCGTCGATCTCTGGGCAGAGCACGTCGCGGCCCTGCAGGTGGGGGGCATCACGCTGGAGGGACCCACCGGTGTCATCACCGCGCCGGTACAGGCCACAACCGATATCGCCCGCTTGCCGGACTGCGATCTCTACGTGATCGCCACCAAGGTGAGCGGCGTCGGCCCGGCGGCGCAGGCGCTGGCGGCCAAGGGGCTGCGGGGGCAGGCGCATGTCCTGTTGATCCAGAACGGCCTTGGCGCAATCGAGGCGGCCGCCGCCCATTTGCCGCGAACGCAGCTTCTGCTCGGCGTGGCCGAGGGCTTTGGCGCCTCGCTTCTGGGGCCGGGTCATGCTCGGCATGCCGCAATGAAGCGCATCCGCATCGGCGCGCCCGACGGCGGGCCCAGCGACCGCGTGACAGCGCAGGTGGCGCTTTGGCAGGCGGCGGGGTTCACCGTCGAAGGCTATGACGACATTGACCGCCTGATCTGGGAGAAATTCCTGTGCAACGTCACGTTCAGCGCGCCTTGTACGGTCTTTGACCGAACTGTCGGCGCGCTGATGGAGGACCCGGCCTCATGGGCCATGGCGCTTGGCTGCATGCACGAGGCGCATGCCATCGGGCGTGCGCGCGCGGTGCGGTTTTCCTTTGACGATGCAGAGGCTTATGTGACGGCGTTCGGGACACAGATGCCACAGGCGCGGCCCTCCATGCTGCTGGATCACCACAACAAGCGTCGTTCCGAGATTGACGCAATCAACGGTATTGTGCCGGTTCTGGGGGCGGCGGAGGGCATCGCAACCCCGTTCAACAGCGCGCTGAGCGCAGCGGTGCGCGCCCGCGAAGCGACGTTTGACGCGCCATGAGGGCACCGAACGACCAGATGCATACACTGTGAGGGGGCAGGCTATGACAGGTAACAAGACGCAACCGCAGGGCAGGCTGGCGCAGGTCACCGGCAAGGCGGTGACCATCGACCCGGCGGCGCATTATGACGCCTGGGCCGCGACTTATGAGACGGACTTGCTGGACACCTATGGGTATTGTGCACATCGCATCGCGGCGCAGGCTTTTGCGCACCTCGTCTCACGGGAGGCGGATGTGATCGACGTCGGCTGCGGCACTGGCCTTGTTGGGGCGGAACTGCAAGCGCTTGGGTTTGCGGCCATCGACGGGGTCGATATCTCTGCCCGGATGCTCGCGCAGGCCGAGGCGCGGGGGCTGTACCGGCGGTTGATCCTGCAGGATGCCGAGCAGCCCTCGCAGGTCCCGGACGGGGCCTATGGCGGCGTGATATCGGTCGGCAGCTTTGGCGTGGGTCACCTTGGGCCGGGGGCCTTGCCAAACCTGTTGGCCATGGCGGCCCCGGGGGCGCCGCTGGCGGTGTTCATGAATGCGGAACCTTTCGAGGACGAAGGCTATGCCGCGCATCTGGATCGCTTGTCCGAGGCCAGGGCATGGACCCTGTTGGGGGTCGAAGACCACAATTACATGGATGCGCTGGAACGTCCGGGCAAGCTGATCCTTGCCCGCCGCGCCGAAAGCAGCGCGTGACCCCCGTCGCCCGCAGCGCGGCCGTGCGCGCCTGTCTCGACGTGATCGAAGCGGCATTTCGCGCGTCCGGCGATCCGGCGCTGCATCGCTTTGCCAAGGACCTGGCCGAGGTGCCCCGCGGGCCTGTGGGCACGCTACAAAAGCCGCGCCTCGACCATCCCGCCATGGCGATACTGGACGAGACAGTGCCCTTGGCGGCCGAAGGCGGTGAGGTCGCACGCGCCTGCGCAAACGTCGCGCCGCTGCTGGACTGGGCACCGGTCTTTCAGGACGTCAGCTTTGGCCGGGGTGTTAGTGAAGGCATGATGGCGGCGCAACTGGTTGGCACTTATGGTGTTTTCGCCAGTGACAGGCTGGCGGCGGGGATCTTTGCGCTTGCGCCGGGGGTCGTGTACCCGGAGCACACGCATCAGTCCGAAGAGGTCTATCACTGCCTTGCCGGGGCATTGACCCTGCGCCACGGCCTCTCTGCGGCGCCCTTTGACGTGACGCAGGACAGCTATTCGATCACCCCGCCACACCGGTTGCATGCGCTGCGTGTTGCGCAGGCGCCGACGCTGCTGTTGTATGTCTGGCGTGGCGACCTGACCGCCCCGATGTGGATCTGGGAGCCTGCCGGGACGGGCTGGGACCGTGTTGAATGGCGCCGCAAGCCCGGCGCGTCCTGGGCCATCGTGCGGCGTGAGCCCGTGGATGCCGCCATCCTTTCACAAGCGACGGAGTAACCGATGACCCGTGACCCCCTCTTGACGGATCCCAAACGCGCGCATGAGACCTTTCTGTTCGCCGAGCCCACCCGTGATCTGGATGGGCTGAAAGCTGACATTGCCGTGCTGGGGGTGCCCTTTGGCCAGCCCTACGACATGCAGTTCATCCACCATGACCAGGTGAACGCCCCACGTGCGATCCGCGAGGCCTCTGACCGGGTGGTACGGGCGCTCAGCCACTATGATTTCGACATTGGCGGGCCGCTGTTCATGGGGCGCGACATCCGGATGGTGGATTGCGGCGATGTGCTGGCCGAGGCTTACGACCTGATGGCGCATTTTCACCGCACCGAAGGCGCGGTGCGCAAGATCCTCGCCGCCGGGGCCTTGCCGATCGTGTTGGGGGGGGATCACTCCATCCCGATCCCGGTCTTGCGCGCCTTTGAAGGACAGGGGCCGATCACGCTCATTCAGCTGGATGCGCATCTCGATTGGCGCGAGGACGTGAACGGTGTCTCGCAAGGGTTGTCGAGCACGATCCGCCGCGCCTCCGAGATGGATCACATCGGGGAGATCTTTCAGATCGGTCTGCGGGCGCAGGGCTCTGGCCGACCGGAGGATTTCGAAGCGGCGCGCGCGGCGGGGTCCAACCTGATCACGGCGGATGAGTTGCACACATCGGGTGTGGAGGCGGTCCTGGCGCGCATCCCGGCGGGCGGGCGGTACTACATCACGGTTGATATGGATGGGTTGGACCCCTCCTGCGCCCCGGCGGTGGCGGGGCCCGCGCCTGATGGCATCACCTTTGCCGAAGCCCGCGGGTTGGTGCAGGGGCTGGTGCGGCGCGGGCGCGTGGTCGGCATGGATGTGGTGGAGTTGACGCCAGCGGTCGATGTGAACCGGATCTCGGCGATCACCGCAGGTCGGTTGCTGGTGAACCTGATCGGTACGGCTTGCGCGGAAGGGTATTTCGACAAGGCCTAGGCGTGGTTTGCCTGCGGGGCTTGTTGATGCTGGCCCGGCAACAAAGAGCGGAGGAGGTCGTGGACGAAGGCTGCGCAACTGCCATGGTTGGCCGTGTTTCCGGTTCCTCAGGAGATCAGGCATCCCTCTCCCTACCACCCTTTATTTTCAGGCGATTCGGCTAAGGGGTAAGCGTCCGGTCTGCCTGCTCTGACGCGGCTTAGAGTGTGTTGATAAGTGTCC
>JBELMB010000012.1:0-7782 GCA_042088665.1 Sagittula sp.
GCAGACGGGGCTCATCAAAGCCCGTTGTCTGGCGCAAGGCGGCCCGCATCCGTGCCAAGAACAGACGGGCGTTGCCAGCGCCGTGAGGCCGGGCACAGGCGCTCAGGACCCGACACAAGGCTGGGGTTGCGCCTCCGCGGGGCCCCAAACGACCGCGCGACCGAGGGTTTAGCCGATCTTGTTGCCCAGGCTCCAGACGCCGCGCAGCAGGGGCGTATCACCGAATTTGCGCACGCGCAGAACATCGCCGCGCAGCCCGGTCTGCAGCGCGCCACGATCCGTCAGATGCGCCGCGCGCGCCGGGTTGGCGGTCACCGTGGCGACGGCGCGGGGCATGTCGTCCCATGTCTCGGCCAGACGGAAGGCCGCCAGCAGCAGCGCCGAGGGCACATAGTCCGAAGACACGATGTCCAGCAGGTCCGCCTTTGCCAAGTCCAGCGCCGCGACATTGCCCGAGTGAGAGCCGCCCCGGATCAGATTGGGCGCCCCCATCATCACGGCGATCCCATGTTCACGGCAGGCTGCGGCCGCCTCGACCGTGGTCGGAAACTCGGCAAAGCCCACGCCGTTGCGGGCAGAGGTTGCGACATGCGCCTCGGTGGTGTCGTCATGGCTCGCCAGAACCGCGCCAAAGCGCCCTGCCTCGGCCACGGCGCCGGTCTCGTGCAGCGCGCCAAAGCGTTTTTGCAGGCTTTTGAGATTCTCGACATGATCGGCGAATTCCGCGTCGGTCATGCCGCGTTTCTTGGTCACGTAGGTTTTCAGAGACGCAAGGCTGCGGAATTGCCGCTGGCCCGGCGTGTGATCCATCAGGCTGACGATGCCGACCCTGTCTTCGGGCCCGAAAGCGGCAAGCTCTTCGAGCAGGGTTTCCGAACAGATCTCGGCGCGCAGGTGCAGGAAATGGCTGATCTTGAACACGCCGTCTGCCCGTGCTGCCAGCAACTCATCCGCCAGCTTGCGGGCATAGTTGACGTAGCGCCCCTTGCCCTTGCTGGTGGATCCGACCCGCATGGCGTCGAAGACGGTTGTGATCCCTGTCGAGGCCAGCTCTGCATCATGGGCGAGAAGAGCGGGCAGGTGCGGCCAGTCGACCTCTGGGCGGGGCTCGATGTGGCGTTCGACGTTGTCGGTGTGCAGCTCCACGAGGCCGGGCAAGACAAAATCCTGCGCGCAATTCACCGCGCCAGTTGGCACCTGGTCCCCTTCGGCGATATCGGTGATCACGCCGTTTTCGATGGTCACCGCGCCTGTGAGGGTCTGGTCGGGCAGCACCAGCCGGGCATTGGCGAGGCAAAGATTGCCAGACATGTCGTCATCACGAGCCGTTGCGAGGGAGGACGCGGAAATAGGGGAATTCATGTCATACTCTCGATTTGCGGTTTGCCCGGGACTGCCCGAAAGGTCTGCGGCCGGGTCTGGCGGGGCCTTGCTTGGCGACCGCGGGAATCTGCGCTGAACGCCAACCGGGTCTGCCCGGTTTGCATGACAGTAAGATGACAGTCGGCGGCGCGGCCGTCTTGTGAGCCATCGGCCTGCCGGGGCCGCCATGTGCCGCCATGTGCTGCCATCAGGAACGCGGATGCGCCGTCTGATGTCACGGCCTTGGCCTCGCCACCTGAAGCAGCGCGACGGCGCGGACAATGGTTTGGTCAAGCGCGCCGTCATTGGCCAGATGGATCACGTCAAGCCCTTCGGGCAGGGGCTTTTCGGCCTGTGCGAGGCGCTTGGCGATCTCGCTTTCGGTTTCACGACCCCGTCCCGCCAATCGCCGTGCAAGCGTTTCCGGGCTGGCGGTGATGTTCAGAACCTGAAACCGTGGAAAGATCCCGGCGGCCTCCGCCAAGGCCTTGCGGGAGAAGTTGACCAGACAGTCAGTGCCCCGGTTCAGCTGGAATTTTACCGTGATCGGAATGCCGTAAAACAGCCCGTGTGCGCCCCAATGCAGGCAAAAGGCACCGTCCCTGACCAGTGTCTCGAACTCCGGCACGGACACGGCATCATAGTCCTCGCCACCAAGGCCCGGCGCGCGGGTGATGACCCGGCGCACCTTGTGCATTGCCGGCATCGCACCGTGAATGCCCGCCATCACGCTGTCCTTTCCGACACCGGATGGGCCGACCACCGCGATGAGACGCCCGGACGTCATGCAGCCAAGCCCGGGGTGAACCGGCTGACATCGATCTCGCGGTCGCAGACCTGTGCGCGGGCGGTTTCGTCGTGAAAGATGCCGATGATGGCAACGCCGCGCGCCTTGGCCTCTTCGATGAGCGACAGCACCACGGCCCGGTTGGCCGCGTCGAGGCTGGCGGTGGGTTCGTCCAGCAGCATCGCCGGGTAGGTATGGGCAAAGCCGCGGGCAATGTTCACGCGCTGTTGTTCGCCCCCCGAAAAGGTGGTCGGCGACAGCGACCAGAGCCGTTCGGGGATATTGAGCTTGCGCAAGAGCGCCTGTGCCCGGGCCTGCGCGTCATCCGCACTGACGCCCACTGCGCGCAATGGCTCGGCCACCACGTCCAGCGTCGGCACCCGTGGCACGACGCGCAGGAACTGGCTGACATAACCCAGCACGTCGCGGCGCAGTGCGATGATCTCGCGTGGTTCGGCCTGCACGAGGTCGGTGTCGCCGATGCGGATCTCGCCTGTCTGCGTCAGGTAATTGCCGTAGATCATCCGCATCAGGGTCGATTTGCCCGCGCCCGACGCACCGGTCAGCGCGACGCATTCACCCGCTGCAACCGAAAGCGACACATTGCTGAGCACCTCGATCGTGGCACTGCCCTGATTGTGCAGCGTGAAGGTCTTGGAAACGTTGTTAAGCGCGATCATGGTTCACACCTGCAAAACGGAGCTGACAAGAAGTTGGCTGTAGGTGTGCTGAGGGTCGTCCAGCACCTGGTCGGTCAGACCCGCCTCGACCACATGACCGGATTTCATCACCATCAACCGGTCCGCCAAAAGCCGCACCACGGCAAGATCATGCGTCACGATGATCGCGGACAGACCCATGTCGCGCACCAGCCCGCGCAACAGGTCCAGCAACCGTGCCTGGACCGAGACGTCCAGCCCCCCGGTTGGCTCGTCCATGAACACCAGCCGCGGTCCGGTGACGAGGTTCCGCGCGATCTGAAGCCGCTGCTGCATGCCACCGGAAAAGGTCGTGGGCCGGTCATCGACACGGGCGGCGTCGATCTCTACCCGCTGGAGCCAGTCGGTGGCCTTGCCGCGGATGTCGCCATAGTGGCGCGCGCCCACGGCCATCAGCCGCTCGCCCACGTTGCCACCGGCGGACACGCCCATGCGCAGCCCGTCGCGCGCATGCTGGTGCACAAAGGCCCAGTCGGTCCGGCCCAGCATCCGCCGTTCCGGTTCGGACATGGTGACCGTGTCGCGGGGGCCATGGATGCGCGTGTCAAAGACCACTTCGCCCGCGTCCGGGGGCAGATGCCCGGCCATGCAGTTCAGCAGGGTCGACTTGCCGGATCCGCTTTCGCCGACGATCCCCATGACTTCACCGGGATAAAGATCAAAGGACACATCTTCGCAGCCAATATGCGGGCCGTAGTGTTTGGTGATGTTTCGGACCGAAAGAAGCGGGGTCATATGACACTCCATGCGCTTGGGGGGCTTTGCATGCCGGGATCGAAGGCATACCAGCATCCGCCGTTTCCGGGTTGATCCTCATCGCGCGTGATCGGGCAGTCCAAAAGATGGCAACGCAGCAATGCAGCCGTGGCACCATGGCCGACAAACAGCACGTCACCCTGCGGGCGATCCTCGGCCAGTGCACCGCGCACGGCTTGCACAATGCGCTGTTGCGCTGCTGCGGCGGTCTCCCAGCCTCTGACGCTTGTGTCGGGCTCGGCAAAGAAGAGGTCTGCAACCGCTTCGAATTCCGTTCGGGGCAGATAGCCGGTCGCGGTTCGGTCGTTTTCACCCAACTCGGGCCGGACACGCGGTGTCACGCCAAGGGGGGCCGCCGCGATCTCTGCGCCATCCTTGGCCTTGCGTTCTGCGCTGCAAAAGATCGTGGCGACATCGGCAACGGCGTCATCCGCCGCAAAGGCGCTGTGACGCGCGCGGCCGGTCTCATTCAGCGTCCAGTCGGCAACCGCGACATCGGGATCTATGACAACATCCGCGTGGGTCAGAAAGAGCACCCTTTCGGTCATGCCGCGTCCTTTCCGCCATTGTCCTTGCCGAAATGGCCCGCCGCCTGCCGCGCCTCGCAGTAATCCGTGTCGGAGCAGACAAACATCCGCCCGCCGGCGTCATCGATGATCACTTCGTCAAGATAGCTGTCCGAGGAGCCACACATCCCGCAGGGATGGTCAGCCTTGGACGCCTCAAACGGATGGTCCTCGAAATCGAGACTGACCACTTGGGTATAGGGTGGCAGCGCATAGATCCGCTGTTCACGCCCCGCGCCAAACAATTGGATGGCCGCCATAACCCCCAGTTTCGGATTGTCGAACTTGGGGATGGGCGAGGGGTCCATCACATAGCGCCCCTCTACCCGCACCGGATAGGCATAAGAGGTTGCGATATGGCCGTGACGGCTGATGTCTTCGTAGAGCTTCACATGCATCAGCCCGTATTCCTCGAGGCTGTGCATCTTGCGAGTCTCGCTTTCGCGCGGCTCCAGAAATCGCAATGGTTCCGGGATCGGGACCTGGTAGACAAGGATCTGACCCTCGGCCAGCGCCTCTTCGGGGATGCGGTGGCGGGTCTGGATGACGCTGGCCTCAGATGTCACGGTGGTCGTGTCCACGCCGGCGGTGCGTTCGAAAAAGGTCCGGATCGAAACGGCATTCGTCGTGTCATCGGCGCCCTGATCGATGACCTTGAACGTGTCGTCCGGTGTCAGGACGGCAGCAGAGACCTGTACGCCCCCGGTGCCCCAGCCATAGGGCATGGGCATCTCGCGGCTGGCAAAAGGCACCTGGTAGCCCGGAATGGCCAGCCCCTTGAGGATCGCGCGGCGGATCATCCGCTTTGTCTGCTCATCGAGATAGGCGAAATTGTATTCAGAAGACACTGTCACAGGACTGTCTCACTTTCGTGTTCAGTACCCGCACGAGGGTCGACCTGAGAACCGACCTGAGAATCGATCTGCCCGGGGGACGAAAAAGCATGGGACTGGTAAGTATTCTGGCAAGTATTGCGGGCGCTGTCGTCATCGCGCTCGCGGCGTGGATGGTTCTGGAACAGATCCTGTTTCGGGCGCTGCCGATGCTGGAGCGGGTGCTGCCCGATGACATCTGCGGCCCGGACGGCTGGTTCTGCGACACCCATCGCAAGACCGGCATCTTTGATCTGCCGATGAAGCGGCGCCAGGGCTGAAAGCCGGGTCATTCGGCCGCCTCCTGCACTGACTCCGGACGAGCCTCACGGCGCAGTTTGCGAACCAGTTCCAATTCGGATTGGAAATCCACGTAGTGGGGCAACTTGATGTGTTCAAGAAAGCCCGTCGCCTGGATGTTATCCGCGTGATACAGGACGAATTCTGCATCCTGCGCCGGGGCGCCGACGAAATCCTCGCCCAGTTCTTCCCAACGCAACGCCCGGTCGACCAGCGCCATCGAGATGGCCTTGCGCTCTGTCTGGCCAAACACCAGCCCGTAGCCGCGGGTGAACTGCGGTGGCTCGGTTTTTGATCCCTTGAACTGGTTCACGGTTTCGCATTCGGTCAGGACCACTTCGCCGATCTCGATGGCAAAGCCCAGTTCGGGGATCTCCATCTCGACCGGAACAGAGCCGATCCGCAATTCACCCACGAAAGCGTGGTTGCGCGCGTAGCCCCGCTGCGTGGAATAGGCGAGGCCAAGGGTGAACCCTTCGTCCGACCGCGTCAGGGCCTGCAGGCGCAGGGCGCGGTCCGCGGGCATCTCCAGCGGTTCGCGTGTCAGGTCCGGCGGCGCGGTGTCGTCATGCGGCGCCTCTTCGATCAGACCCTCACGGTTCAGGAATTCCGTCACATGCGGCACATCGCCGGGCTCGGCCGCGCGCTCCGGTGCGTCCGGCACCTCGCCATCGGCGGCCAGTTTGAAATCCAGCAACCGGTGTGTGTAGTCGAAGGTCGGCCCCAGAACCTGCCCGCCCGGCAGGTCCTTGAAGGTGGCCGAGATGCGCCGGTCACAGGCCATCGCCCCGGTGTCCACCGGGTCGGACGCGCCAAAGCGCGGCAGCGTCGTGCGGTAGGCGCGAATGAGAAAGATCGCCTCGATCAGGTCGCCCCGCGCCTGCTTGATCGCCAGAGCTGCGAGATCCGGATCATACAGCGACCCCTCGGCCATGACGCGGTTCACGGCGAGGCTCATCTGGCTGCGGATCTGCGCGACGCTCAATTCGGGGATGTCCGTGTCGCCGCGACGCTCTTCGGCGAGCCAGGCATGGGCGTTTTCTATCGCCCGCTCTCCGCCTTTGACTGCTACATACATGTCAGAGCGCCTCCGTCAGGCTGACATTGGTTGACCGGGGCAGGGCCGCCAGACGGCTCCCGCTGGTCAGGATGAAGTCGAGCCCCAAGGGAAAAAGCGCCCGGTTCGATTGAAAGGCCTGGACCTCGGGCAGCGACAGCGCCGCCGTGTCACGGATGCCGGGACCGGTGAGCGTGGCCCCCGTCGCGGTGAGATCCGGACAGTCCACGATCAGCGTGGCGGAGCGATCCGGATATTCGGACGTGCCGACGGGATAGGCCGAGAGCGGTGCCAGAGCATCCCATGTGCCCAGTGCGAACATGCAGCGCGGCGCGCCGGTCAAAGGGGCGCCGGTGTGAAAGGCCAGCCATGCGCGGACCGCCTCGCAATCCGCGTCGCCCGCCAGATAGACCGGCGTGTCGGTGTCGCAGAGCGTCAGCAGCAAGGCCCCCGCGGCAGGGGACAGGGGCGCAGGCGGTTCGGCCCCGGCGATGTCGTGGATCGTGCCGGGGCGCGCCATGGCCTCCATCACGTTGCGAAAGGCATGTGCCGACTGGATGGCCGGTTCGGCAAAGCCGCCGGAGAGGGTCTGTGCCTGCATCAATCCTCTCCTCGGGCCATGGTGAAAAAGTCGACTTTCGTGGCCGCGGCCTTGGCGGCCCGGGCGGCTTTGGCGGCGGTGATTTCTGCTTCCAAAGGGTCAAGCACTGCCGCGCGCAACGTCTGCGCCGCGCCCGTCTGCATCAGCGCATCGACCAGCGCTGCGGCTTCGGCATCCGGCTTGCGCCGCCCCTGAATATAGGCGTGACCCACTTCGCCGGTGTCCAGCGTCAGGGCGCATCTGGTGACGGTCATTTCGCCCAGGTTGAACGGCGCGCCGGTCGCGCCAGCACGGCCCCGCACCATGGTGGTGCCGATCTCCGGCGCGCGCAGCCACGTGAACGCAGGCCGCGCCATGGTGGCATCCAGAAGTGCGGGAACCCGGCCTTCCGGTGCCTTGGCGAGCGCGCTCATCCAGGCCTTGCGGGGCGCGTGTGGGTCGGCGGTGTTTTCCATCTCGACAACTTTTTCATATTCTATACAACTAGACACATATTACCATAAGTGGTCTGCAAAGACAGGGGAGAATTGTGAAACTTGCGTGACTGGACCCGCAAAACACCCATCTGGAAGGCCATCGCCGATGCCTTGCGCAGCGACCTGACCGAGGGCCGCTACGTTCCCGGCGACAAGCTTCCGACGGAGACCGCTCTGGCGGAGCGTTTTGGCGTGAACCGCCACACGGTGCGCCATGGCATCTCTGCGCTCGTGGAGGAGGGGCTGATCCGCACGCGGCGCGGCGCGGGCGCCTTCGTGGCGGCAA
>JBELMB010000012.1:7792-16005 GCA_042088665.1 Sagittula sp.
ACCCGATCGGCACGCGCGTCAGGTTCCACGAAAACCTCATCGCAGCGGGGCGCAGACCCGAAAAGCGCGTGCTGCATGTGGAGGAGCGCGCCGCGACCGGGGGGGAGGCGGGGGCGTTGCACGTGGCGGCCGGTGATCCGGTTTGCGCCTACCATGGGTTGTCCTTGTCTGACGGCCAGCCCATCGCGGTGTTCGAAAGCCTCTTTCCCCTCTCGCGGCTGGCCGGGATCACGGCTGCGCTGGAAAAGACCCCCAGCGTCACGGAGGCGCTGCTGGAGGTCGGTGTCACCGATTACACCCGCGCCTCCACGCGGCTGACAGCGACCCGGGCCACGGCCACGCAGGCGCTGCACCTGCAACTGACAGAAGGCGACCCGCTTCTGAGGTCCTCGGGTGTGAACGTGGATGAGGCGGGCATGCCGGTGGAGTATGGTCGCACGTGGTTCGCCGGAGACCGCGTGACCCTGACCCTCGACGGGTGAGGCGCGCGCATCGTCCCGTGACGGGCGACGGGGCAGCGGGCCCCAGTCGGGTGGCCCATCAGAACGGTGCCACGACCCCGATCCCGGCGGCGTCATCGCGAAGCTCCTGCGCCGTGGCGTCCGGCAAGGCGATGCCCGTTTCACGACACAGCAGATCAGAGATGGCCTCTTTTTCGCCGGGGTAGAACACCTCTGCGACATCAGGGCGGCGCGGCGAGGATTTCAGTTCCGCGATCAGCGTTTCCATATCCGCCTCGAAGGCTTCAAGCCCCCGTGCCGCGTTGATATCTATCGCAATCGCCAGATGGCCGACGCCGCTTTCACCGGTCGGCTCGTAGGGGCCAACGACGGATTGACCGAACCGGCTGCCCGAGAGCACGCCTGACAGCACATCCATCAACGTCGAGACGGCATAACCCTTGTGCCCGGCCATGGGCAGGATGGTCCCGGCGATGCCAAGAGCGGGATCCGTCGTGGCGTTGCCCTCCGCGTCCATTGCCCAAGTGTCGGGAATGGGCTCGCCCCGTTGCCGCGCCAGATACAGTTTGCCGCGGGCGACGGCGGTGTTGGCGATGTCCAGCATCATCGTCGGATGTCGTCCCGCTGGCGCGGCCCAGGACCAGGGGTTGTTGCCAACACGCTTTTCGAGGCCGCCCCAGGGCGCCATCGCGGGGCTGGCATTGGTCGAAAGAAAGCCGATGCAACCGGCCTCTGCCGCCTGTTTCGTGAAATACATGGCGGTGCCAAAATGGCCGGAATTGCGGACCGTCACCGCGCCAAGGCCGTGCTGCCGCGACAGGTCCACCGCATGTGACATCGCCGCCTTGGCCACCACCTGTCCGGGCCCACCTTGCCCGTCCATGGTCGCAAGTGCGCCAAGCCCACCGTCGATGACCGGGGCCACGTTGGGTTGCATCGCGCCGGACCGGATCCGCGCGCCATACCAGAACAGGCGCATGACGCCATGGGACTGGTGGCCCCAGAGATCGGCCTGGACAAGGCTGTCCGCGATGAGGTCAGAGGCATCCGGCGCCACCCCCATGGCCCGATAGCACTCGGCCGCAAAGCTGCGCAAAACGTCATGAGGCACACTTACGGGCATTGGGTGTCAGGCGCTGGCATTGGGTCACTTTGCTCTTCAGGTGAGGGGCTGGGACAGAATGGGGCAGGGGTCGGCTCTCCGGTGCCCCATCTTTCGGGTCAAGGCAACTGAGGCACAGCTCCGGCTTGTCCGCAAGACGTCCGTCTCCGATTGCGAGAGAAAACAGCGTGGATTGTCGTGCTGCGGGGCAGGGGGGGCGGTGCCGTAGACCCTGCACGTTTTCGGGTAGGTCGCGGAGGGTTTGCTCGCAGCAAAGCCCGCCGTCGATGACCCGTGCCTCAGTGGCCGCGCGCTGGCGTTTTGCCATGCAAGGCAGGTTGGATTTACGCGCCCTTGACCAGCCAATCAGCCTGATCGCGGCCGGTTTGGCGACGGGGATGCTGGTCGGTTTAGGGGTGGGGCGCTTGGTCGGCTCAACGATTTTCTGCTTGCGGCAACCGCGCTTTGGTGCCGCACGGACAGGCGGGGCGGTCGATTTGCAAAGGAAATGTAACAGAAATATTACAAATTTCGAAGGAATATGTGACAGCTGAAAAACGACCCGGGCGGAGTTATCAGGGAATATTTCATATACAAAACAATATATTATGCGCGGGTAAAGCGCGCTCTTGCAGTTCCTGAGAGTTGTCATAAAAGCGTTACAATTGGCCGAGAGGGGCGTATATTGGTTTGATGTACAGGCTCTTTACACTCGTCTTCACCCTCTGCTTGTCGCTGCCTGCAGTGTCGCAGGCGCGCATGCCCGACCTCAAATGCGATGACAGCGCCCGCATGATGCAGACGCTGACCCATGTCTTGGGAGCAGAGCGGCATGGCAGGGGGCTGCGGGACCCGGACACCATGCTTGAGGTCTGGGTCGAGCGCAAAAACGGCGACTGGATTGTCGTGCAGACCTATGCAAACGGAACGTCCTGCATCGTTGCTCTTGGCGAACACTGGCAAGGGCGCCCCCCTGCACCGACCTAGAGCCTTAATCTGGGCGGGCACGGCTGGGTGTTGCTTTCAACGGCACAAAGCGGGTTTTGGCCAGCCCATTGACCTCTCTATCTGTCGGGACGCGACTGCCGGATCCTTTGGGTCTGCGGTGGTCCTTCACCGTTCAGCAAACGCACCTGTTTGAGGTTCATCCAGAGGGGTGGGCAGAGGTCGTCGACCATGCGGCTCCGAGGTGCCTTGATGCCGATTGCCCGGGCCATGCCCGTCCGGAACAGGGGACACGGCTTGGGGCCCGGCTCAATCCGGACGTGCTTCCGTTTTTATGATTGTAAACAATCCTGATGTGTCAGGAAACGGACTCTGCAATGCCGGAGTTGATAAACCTCGCGTAACACTCTTTGAGGAAGTGGTTAATAAAAGCCTATTTTGACACTTCACATCTGTCACATTTTTTAGCTAGTCTGATGCCGATTATTTGGACGTTCATTGGGGACATCTTTCAATTCGAGATCGGGCGGCAGGTTTATGCGGCGCGATTGACATGTTGAGAGTGGGGATATCATGGCTAACATCATTGGCGACGGCACCGACAACTATCTTACGGGTACATCTGGTTCTGACAGCATCGAAGGTTTGGGGGGCGACGACCAGCTGATCGGTCTTGGTGCGGCTGACACGCTTGAGGGTGGTGACGGCAACGACCTGCTTTCAGGCGGCACTGACAATGACAGCCTTCTTGGTGGCGCTGATGACGACACCCTGTCCGGCGAAGGCGGAGCCGACACCCTGACCGGTGGCATCGGCGCTGACGTGTTCCGCGACTCCGCTGATGGTCTGGATGGTGACCTGATCACAGATTTCTCGACCGATGATGTGATCCGCATCTCTGGGGTGTTCCTGTACGATTCGTCGTTCCAGACCACTGTCGTCGGGCCCGACACGCTGCTTGAAATCAACACGGATCAAACCCCCGGGTTCGACATCACGCTGACCCTGAGCGGGTTGTTCAGCGGGTATTTCGCGACCCTTGCGGGCGATGGTGAAACCGACATCGTCTACATCGCCACGCCCGGAGGCACGGCAACCAGCGGCGACGACAGCCTCGACGGTACCCTCGGCGCGGACACGCTGGCAGGCGGCGACGGCGATGACCGGATCATCGGTGCGGCGGGGGCGGATGATCTGGACGGTGGCGCGGACGACGATTCAATCTATGCGGGGGCTGGTGATGATACGATCACCGGCGGCACCGGAGATGACTATATCGTCGGCGACGACGGCGCTGATGACATCGACGGCGGCGGCGACGCCGATACGATCCATGGTGGCGCAGGCAATGACACCATCGATGTGGGCACGGGCACGCGGAACTATGCCGACGGTGGATCGGGCGCGGATTCCCTGACCTCGAATGCCGGGGATGACACGCTGCGCGGCGGCGCGGACGACGACGTGCTGCTTGGCAATGACGGCAATGACGTGCTGTACGGCGATGCGGGTCACGACGACCTGCAGGGCGGTGTCGGCAGCGACTATATCGAAGGCGGGTCCGGCGACGACACGCTGACTGGTGGCCTGAACGGCGACAGCCTCTACGGCGGACAGGACGAAGACGAACTGCACGGCGGTGATGCGGCGGACTACCTGAGTGGCGACAGCGGCGATGACACGCTCTACGGTGATGAGGGCGCGGACACTCTGTCCGGGGGCTCTGGCGCGGACCTTGTCGAGGGCGGCATCGACGGCGATATCCTGAGAGGGGATGGCGAGAACGACACACTGCTCGGACAGGGCGGCGCTGATGATCTGAGCGGCGGCAGCAACGACGACTCCCTCGATGGTGGTACAGAAAACGACACCCTGTCGGGGGGCGACGGCAGCGATACGCTGACCGGCGGGACCGGCTCTGACATCTTTAGCGATACGGCCTCTGGACTGGACGGGGATCTCATCACGGATTTCGCCGTGACCACGGCGGCGACCGCTGGCGATGTGATCCATATCAGCGGCGCGCGCTTTGACGACAGCCATGTCACGGTCAGCACGGCATCGGGGAACACTTTCCTTGACATTGACACCGACCGGAACGGCGTCGTTGACACGACCATCGAACTGACAGGCCTGTTTGCAGCGGATTTCCTGACGCTCACCGACGGCAGCTCTACCTGGATCCATGCCTTTGACTCCGCAGGGATCGGAAGCAGCGGCGTACCCGTGAACGGACGTGTTGTCGACACGACAGCGGGCGCTTCGGTTGCGGGGGGTGGTGCGGACACCATCTTTGGCAATGCGGGTGATGACACCCTGACCGGCGACCTCGCGACCAATGTCATCATGGCCGGTCTGGGCGCTGACAGCGTCACCGGTGGCATCGGCGGCGAAGTGATATCCGGTGACGGAGGCAACGACACGCTGGATGGCGGCGACGGCGCCGACCTGATCTTTGGCGGCGACGGCAATGACAGCTTGCTGGGGCAGGGCGCTGTCGACATCTTGTATGGCGACATCGGCAATGACACTCTGGATGGTGGCGCGTCGTCAGACGCGCTTTATGGCGGCGCGGGCTTTGACAGTCTCCTCGGCCAGAGCGGACTCGATTACATCGAAGGCGGTGACGGCAACGACACGATCGATGGCGGATCGGAAGACGACTACATTTCCGGCGGCAACGATCAGGACAGCATTTCGGGGGGGGACGACAACGACTACCTGCAGGGCGACGCTGGCAACGACACGATCGACGGTGACGATGGCGATGACACCGTTTACGGGGGCGGCGACGACGACAGCCTTTATGGCGGCGACGGCGATGACCAGCTGGACGGCGCATCCGGTGACGACAACCTCTTTGGCGAAGCCGACAACGACGTTCTGAACGGGCAAAGTGGCAATGACGTTCTTGACGGAGGCATAGGCGTCGACACGCTGAACGGCGGCAGTGACAGCGACACGCTGACCGGTGGCACGGGCAATGACCTTTTCCGGGGCGGCGCGTGGGAGATGGATGGCGACGTGATCACCGACTTCGTGTCCGGTGACCGGATCCGGATCGACTATGAGAGCTTCTTTGCCTCTGACCTGTCCACAGCGGTCGTGAACGGCAACACCGAATTCTCCATCGATACGGATCAGGACGCGACGGCGGATCTGTTCTTTACCCTGAACGGCACGTTTGCTTCGGCGTTCCAGCTGATCACCGCTGCGAACTTTACCGAGATATTCCTGCCGGGCACCGGGTCGGGATCGACCTGGGTCGGGGACGGGACCAACAACATTCACGTGGCGACCAATGGCGATGACAATCTGTCTGGCCTTGGCGGCGACGATCAGATCACCGCGCTGGCGGGCAACGATTCCGCCTTTGGGGGCGATGGCGACGACGACATTTTTGGTGGCCTCGGGAACGACCTGATCGATGGCGGCGCCGACAATGACTTTTTGCGCGGAGACGAAGACAACGACACCATCCTCGGGCAGGCCGGGCGCGACACGATCAACGGCGACGCGGGCAATGACCTCATCGCAGGTGGGGACGGCGATGACGACATCGAGGGTGGCATTGGCGATGACCAGCTGGACGGCGATGGCGACAATGACGATATCTACGGCGACGCGGGCTTTGACACGATCACCGGCGGCGAGGGGATCGACAACCTGTATGGCGGCACCGGCAACGACAGCCTGTCCGGCGGCGAGGGCGACGACTATATTCAGGGCGACGATGACCAGGATGTGATCGAAGGGGACGCCGGCGATGATTACCTGTCCGGTGGTCAGGGCAATGACACGGTCAGCGGCGGCGATGACAATGACACGCTCTATGGCGCGTCGGGCGACGACAGCCTGACGGGCGGAGACGGCCACGACACCCTGGGCGGTGGCAGCGACGATGACCGCGTCGAAGGCAATGAGGGCAATGACCTTGTCGCCGGCGACGGGGGCAATGACCTTGTCGACGGGGGCATCGGAGACGACACCGTATCAGGCGGGGGCGATACCGACACGCTGATTGGTGGCGCGGGCGCAGATGTCTTTGGCAACGAGGGGGCTTGGACCCTCGATGGCGACCGGATCGAGGATTTCACCGCCGTTGACAGGATCCGCATTGCCGGTGCGCGCTTTACCGATGTGGACATCAGCACACAGACCCTGAACGGCGACACGCTGCTTTTGGTCGATACGAATGGCGATGGCACCCGCGACATGACGCTGACCCTGACGGGCTTGGGCTATACCGGGACATTCCTTGCGCAATACAACGTCGGGGTGGCCAACGCGACGGACATCATCCTCGTGCCGGACACTGGGACAGGCGCAGCGAGTGCCTTGGATGACAGCATCACCGGCACCCTCGGGGGGGATTTCATCGACGGTCTGGACGGCGATGACGATATCTCTGGCGGGTCGGCCAACGACACGCTGTTTGGCGGCATCGGCGCAGACCAGCTGTTTGGCGGGCTCTCGGGGGACACGCTGGGCGGCGGCGCGAACGACGACCAACTGACCGGCGATCAGGGCGATGACTTGCTGAACGGCGAGGAAGGTCGCGACACGATCTATGGCGACGAGGGCAACGATACCGCCAGCGGTGGCGATGACAACGACGTGATCGAAGGCGGCACGGGCGACGACAGCCTGCTTGGCAATGGCGGCGCTGACCAGATCTATGGCGAGGATGGCAACGACACGCTGAACGGCGGTATCGACGGTGACAGCCTCTATGGCGGCGAAGACAACGACAGTGTGCTGGGCGGCGACGGCGACGACTACATTACAGGCGACAACGGCGATGACACCCTGCTGGGCGAAGGGGACGATGACTATATCGACGCCGGACAGGGTGCAGATTCGGCCGTCGGTGGCGATGGCAGTGATACCCTTGACGGCAGCTCCAACGATGACACGCTCGAAGGCGAGGACGGCGATGATTTTCTGAGAGGTGGCAGCGACAATGACACGCTGCTCGGCGGCGCCAACAACGACGACCTCGAGGGTGACGACGGGATGGACTCGTTGGACGGTGGCACGGGGAACGACACCCTGAGCGGCGGCTACGGGGTCGATACGCTGACCGGTGGCACGGGCATGGATACCTTCGTTGACTACTACTGGAATATCGACGGCGACACGATCACCGATTTTGACTACGGCGACCGGATCATCATCTCTGGCAATCGCTTTACGGATGTGGATGTGGTCACGACGCTCATCAACGGGGGGCAGGACACCCGGATGACGTTGGATGTGAATGGCGACGGGACGATCGACTCGACCTTCACACTGAACGGGGTTTTTGTCGGGACATGGGCCACCTTCTTCGGATCCTCATATGAGACCGAGATCCACCTCGTGGCGCCGGGCGGCTTTGGCAGCACGACCGTTGATCCCGATTTCATCGCGGGCACCAGCGGCGATGACACGCTGGCGGGTGGTGTCGGTGACGACACGATCATCGGTCTTGACGGCGATGACAGCCTGTCCGGCGACACCGAGGCGGATATCCTCGGCGGCGGCCGCGGCGCAGACACGCTGGATGGGGGCGATGGCGATGACACGCTGGGCGGCGATGTCGGTGACGACTCGATCATCGGCGGGTTTGGCCGGGACGAGATCTATGGCGACGAAGGCAGCGACACGGTCGAAGGCGGCTTTGGCAGCGACGACATCGAAGGTGGTGAGGGCAACGACAGCCT
>JBELMB010000012.1:16105-52448 GCA_042088665.1 Sagittula sp.
TCGAAGGCGGCTTTGGCAGCGACGACATCGAAGGTGGTGAGGGCAACGACAGCCTTGATGGCGACGAGGGCGGCGACCAGATCTATGGCGAGGATGGCAACGACACGCTGAACGGCGGCGATGACACCGACAGTCTCTATGGCGGCGACGACGATGACGACCTCAACGGAGACGGCGGAGACGACTACCTGCAAGGTGATGACGGCAATGATCTTCTCGATGGCGGCGCTGACAATGACTACATTGATGGCGGCATCGGCTTTGACACTCTGAAAGGCGGTCTGGGCGACGACACCCTGCGCGGCAATTCGGGTACCGACTATGCCATCTACGACGGGGTTCAAGCGGAATACACGATCACGACCGGCGCTTCGGCGTCATCCACCAGCTATATCGAGCATACGGGCGGTACGACGCTGGACGGTCTGGACTCGCTTGTCAGCGTTGAACGCGTGATCTTTGCCGACGGCATCATCGTCCTGTTCAACAATGCGCCGCAAATCGACACCTATATCTACACCGAGTATTGGCGACAGGGCGCGACCTATACGATCGACGCCTCGACCGTCTTTTCGGAGCCGGACGGCGATATGATGACATTTGCCGCAACCCTGTCTGGCGGGGCGGCCCTGCCTGCCTGGTTGACGTTCGATCCGTTGACGCAGCAGTTCTCCGGTCTGCCGGACGGCACTGTTTCGGGCAATTTCCAGGTCACTCTGACGGCCACGGACAGCCTCAACCTGTCGAATTCGCTGACGTTCACGATCAACGTGCAGCAGAATGCGATCAATGGGACCTCGGGCAATGACTATCTGAGCGGCGGCAGCCAGTTCGACCGGATTTTCGGGTTCGAAGGCAATGACACGCTGTTTGGCAACGGCGATTTCGACCTGCTTGAAGGCGGAGAAGGGGATGACAGCCTCGAAGGCGGCGACGGCGATGACACGCTGAACGGCGGTGACGACAATGATACCCTCTGGGGTCAGAACAACGACGATACGCTGGATGGCGGCGAAGGGCGTGATACGCTCTATGGTGGTGATGGCGATGACGTGTTGCTGGGCGGGATTGGCAACGACCGCAGCGAGGGCGACGCTGACAACGACACCCTGATCGATGGCGCGGGCAATGACACGCTGATCGGCGGGTCCGGGTTCGACACGGCGGATTTCTCTCTCCATACGACGGGCGTCAGCGTCGATCTGAACACCAACTCCGGGCTTGCGGGCGGGACCTATGCGGGTGGCGTCTATGCTGGCGCGACAGAGACCAACAGTCTGTTCGGGATGGAAAACATCACCGGCACGGCATACGGCGATCTGCTGGTGTCCAAGACCGGTTCCGCCGGGGTTGTCGATGCCGGCGCCGGGCGCGACCGGGTCATCACTGGCAACACCAACGACCGGGTCACAGGTGGTGCGGACAATGATACGATCCTTACCGGGGCCGGGTCGGACGTGATCTTCAATGGCGACGGGGCGGATGTCGTCAACGGTCAGGCGGGCTTTGACCTGCTGGATCTGTCCGCTGCGACAAGCGACGTCTACACCGATCTCAACGCCAACACCGCGCAGCTTGGCGGCACCAGTTCGGCGGGCGGCGTCTACAGCGGTGCAACCGAAATCAACACCGTCTTCGGGGTTGAGAACCTGATCGGCGGGGGCTTCAACGATATCCTGATCGCCAAGACGGGCTCTGCCGCGGTGATCGACGGCGGCGGTGGCAACGACCAGATCACCGGCGGTATCCGGAACGATTTCCTCACCGGAGGCACCGGGGATGACACGGTCACCGGCGGCGCGGGCTCTGACCGGTTCTTCGAAGGGGCCGGCAGCGATGTGAACGACGGCGGCTCGGGCTTTGACACGGTGTACTACACCGGCTTTGCGACGGGGGTTTATGTGAACCTCAACACCGGGGTCGGCCTGTCAGGTGGCGCTGTGGTCGGGGGCGTCTACCTTGGCGCCACAGAGACGGACACATTGGTCGATTTCGAATCCATTTCGGGCAGCGATCACGACGATATCCTGATCTCTGACGTGGTGGATTATGCGCGGATCTGGGGCGCGGATGGGGACGACTCGCTCGTCGGCGGCAACCGGCGCGACAGGCTATACGGCGAAGGGGATGACGACACGCTTGAGGCCGGTGGCGGCAATGACGACCTGAACGGCGGATTGGGCGCGGATGTGCTGACCGGTGATCTGGGGCGCGATGTGTTCATCTTTGACAACACGGATGCGGTCGACACGATCACCGACTTCGAGGATGGGCTGGACCAGATCGACCTGACCTTCTTTGGAACCGGCGCGGTCGTCGCCTTCACCGACAATGGCGGTGATGCCGAGATGCGCGTGGACGGGACCCTCGTCGCCGTGCTGGAGAATGAGGCCGTCGTGAACCTGACAGCGGCGGATTACTTCCTCGTGTAGGGTTTGTCGCTGCCCTGTCGATAGCGCCCAATTTCGCAACAGAAGTGCTTGGGGCAGGCTTGTCCCAAGCACTGAATCTGGTGCCGATTGTTTGGCGGTCCAGTGTGGTCCTGCATCGCCCTGAGGTGCATCACGGCGCAGGCCGGGGTCATAAACGGGGCAAAGGCGCTTTCCATCGAGAGACGCGGGTCGTGGTGGCGCATTCTCGGTGCGATGCCTTTCCGGCGCCAAGGTCTTGCCAAGGCATTGCGTATTCCCCGGGACTGTAAGGACGGCTTTCCAAGTCGCGGCGTTTCGCAAGTGTTCCAGTCGGACAAGGCAACGGCGGAAGGCGCGCCGCGGCGCCGGACTTCACAGGTTACTTGGGCCGGGGATCGAGCATGCTCGACACAAACTCTGCGCCATGCCCTTTCTCGACAGCGGCGGACAGGCGTTTGGACAGGCTCGCCGCGATATCGGTGCGGTCCGGGGCAATCTCGGCCAGCAAGTCGCGCGCATAGGCCAGATCCTTGGCGGCATTTGCGATGGAAAAGCGGGCACCATCGTAGCGCCCGTCCAGCGCGGGGCCCACCGCCTTTTCCAGCGTGCCCGAGCGCGCGGCCCCGGTCATCATGACCTCGTACAAGGTGCGCGCGTCGATGCCATAGCGCTCGGCGGCTTGGTAGGCGTCCGCCAGAAGCAGCATGGTGCCCTGGGTGACGAGATTGTTCAGCAGTTTCGCCGCATGGCCGCGACCCGGCGGGCCAAAGCGGCGCACCACTTTTGAGTAAGTGCCAACCAGCGGCTCGATGGTTGCGAAATGGTTCTCCTCGCAGCCGATCAGCGAGGCGAGCGTGCCATCCCGCGCCTGCGGCGGACCGCCTGTCACCGGTGCATCGGCAAAGATCGCCCCGCGCGCAGCCATTTCCGAGGCGATCCGCTCACTGGTCCGGGGACGTGACGTGGTCGTGTCGATCCAGATCTGACCCTCGCGCATGTTGGGGATGATGATCTCTGCCAGGGCTTCGACGGTGTTTGCGTCAGGCACACAGGTGAACACCACGTCAGATCTGCGCACCAGCGCGGTGGCGTCCGCGGCTTCGCTGGCGCCCCGGTCCAGCAGGGGCAGGATCGGCTTGCGGTTTCTGTGGGTCAGCAGCCCGAGGCTGTGGCCTGCGGACAAAAGGCAGCCAGCCATGCCCGCGCCCATCAGCCCGGCGCCGATAAAGCCGACCGATGGCAGGCTCATGCAGCGGCGTCTTTCATCGCCGTCCGGGCCATGCGGACCAACAGGTTGAAGGCCTGAAGGGTGGCCCCGACATTGGCGATGCCCTTGCCCGCGATGTCAAACGCGGTGCCATGGGCGGGCGTGGCGACGGGGATCGGCAAACCACCGGCGACGGTGACGCCGCGCTCGAACCCCATGAGCTTGATCGCGATCTGGCCCTGGTCATGGTACATCGTGACCACGGCATCGACCTCGCCGCGCTTCGCCTTCAGAAAGACGGTGTCCGATGGCCATGGGCCGGTCACGTTCATCTGCCGGTCCTGACAGGCCTTGACCACCGGCGCGATCACGTCGATTTCCTCGCGCCCGAATTTGCCGTTGTCGCCCGCATGCGGGTTCAACGCGGCGACGGCCACATGGGGCCGCGTCTTGCCGGACCGGGCCAGCGTGGCATGTGCCAGTTCGATGGCGCGCTCGATGCCCGGGCCGTTGATGTTCTGCGCCACGTCCTTCAGCCCGATGTGGCTGGTGACGCGGGTTGTCATCAGCTCGTCCAGAACGTTGATCTCCGAGTGATAGCCGGTAAAGCCAAGGTAGCGCGCCATATAGCGGTGCTCATCCTCGGCGTTCAGACCGGCAGAGGTCAGGGCGGCCTTGTTGAACGGCGCAAAAAGCACCCCGTCCACATGGCCCGCCACCGCCAGATCCAGTGCCTTGTCGAGGCAGCGCAGCGATGTCGTCCCGCCGGCCACGGAGACTTCGGCAATTTGCACCTCGTCCGGGGCGATGGTGTCCATGTCCAGATGTGCCAGACCTTCGAAACCGGGGACATCCGCCTCGGCGATCGGAGACAGCGCGACAGGATGCCCGGCGTGTTCTGCGCCTTGTTGCCAGACGTGGGCGTCCCCGACCAACAAGATGTCGGCGGCCTCCTGCACACCGTCCTCGGCGAGCAGTTTGGCGATCAGTTCCGGCCCGATCCCGGAAGGGTCACCGGGGATGACAGCTAGTCTGGGTCGCATCAATCGGTCTCCTCGTGGGACTGGATGTCTTCGACGGCCGCGGCGATGTTGGTTTCGGCTGTGCGAAGATGCTTTTTCAACGCGCGGCGTGCGGCAATGGAATCGCGGTTCTTCAGCGCTTCGATGATTTCCAGATGCTCCTGCCGTGTTGCGTCGCGCCCCGCCTCGCGTTGCGAGGACAAGAAGCGCACGCGCCACAGCCGGGCATTGTACGTCGCATGGGTCTCGCGCAGTGCCGCATTGCCAGAGGCCGCGACGATGGCCTCGTGAAAGGCCATATCCCTGCGAAAGGCGGCCAGCTTTCCTTCGGACCCGCGCGCCTCCTTGATCGAGGCATTGATCTGCTCGATCCGTTCGATTTGCGCATCGCTGGCGAGATCGCAGGCCAGTTCACCGGCCAAGGCCTCCAGCGCGCCCTGAACGCGCAGCCAGTCGTTGATTTCCGCCAGCGACGGATTGGCGACGCTGGGGCGTCTGGTCACGCCGTAGACAATCAGGCCTTCGCCTTCGAGGATGCGCAGCGCTTCCTTGAGCGGGGTGCGGCTGATGCCAAAGGCCTCCGCCAGATCGCGTTCCCGCACAGGCATCCCCGGGGCCAGCTTGCCCAGCATGATGAACTCGCGCAGGTTGTCGGCCGCATCGCTGGCAAGCGATTTGCGCGGCTTCAAATCGGCAAAATCACGAAGCTCATTGGTCCAGGCGGCCTTGGTCATCTCACTTTCCCCAGCGCAGCACCATTGGATCGAGTGGGGTCAGAAGGTCGATGAGACGTGCGCGGATCGCCGGGTGCAACGGCGGGATCGGGTGGCGGCAGAATTCGGATGCGATCACCCCACCTTCGACCATGGCGGCCTTGCACGATTGCCAGCCGCATTGCCGGTTCTCATGGTTGATGGCCATGGCGACACGGCCATAAGCCTCTGTTGCGCCTGCGATATCTCCGTCGTGATAGCGGGTGATCACCGGTTTGATCTGATCGACGATCATGCCGCTCGTCATGGATCCGGTGGCCCCTGCGTCAAGATCGGCCAGCAGGGTGATGGCCTCTTCGCCGTCAAACGGGGCCTCGATGCTGTCGCCGCCCTGCTCGATCAATGCGCGGATCTTGTTGGCCGCGCGCGGGCATTCGATCTTGAACAGTTTGACCGCGTCGATCTCACGCGCCATCCGTACCAGAAGCGGCACCGGCAGGTCGACACCCGAGAGCGGCGCGTCCTGCACCATGATCGGAATGCCGACCTCGCCCACGGCGGCAAATTGTTCAAAGCTCTGCTCCGGCGTGCCCTTCAGCAGCGCGCCGTGATAGGGCGGCATCATCATCACGATATCGGCGCCCAGATCCTTGGCGAATTTTGCGCGCTCGACGGCGATCTGGGTTGCGTAGTGACTGATGGTGACGATCAGCGGCACGCGCCCGCCGACGTGCTCGACGCAGAGGCGCGCCAGCACTTCGCGCTCGGCATCCGAGATCAGGAACTGCTCGGAGAAATTGGCGAGAATGCAGATCCCGTCCGCGCCCTGATCGATCAGGCAGTCGAGCACGCGCTTCATGCCCTCGAGGTCAAGCGTCCCATCCGGGTTGAACGGTGTCGGCGCAACGGGCCATATGCCGGAATACGTGCTCATTCGGTGATCTCGAAATGCTTCAGGTGTTTGTCAGTGATGCTGATGCCAAGACCGGGTGTGTCGTCGTCCAGTTGCAGGTAGCCGTCCACGGCCTCGGCATCGCCGTCAAAGATATAGTAGAACAATTCGTTGCCGACTTCGACGTCGAAGACCGGGAAGTATTCACTGATCGGGCAGTTCGTATTGGCCATCGTCAGGTGGTAGTTGTGCATCTGCCCGGCATGCGGAATGACCGGGATCTGCGCCGCTTCGGCGATGGCGTTGATCTTTTGCGCGGCCGTGATGCCACCGACGCGGTTGGTGTCGTATTGCAGGACGCTGATGGCCTTCTTCTGGATCAGATCGTTGCAGCCAATCACCGAGAACTCGTGCTCGCCCCCCGAGATCGGCACGATGCCCATGGCGTTCAGCTCTGCGTAGCCTGCCACATCATCGGCGATCACCGGCTCTTCGAGCCAGCGCGGTTCATATTTGGCCAGCTTGGGCAACATGCGTTTCGCATAGTCGAGGTTCCATCCCATGTAGCATTCCAGCATGAGATCGACGTCATAACCAAGCACCTCGCGCAGCGCCTCGACCCGCTTGAGGTTCTCGCGCATGCCTTTCATGCCGTCCTTGGGCCCAAAGCCAAAGCGCGTCTTGAAGGCCTGATAGCCGTCTTTCTGCGCCTCTTCGGCCTCTTTTTGCATCGCTTCGACGCTATCGGCGTAGAGCTTTGAGTAATAGACCGGGATCTTTTCCTTGGTGCGCCCGCCCAGCAGCTTGAACACGGGCTTTCCGACCAGTTTGCCCATCAGGTCCCAGACCGCGATATCAATGGCCGATATGGCAGTCATGCCGATGCCCTTGCGGCCCCAGGCATGGGTACGGCGGTACATCTTTTCCCAGATATAGGCGTAATCGAACGGGTCTTCGCCGATCACCAGCGGGGCATACCAGTCGTCGATGGCCTTCTTGACGACCGTGGGCGCCAGCGCCGCGTTGCCGATGCCGATGGTGCCGTCTTCGGTTTCGACTTCGCAGGTCAGCCATTGGTGAAACCGAAAGGAGGCCATGGCGTCGCCCTTCATCCAGAGGGCATCCGAGGCATTGGTGCAGAAGTTCCCATGCGGTGGCACGGTGGGACCGGTCCAGTTCCAGACGCGGGTGCGGACAGATTTGATTTTTGTCATGGTTTACTCTCCGGTAGATTCCATCGGGTCACGCTGGGTGAACAGGCGCCAGAAAAACGGTCCGAACAAGGCGAGGATGGTGAAAACAAAGAACATCAGCGACAGCGGACGGGTCAGCATCAGCCACCATTGGTCGTCCAGCATGATCAGCGACTGGCCCAGACGCTTTTCCAGCATTCCGCCAAGGATCAGCCCGATGGCCAGAGGCACGACCGAATATCCAAAGCGGCGCATGAAATAACCGACCACACCAGATGCCAGCGCAATAAAGACGTCCAGCATCGACTGGTCCAGCGCATAGGCCCCGACGATCGAGAACGTAAAGACGATGGGCCAGAGGATCTGCACCGGCACGAATGTGATCCGCGCAAAGAGCTTTGCGCCAAACAGGCCGACAAAGATGAACATCACGTTCACCAGAAGCATCGACCAGAAGATCGCATAGGCAAACTCCGCCTGCTGGGTGAACATGGTCGGCCCGGGTTGCAGCCCGTGGATCATCAACCCCGCGAGGATGACCGCCGCCGTGGGGCTGCCCGGGATGCCGAGGGCCAGCGTCGGCACCATCGCGCCCCCGGTGGCAGAGTTGTTCGCCGCTTCGGAGCCGGCGATGCCTTCGATGGCGCCCTTGCCGAATTCTTCCGGGGTCTTTGACCAGCGTCGGGCCTCGTTGTAGCCGATCATCGAGGCGACGGTTGCGCCTTCGGCGGGCAGGATACCGATGAAGGTGCCGATCCCGGAACTGCGCAGGATGGTCTTCCAGACCTTGCGGTAATCGTCCCGCGTCGGCAGTTTGATCGCTTTCATAAAGATCTGCTTGCGCTCGACATTCAGCTTTTCGGCCTGCACCAGGAGCTCGGAAATACCGAAGATCCCGATCATCACGGGCACAAAGCCGATGCCCTCCGACAATTCGTTGAACCCGAAGGTGAAGCGCTCGACCGTGGTCAAAAGATCCTTGCCGACGGTTGCCAGCAGGATGCCCAGCGATCCGGCGATGATGTTCTTCATTGGGGTGCCATCGCCGATGGTGGCCAGCATCGAAATGCCAAAGACGGTCAGCGCAAAATACTCGGGTGGGGCGAAATTATACGCCATGCGTGCCAGCAGCGGGGCGGCGAGCATCAGGCAAATGACCGAGATGATCCCGCCAAAGGTGGAAGCCACCGTCGCCATGCCTAGCGCCCGCCCGGCCTCGCCGCGCTGCGCCAGCGGATAGCCGTCAAGGCAGGTCGTGGCACTGGCAGAGGTGCCGGGTGTGTTGATCAGGATCGCGGTGATCGCGCCCGCAAAGGTCGCGGCGCAATAGATCGTGGTCAGGATGGCAATGGCCGGGATCGGGTCCATGGTGATGGTGAACGGCAGCAAGAGCGCCGCGCCTGTCGTGGCGTTCAGCCCCGGCAGTGCCCCGATGATGACGCCGCCAATCGTGGCCGCAAACAACAGCATCAGGAGACCGGGCTCCAACAACACTGTCAGTCCGGCGAAAAACGCTTCCATGTCGTTATCCGTACCAGAGGTTGGTCAGCAACCCGCGGGGAAAGCGGATGCGGAACACCAGGTCAAAAAGGAAAAAGATCAGTGCGGGGCTGACAATGCCCACGATGCCAAGGCTCCAGATCCGGCGTTCGCCCCAGGACCACGCAAGGGCCCCGGCAAACACACCCAGACCAAGGAACAGATCGATCTGTGCCAGCAGGGCAAAGACGACAAAAAGGCCAAGGCTTGTCCAGACGTTGATCCCGATGGGGTCATGCTCGACCGGCTTGTCAAAGATCATCACGAGGACCGACAGGGCCATGATCAGCAGCAGGATCATCTGCGGGAAGTCTGCGGGCTGCATGCCGCGCAGCAGGATCGGCGGCACCCGGTCGAATTGCGTGCTGAGCCAATAGGCGATCAGGCAAAAGATGATCGTTCCGCACGGGACGGTGAAGCGCGTCATGGTGACAATTCCTTGGGCTGAGCCGACAAGACCGGAAGCTGAACCGAAAAGACCGGTCCGGGGCAAAACGCGCCCCGGGCCGGTCATGGGTCACGGGTTTACTCGATGAAGCCCAGCTCACGCAGGGCTGCATCCATGTCAGCCTGCATCGAGGTCAGCTGGTTGCCCCAGACCTCGGACCCGGCAACAGAGGAGGCATCGAGGCCGACCGACGTCAGGAAACCCTGGTACACCGTGTGGGACATGGCGTTCAACAGCGCGCCTTCGATCTTGGCCGCCACGTCATCCGGCGTGTCCGCGTGCACGACAAATCCGCGCACGGTCGAGAAATTGGCGTCGATGCCAAGCTCGACCGCTGTGGACACGTCCGGCAGGCCGCTCATGCGCTCGGGCGCCAGCACCACGACGGGGCAGATGTCGCCTGCTTCGATCTGAGACCCGGCTTCGGCAAGGTTCAGGACCGCAACGTCGACCGCTCCGGCGACCAGCTGCGTGGCCAGTTCGCCACCGCCTTCGAAGGGCACGATTTTCGGCGTTGCCAGCTCGCCGCGGCGGGCAAACATGAAGGCCGAGACATCGTCAATGCCGCCGAGGTGGGTGGTGCCATAGGTCAGAGGCTCGTCTTTCTGAGCCGCAACAAAGGCTTCGGCAGAGTCGAACACGCCGCAGCGCGCCATCAGGATCTGGGGGTCGTCCGTGCCGCGTGCAATCGGGCGCACGTCGTCCAGTGTCATGTCGGTCTTGCCCAGCGCCACGGTTGCGGAGTGACCAATGGTGAAGGTCAGGATGCTGTGACCGTCGGCCTCTTGCGTCAGGTAGTAGTCCATCGCCGACGCACCACCGCCGCCACGCTTGTTCACGACAACCATATCGGTGCCAAGCTCACGGCGCGCGCGGATCATCATCATCCGCGTGGTGACATCGGTGCCGCCGCCATTGCCGGCATGCGTGATCACTTCGATGGTTTTGGACGGGTATTCCTCTGCGGTGACAGCACCGCCGAGAACAGCGGCAGCTGCCGCGACAACGAGCAGTTTTTTCATGATTTCCTCCCTGGGCCAAGCGCAATCCCGCGCTTGCCAGACTGAGTAGCACGGGTTTCGAAATTTTGGAATACCAAAATATTGTATACCTGTTTCAGGCCGCGCGATCTCCACGCGAGAGGTGGGCCAAACGCATTGGACCTCGGCAAAGCCTGTGGTCGGAGGGATCCGCATGGGGGCGGTGTAAATCACGCCAACCTTGATCATGGAGTTGCCTTAGATCGTTGGCATCGAGGCCAATGTCTCGACCGGATATCTCGCCACCAAATTTCCTGCTTTGGGGGCAGGATCTGGATGGAACCAATGCCGATGCGCGCGCGGGCATTGACGGATTTCAGCACGACGGGGTGCACAAACGGTCATTGCGCGCGCCGCGCCGATGATCTGACGGCAGCCTCCCGGTTGCTGCTCAGCGATCTCTCCGAGATTGTCGCCGCATGGGGCCCGACCGGCGCGGCGCGGGCCGATCTGGATGATTTGTCGGACACTGAAGGCATTGCCGGCAAACTCACCGGGCTTGGACCTGTGTCTTGTGTGGAATTGGCTGGCGAACGGATGCAGCTTGGTCTGATCCCGCGTGACCTCGAACAAGAGCATCGCTGATTTGCTGACAACACGCATAACGCGCCTTACTTTGACGCGGTGGGCATCCAGAATGGCGATCTCGGACAGGACACTGCGCTGGGTGGCGCGCAGACAAGGGTGTCGTGGCTGGCGGGTCTGACCGTCCGGGTGGATCCGACCCTGCAAGCAGACATGATCGCTGATCTTGATGCGACAACGCGGGCCATACAGGTGATGAAAGATCGCGCCGATACGAAAGCCGACGTCTGTGTCCAGATGATCGGCCACGGGACCGGTGCGGGCAACGCCATTGTGCAGGGCGGCGTCGATGCGCTGGTTGCCCAATGCGAGTCGATTGAGGCGCCCGTCGCTGCGCTCGGCGGCGCCGATGTCGTGGTGGAGGGATCCGCTCACGGTGTGCGCGCGGTGCCGTGTTTCAATGAATGCAGTGCCTTGCTGAAACCGGCAGCGCCTGTACAGACGCCGCTGGTCTGCTTGCTGCAAGGATCTGTGCCACGGCGCCCGGTTCCGCGATCCGGGTCGTTGCCTTTGATTTCGATGTTGCGCCCTGCGTCGGGAGGGCAGGGGCTATCAGCGAGTTTCGTGGCAGGCGGCATCGGGGGGCGTCGTCACCGGTCGTCAACGCGCTGTCGCAGTACCGGATAACACCACGCGCCTCCCCACGGATGACGGGTTTGAGTTCGACAACCTCGGGATGACGATTGGCCCCTTCGACCGAGCAGCGGCGGCACTGCGGGACGCGTCCGCCATGGCCCCTCGTAAGGGGGCTTGTTGACCGGCTTGACCCCCGGCCTACGCTCGCGGACGCAGATCCTATGACGCGGTGCGGTTCACCCGGGCGATCAGCGCCTCCCCGGTTTCCTTGCGCTCGCTGTAGCGATCCACAAGGTAAGGCGCGACATCGCGGGTCAGAAGCGTGAATTTCACCAGCTCTTCCATCACGTCGACCATGCGGTCGTAATAGGAGGATGGCTTCATCCGGTCGTTGTCATCGAACTGCTGGAATGCCTTGGGCACCGAAGACTGGTTGGGGATCGTCAGGCACCGCATCCAGCGTCCCAGAATGCGCAACTGGTTGACTGCGTTGAAACTCTGGGAGCCGCCGTTGACCTGCATGATGGCCAGCGTCTTGCCCTGGGTTGGCCGGACCGCGCCAAGGGACAGCGGGATCCAGTCGATCTGCGCCTTCATGATGCCCGTCATCGTGCCGTGGCGTTCGGGAGAACACCAGACCATGCCTTCGCTCCAGATCACGAGGTCGCGCAACTCTTTCACCTTGGGGTGATCTGCCTCGGCATCGTCCGGCAAAGGCATGCCGGACGGATCAAAGGTGCGGACCTCCGCGCCCAATCGCTGCAGCACGCGCGCCGCTTCTTCGGTCATCAACCGGCTGAAGGACCGCGTCCGCAGCGACCCGTAAAGCAGCAGGATGCGCGGCGCATGCGTGGCGCGCGGGGCATCAAGGAGGCGCGTCGCGTCGATTTCAGTGAAATGGTCCTCGGACATTTGCGGCGTATCAGTCAACGCGCTCTCCCTTTTCGTTCAGGATCATTTGGCCGTCTTCCTTGTAGAGCGGCCCGGTCGGCATCTGGTCGAGAAGATCCAGAACCCGTTCAGAAGGACGACAAAGCCGCACGCCCCTTGGGCTGCAGACGATGGGCCGATTGACGAGAACCGAATGAACCAGCATCGCGTCGAGGAGGGCCTCGTCGGAGACGGCCGGATCCAGCAGGCCCATGTCTTTTGCCGGAGATTTCGTGGTGCGCAGGGCGCTGCGCGGGGTCAGGTCAGCGGCGGCGAAGAGCGCCAGCAATTGCGGGCGCGTCCAGCCTTCGCTCAGGTAGTCGATCACGACCGGCGTCTCGCCCGAAGCCCGGATGATGTTCAGAACATTGCGGGAGGTGCCGCACGCGGGGTTGTGATGGATAACGATTGTCATGAGGGACCTCCGACAGCAGTGATCAACCCGTCCAGCGCAGCGGACAGGCGCGCCCTTGGGCAGGCGATGTTGAGACGCCCGAAACCGGCGCCCTGCGGCCCAAAGGCGATGCCGCGTGTGATGGCCCAACCCGCCTTGTGCCGCAAGAAGGCGGTCAGATCCTCCGGGGGCACCCCAAGGCCGCGGAAATCCAGCCAAAGCAGGAATGTCCCCTCCGGTTCGATCAGCGTGACCTGCGGAACATCCGCAAGACGAGAGCGGACGAGGTCGAGATTTTCACGCAGATAAGCCCGCGCAGCATCCAGCCATGGTGCGCCCTGCGCATAGGCCGCTTCCATCGCGACAGAGGCAAAGGCGTTGTTCTTGTTGACCGTCAGGCGGCTGTTTTCGGCCTGAAATGCGAGGCGACGCGCGTCGTTTGACACAACGGTGAAGGCCGAACAGCATGCAGCGATGTTAAAGCTTTTGGCCGGCGACAGGCAGGTGATCGCGTTGGCCGCATGCTCTGGCGACAGCGCGGCGAAGGGCGTGTAGCTGTGGCCGGGAAAGGTGATGTCGCCGTGGATCTCGTCAGAGACGACAAGGACGTCATGGCGCAGGCAGATCTCGCCAAGCCGGGTCAACTCATCGCGGGTCCAGACCCTGCCGACAGGGTTGTGCGGGTTGCACAGAAAGATCATCCGCGCGTGCGGATCTGCGGCCGCCCGTTCCAAACCGGCAAAGTCCATGGTGTAGCGGCCATCGCGCAGGATCAGCGGGTTTTCCACCAGCCGCCGCCCGTTTTCGGCAATGATATCGGCAAAGTCGAAAAACACCGGCGGTTGCACGATGATCCCGTCACCGGGCCGGGTGAACAGGGTCGCCGCCATCGCCAATGCGTTCAGGACATTGGGCGCGCGCAGGATGTGATCCGGGTCGACGGTCCAGCGATGCCTGTGACTTAGCCAGTCGGTCAGCGCGGGCATCAATCCCTCGGGCGCGGTTTCATAGCCGAAAACACCATGCGCGGCCCGCTGCGCGATGGCCCGTGTTATGCAGGGGGCGACATGGAAATCCATATCGGCCACCCCGGCTGCAAACAGCGCGGCCCCGTCAGCGCCCAGCACGATTGGATGATGCTTCAATGCCGGAACCGCACGCCGGTCGATCTCCTCGTCAAAGTCAAAGAGCGCATCAGTCATGGGCACGTCGCATGTGTTTGTCGCGCACGCGCGGGGCCTTCGGGGCTGATGGATGGGTCATCTGCGTCACCTGGCCTGCGCCAAAAGCATCGAAAAACGGGCCGCGTCGATGTTGCCACCGGTGACATAGGTGGCAACGGTACGCCCGGCGATGGGCACCTGTCCGTTCAGCACGGCGGCAAGGCCGACCACCGCTCCTGGCTCTGTCACGATCTTGAAATGCTCAAAGGCAAATCGCATCGCGTCGCGCGCCTCTTCATCCGTTGCGGTCACGCCTCCGGCCAGCAGGGTCCGGTTGATGGCAAAGGTCATCTCGCCCGGGATCGGCGTCATGATCGCGTCGCAAATCGTGCGCTGGCCCTTTGGGTTGGGCAGGCGTTCCCCGGCCTCCAACGACCGGCGCGTGTCGTCAAAGAGCACAGGCTCGGCGGCAAAGACCTCTGTGTTCGGGGAGGCTTCGGCCATGACCATCGCGGTTGCCGCCGTCAGCCCGCCGCCACCGCAGGGGATCAGCACCGCATCCAGCGGACCACCGGCGTCCTCCAACAGTTCAAGCGCGGCGGTGCCGGCCCCGGCCAGAATTTGCGGATGCGCGCTGGGCGGAACCTCGATCCGGCCTGTCTCGGCCATGATCCGGGCCACAACATCCGCACTGTTCTGGGTGTCGCGGTCGTAGGGGACAATCTGCGCGCCCATCGCCCGCACGGCGGCCTGCTTCGCCGCGGGCGCATCCGAAGGCATGACGATCACCGCCGAGGAGCCAAGGATCTGCGCCGCGCGCGCCAATCCCAGCGCATGATTGCCCGAGGAATAGGTGACGGCCCCGCGCGCGCGCTCTTCGTCCGACAGACGCAGCATCCGGTGATAGGCCCCCCGGATCTTGAAGGCGCCCGTGCGCTGCATGTTCTCTGCCTTGAGCAGCAACCGCCCACCCAGCATCGCGTTCACTTCCGCGTTTTCCAGAAGCGGCGTCCGCGTCACGACGCCTTTGAGCGCGGCTGCGGCGTCGTGCACGTCCTGCAGGGAAACGACGGGGGGCTGGTGCATCATTCTGCGTCCGCCGCGATCTGGTAAAGCGCATCCCCGCGTTGCAGATGGGCCATGGCGCGCATGGCCAAAACCAGGCCTGAGTAGGGGGAGGTCACCGTGTCGGGCGCCTTGCCCGGTGTCGCGGGGTGATGGATGCGCGCCACGGTCTCGCCGGTTGCGACGTCGTCGCCAATGGACTTGAGCGGTTCAAACACGCCCGCCTCGTAGGCATATATCGATCCCCGCACGTTCAGGGCCCGCGTGCCCTGTGCGGCCTCCGGCACATAGCCCGGCAGCATGCCCAGGGCCTGCAGGATCCGGCGCAGGCCGCGCTCTGTGCGGTGCAGGATATCCGGCGTTACGCAGCCCGCTCCGCCCAGTTCGGCCATCACGTTGACGACACCCTTGCGGTTGGCCGCGCCCATGGCCGTGCGTGCCGTGCTGCTGCGCCCGCCACCCCCGGTGAAGACCCAGGCATAGGGCAGGTCAAAGGCCTCGGTCAGTGTGACCAGGCCGGTTTCCTCGGACGCGGAATGGGAAGGGCCGCGCATCACTGTCGCCGGATAGTTCAGCGATGAGCCGCCGGAATGAAGATCTACCGCGTAGTCCGCAAGAGGCAGGATCACCTCTTCGTGGAAATGCGCGATCATCTCGGACGGTGTGCCCTTTGGATCGCCGGGATACTGGCGGTTGAGGTTGCCTCCGTCGATGGGAGACACGCGGGTTCCGGCCTCTGCCGCCGGAAAACTCACCATCGGCAAGAGGATCAATCGCCCGCGGATATCTGTTGCATCAAGGGTGCGGATCAGCCCGGAAACGGCGATCTGCCCCTCGTATTCATCGCCATGCACCCCGGCGGAGATCACCAGCGTCGGGCCATCACCATTGCGAAGAACGGCAATCGGGACCGGGATCCAGCCATAGGCCGAGCGGTGCACCGAATTGGGGACACGCAGGTAGCCAAGCTGTTTGCCTTCTGCGTCGAAATCGACTTCGGATGTGATCAAC
This sequence comes from Sagittula sp., assembly GCA_042088665.1. GTDB lineage: Bacteria > Pseudomonadota > Alphaproteobacteria > Rhodobacterales > Rhodobacteraceae > JBELMB01. The sequence goes on from JBELMB010000012.1 coordinate 32,295, forward strand.
GTGCCGGTCATGCGCCCCTCATTTCGGCTTTTGCCGAATTGAGAATTGGCTACGGCATTGGCAATCTCTGGTCAAGCTTCGATATTTCGGGCATTGACGAACCATGGATCAGGATTCCGCCATCGACGCCTTTGGCGCGCTCGCCCATCCCACCCGGCTGGCCGTGTTCCGGCTCCTGGTGCGAGAGGTGCCCGCGGGCGTGCCTGCCTTGATGATTGCACAGCGCCTTGATGCGAAACCCTCGACGCTGTCCGGCCATCTGTCGGTCCTCAAGCGTGCCGGGCTGCTCACCAGCAGTCGGCACCAACGCGAGATCCGCTATGCGGCCAACCTTGGGGCCATCAACGCTCTGGTCGCTTTCGTGCTGTCGGATTGTTGCGGCGGACGGGTTCAGAACTGCCGGGATATCCTGACCTTGCTGGACAGCGGCAAGGCCTAGCTTTGTCCGCAAGTCTGCGGAGGCTTGCCACCGTGACCAAGCGGCGCTTGGCGCGCCTGCGCCTGCCTTTGGCATGTGCTTTCAGTCCCGCGGCCTTGCGGGGACACCGATCCTGAACGCAGGGCAGGGGCCATGGCGGACGCGGTCGCCGGCAAGGCCCTTGGCATATTTTTCACGCGCTGCGTCGGAGATGGTTGCAAAGTGAGCCGGATGGGTGATCATCCTGCCGGAGTTGGCAAGTGGCCCTGTCCAGCATTTGGCTGGTCCGCATTTTCACCAGCGCGCAGACAGACCCCGAGGTGAGACCGGCATGACCGACCAATCGATCTTTGCACATGGCTTCAAATCCGACCCCTATTGGTGGGAGCAAACGCCGCGCCCGGAGATCGCGCAGGAGGATCTGCCTGCCTCGGTCGAGGTTGCCATTGTCGGCTCTGGCTACACCGGCTTGAATGCGGCCATCCAGACAGCGCGCGGTGGGCGCGAGACGCTGATCTTTGACGCAGGGGATGCCGGGTTCGGGTGCAGCACGCGCAATGGTGGGCAGATCAGCACGAGCATCAAACCTTCGCTGGCGGAACTGACGAAACGGCACGGGCCGGATCTGGCCTTCGACATCCTGCAAGAGGGGCACCGCGCCCTGTCATGGATTGGCGCCTTCATCGACAGCGAAGGGATCGACTGTGATTTCAAGGTGCCCGGGCGCTTTCACGCGGCGCATAACTCCAGCGCGTTCGACAGGCTTGCGCGTGGGGTCAAGGACCAGCCGCGCGGGCTGGAAGTGCCGTGCCACGTCGTGTCCCGCGCGGATCAACAGGCCGAGATCGGCAGCGACAGCTATCATGGTGGCGTCGTGTACGAAAACCACGCGAGTGTGGATCCCGCGCGCTATCACCAAGGACTGCTGGACCGGGCGCGCGGTGCCGGTGCGATGGTGGCCGCGCATTGCAAGGTCAATGCAATCGACAAGAGCGGCGACGGGTTCGTGCTGCGCACCGCGCGCGGAGATGTCCGTGCCCGCGACGTGGTGATCGCAACCAATGGGTACACCACGGGTCTGACCCCGTATCTGCAGCGCAGGGTCATCCCGATTGGCAGCTACGTCATCGCCACGGAGCCAATCGAAAAGAGCGTCATGGACAGGCTCATGCCAAAGGACCGGATCGTCAGCGACAGCCGCAAGGTGGTCTATTACTACCGCCCCTCACCGGATCGCCAGAGGATCCTCTTTGGCGGACGGGTGTCGAGCACCGAAACGGACACGGACCAAAGCGCCGTGCGCCTCAAACGTGACCTCGACCGCCTGTTTCCGGAACTGGGCGACACGCAGGTCAGCCACAGCTGGATGGGGTTCGTGGCCTATACCTTTGACACGATGGCCAATGCGGGCAAGCGCGACGGCATGTATTATGCCATGGGCTATTGTGGGTCGGGCGTGTCCATGGCGAGCTATCTGGGCATGCGGATCGGCCAACAGGTGCTGGGCCTCTCCGAGGGGCGGACAGCCTTTGACACGGTCTCCATGTCGACGCGGCCGCTTTACACCGGCAAGCCCTGGTTCCTGCCAGCTTCGGTTGCCTGGTTCCGTCTTCTGGACCGACTGAACATCTGACGTGACGCGCGGGCGATCCGATCAGCGCGGTAGACAAGCCGTTCTGGCCTGACCTATGCTCCCGAAGGAAAGAGCGATAACGCCATGTCCAGGGAGAAGTTGAGAATGAAAAATCGGATGAAATTTACCGCAGTTGTGGCCGCGTCCTTTGCGTTGACCGGAGCAGCCATGGCCGAGCCGATCACGGTTGTGTCCTGGGGCGGCAGCTATGGCAAGGCGCAGGACAACGCGCTGTTCAATGACGCGTCAAAGAACTCGGGCATCGAGATCATTCGTGAATCCGGCGCCAGCATGTCCAAGACCTGCCTGCAGGTGGAATCCGGTGCCGTGACCTGGGACCTTGTTGTCACCGGATCGGGCGGTGCGGCTGCGGCGGCCGCCAAAGGTTGTCTCGAAAAGATCGATTACAGCGTCGTGGACGTCTCTGATTTCTACGAGACCACCTACACCGACTACTGCGTCGGCTCCGACGTTTTTGCGACCGTGATGGCATGGAACACCGAGAAGTATGGCGCACCCGGCAGCGAAGGCGCGCCGAGCAGCTGGGCTGATTTCTTTGACGTCGAGAAGTTCCCCGGCACGCGCTCCTACCGCAGCAACAACGTCGATGGCGCGCTTGAGCCCGCGCTGCTGGCCGATGGTGTCGCGCCCGAGGACGTCTACGAGGTGCTGTCCACCCGCGAGGGCAAGGAACGCGCGATCGACAAGATCCGCACGCTCAAGCCGCATATCGCGGTGTTCTGGGAATCCGGCGCGATGCAGGCGCAGCTGATGAAGGACGAAGAGGTCGACATGACCACCGGCTGGAATGGCCGCTTTGACAACGCAGCCAAGGACGGTGCCACCGTTGGGTATACCTACAATCAGGCGCTGCTGGATTATGATTGCTTTGCCATGCCCAAGGGCGCGCCGAACAAAGAGACCGCGATGGAATTCCTCGCCGAGGTGTCAAAGCCCGAGTATCAGGCGAACCTGCCGTTCCACATCACCTATGGCCCGACCAACAAGAAGGCTTATGAGCTGACAACGGCCCCGCAGGACCTGATCGAGGCTCTGCCGTCGCACCCCAACAACGTGCCGTTGATGGTTCCGGTCAGCCTGGACTGGTACGCGGAGCACCGCGCCGAAGCGCTTGAAATGTATATCGAGATGCTCAGCGAGTAATCGCGACCTTGCCGGATTGCCGGGCGTCCCTTCGGGCGCCCGGCGATACCTTCCCCCCCTCAAAATTCGAATTGAGTTCCGCTTTGACTGACGTCTCTCAGGGCACGACCGCCTTACCGATCAAGATCAGGGATCTGACCAAGCGCTATGGCTCTGTCCATGCGCTGAACTCGGTTGATCTGGATGTCCATAGCGGCGAGTTTCTCACGCTTTTGGGGCCGTCCGGCTCTGGCAAGACGACGCTTCTCATGGCGATTGCCGGGTTCAACCGCCCGGACAGCGGCAGCATCCAGTTCGGCGACAAGGAGATGATCCTGACCCCGCCGCACAAGCGCGACGTGGGCATGGTGTTTCAAAGCTACGCGCTGTTTCCGCATATGAACGTGGCCGACAACATCGGATTTCCCCTGAAGCTGCGCGGTGTCAGCGCCACAGAGCGCGCCATGCGCGTCGACGAGGCGATGGAGACGGTTCAGCTTTCGGGGTTTGGCGGACGCGATATCGACCAGTTGTCCGGCGGGCAGCGGCAGCGCGTGGCGCTTGCCCGCGCCTTTGTGTTCGGACCGAGGATCCTGTTGATGGACGAGCCGCTGTCGGCGCTGGACAAGAAGCTGCGTGAGCGGATGCAGATCGAGCTCAAGCATTTGCACCGCAAGCTGGGGGTCACGACCGTCTATGTCACCCATGACCAGCGCGAAGCCCTGACCATGTCCGACCGGATCGCGGTGATCAATGACGGCGGGTTGGTGCAACTGGACAAACCGGAGGTCATTTACAACCGGCCGGCCAATGCCTTTGTCGCGGATTTCATTGGTGAATCCACCATGTTGCCCCTGACGCGCGCGGCGTCGGGCGCATTGGCGTTTCGCGACCAGAAGGTCGGCGACGTGGGCGCGGACGCGGGCGGGGACTGGACGCTCGTGGTGCGCCCGGAACGCCTGTTCTTTACCGGGGCAGGGGCCGCCACCGACGACAAGACCATCGTGCTGACCGGAACACTGCGCGAAACCGTGTTTCAGGGTGAATCCGAGATGGCGCTGGTGGCGCTGGACGACGCCACGGAATTGGCGGTGCGGTTCGGCACGGGCGCCACGGCGAATTCATCCGGCAGCAGCGTCGGAGAGCAAGTGTCCATCGGCCTCGACCGCAAGGATGTGATCATCATTCCGGGCGAGCGGGCCAGCGGATGACCGAGCCAGAAAACCAAAGGGCGCTCAAACGCCAGCATGTGCGCGAGCAATGGACAATCCTGAGCCTCGTTGTCCCGGCCATGATCATCATCGTGATGATCATCCTGATCCCGCTGTCGTGGCTGTTCTACCTGTCGTTCCTTGGCGATGACGGTGGCTTCTCCCTCGAAAACTATCAGAAGATGACGCAGTACAAATCGTACTACAGGATCTTCATCACGACCTTTCAGGTCAGCATTCTGACCACGCTGATCTCTATCGCGCTAGGCTATCCGCTGGCGTTTTTTCTGGCGCAACTGCCGCCCAAATGGGCGGGCGTGTTCATGCTGGCCGTTCTATTGCCGTTCTGGACCTCGCTTCTGGTGCGGACCTACGCATGGTTGGTCCTGTTGCAGCGCAAGGGCATCATCAACGAGTTCGCGATTCAGCTGGGCCTTTGGGACACGCCGCTCAAGCTGGTGCACAACATGACCGGCACGCTGATCGGCATGGCGCATATCATGCTGCCGTTCCTGATCCTGCCGCTCTACAATGCGATGCGAAAGATCGACAAGGACATGATGCACGCCGCCGCCAACCTTGGCGCCACGCCGATCGGGGCGTTCTGGAGGGTTTATTTCCCGCTGTCGCTGCCAGGGATGGTTGCGGGGTCGTTGATCGTCTTTGTTCTGTGTCTGGGGTTCTATGTGACCCCTGCGGTGCTGGGCGGCGGTCGCGTCATCATGGTCTCCAACCAGATCACGGCCATTCTGGAAAACCAGTTCGACTGGGGGGCGGCAAGCGCGTTGGGCGTTGTGCTTCTGGTGGCCACGATGCTGTCTCTTTACACTGCGGCGCGCTTTTTCAAGTTTGACGCGGCCCTCTTCGGGAGAGATTGAATGAGCTGGCTGAACCGCCCCGCCACCGACACCCAGATCACCCATGGCAGGCGCTTGTGGCTTTATGGGCTGTCGGCGGTCATCATGATCCTTTTGGTGATCCCGACGCTGATCGTGATCCCGATGTCGTTCTCGGCCTCGCAGTACCTTGAGTTTCCGCCCAGCACATGGTCCCTGCGCTGGTACGAGGAATACCTCGGCTCGATCAAATGGATGCGGGCGACGGCGACCTCGTTTCAGGTCGGGTTTCTGACCATGCTGGTTGCGACCCCCTTGGGGACGATGGCGGCCTATGCGCTGTTCGTATCCCGGCACAAGATGACGCGTGTGGTCTTTCTGCTGCTGATCACGCCGATGATCGTGCCCGTGATCCTGATCGCGATTGGTACATTCTATGCCTATGGCCGGATGGGTCTGAACAATACGATCACCGGGATCGTCCTTGCTCATACGGCTTTGGCGCTGCCGCTTGTGATCATCGTGGTGACCGCCGGGCTCAGGTCCTACGATCTCAATCAGGAGCAGGTGGCGCGCAGCCTTGGTGCGACACGGATGCGGGCGTTTTTCCTGATCACGCTGCCGCAGATCCGCTTTTCGGTTCTGACGGCGGGCTTGTTGTCGTTCCTGACATCCTTCGACGAAGTGATCGTCGCGATCTTTGTTTCGGGTGGTGCCAATGCGACGCTGACAAAGCATATGTTCGCAGCGCTGCGCGATTACATCGATCCGACCATCGCAGCGATTTCGACGATCATGGTGATCTTGTCCTCAGCACTTTTGCTGATGACCCAGTTCCTCGGATCAAAGGGCAACAAGGGCTGACGTCGGAGCTTTCAAAGGCAACTGACCGTCAGAGTTCACGGTGCAGGACCTGCCGGGCGCGCGGTGGGGCAGGTGGCTATGTTATGGAGCGACCTGCGGGCCACTCGCCCTGCGCAACGGTTGGCAAAGACATCATTGCCGTACAAGACAGCCAGTTTGCCGTTGCGTTTTTCTGACGCGCGGGGTCGCATGCACCAGCCAACCTTTTGAGATGTCAAAGATGACGAAACGCAAACTTTACCTCGGCCCGCTGACCGACAACAGGCGCTGGGACAAGATCCAAATCCGCCCGGATGACGTTTTGGTCGTGACCCCGCCGAAATCCGGAACCACATGGATGCAAACCATCGTGGCCCTGCTCTTTTCCGCCGATCCTGACATCGAAACGGAATTGGCTGTCAAAATGCCTTGGATCGACATCCGCTACCGCGAGATCTCTGACGTGGCCGCGCGGATCGAAGCGATGACCCACCGGCGCAGTCTGAAAAGCCATACGCCGATGGACGGGGTGCCGCTGCATGATGAGGCGCAATACTTTTGCGTGTTTCGGCATCCGCTTGATGTGCATTTTTCCTATCGCAGACACCTGAGCAATACGCCGATGTCCTTCTTTGATTTGTGGTACCCGAAAGACGATTCCGAAGGCATCACGTTCCGTCGCTTTCTGGACGGCGGGCCAGAGGGGTTCGATGGGGATGCGGTGACGCTCGCGCATATCCTGCGGCACTACGAGGCGGCCAAGGCGCTGGCCGAGCGGTCGAACGTGACGCTGTTTCACTATGCGGATATGAGCCGGGATCTGGCGGGCACCTTTGACAAGGTGGCAGGCTTGCTGGGGATAACGCATTCCCGCACGGTCATGGATCGCCTCGTGGAGGCTGCGACGTTCAAGAACATGAAAGACCACGCAGAGCGTTTTGCGCCAGCGGGCGGCAAGGGCTTTTTCAAATCGGACACCGAGTTTTTCCACAGTGGCACCATCGATGGTTGGCGCGGCCAACTGACGGATAAGGAACTGGCCGCCTATGAGGACGTGATGTCAGCCCAGTTGGCGCCAAGCGACCGCATCTGGTTGGAGTATGGCGCGACAGGGAACGCCCCCGCGCAGGCCGCCATCTGAGCAGGTTGATCCGGGTCCGGAGTGTTACCTTGGTGGGCGACCAAGCCTTTCAGATGCGCAAACCCGCCCCTGTGGGGCAAACACCGCCGTGTTCAGGCGCCCTTTGTCGATTGTCATCCGCGTCCTGCGGGCCGTTCAGGTGACGCAGGGGCCGGCCTCGGGCCCATAGTGCTTGATGTTGCCCGGCTCGCACGCGAAAGTGCCCGGCGCATTGCCATCCCCGGCGCGCGCCCTTGCTTCCCGTGAAGGACAGAGAAATGCGCAAGAACAATTGGAAAATCGCAGTGATCCCCGGCGACGGCATTGGCAAGGAAACCACCCCGGAAGGTGTCCGTGTGCTCATGGCCGCGCAGAAGCGTTTCGATCTGGGGTTTGATTTCGAAGAATATGACTTTGCCTCGGCGGATTACTACACCGAGCACGGGCAAATGATGCCGGACGACTGGAAAGACCGGTTGGGCGGCAGCGACGCCTTGTTCTTTGGCGCGGTCGGATGGCCAGAGGTCGTGCCCGATCACATATCGCTCTGGGGGTCGCTCATCCAGTTCCGGCGCGAGTTCGACCAATACGTGAGCCTTCGGCCCGCCCGGGCCATGCCCGGCGTCCCGCTGCCTCTGGCCAATCGCAAACCGGGCGATATCGACATGATGATCGTGCGCGAAAACACCGAAGGGGAGTATTCCTCCATCGGTGGGAAAATGTTCCCCGGCACCGATCGCGAAGTTGTCATGCAGGAAACGGTCATGACCCGCACGGGCGTCGACAGGATCCTGAAATATGCGTTTGACCTTGCCGCACAGCGCGGCGGGCATTTGACCTCTGCCACCAAATCCAACGGGATTTCGATCACGATGCCCTATTGGGACGAACGCGTCGCGGAAATGTCCAAGGCCTACCCCGATATCAAGGTCGACAAATACCATATCGATATTCTGACCGCGCAATTCGTGCTGCACCCTGACTGGTTTGACGTCGTGGTCGCATCGAACCTGTTCGGTGACATCCTGTCTGACCTCGGTCCGGCCTGCACGGGCACAATCGGGATCGCGCCTTCGGGAAACATCAATCCCGAGGGCAAGTTCCCCTCGCTGTTTGAACCCGTACACGGGTCGGCCCCCGATATTGCCGGAAAAGGCATCGCGAACCCCATTGGCCAGATCTGGGCAGGCGCCATGATGCTGGACCATCTGGGCGCGCCCGAGGCGAGCAGATCCATCGTTTCGGCGATTGAACGGGTGTTGTCAGAACAAGCGCTCCGCACGCCTGACCTTGGCGGACCTGCAGATACACAGACCTGCGCCGCCGCGATTGCCGATGCCGTGTCGGAGACAAAGTGAATGGTGGCGTCTCGCTTCCTCGAGGGGTTCGACGTTCAAAAGGTGACGCTGCCCGGGATTGACATCAACTATGCCAGCGCGGGAAAGGGACCGCCGGTTCTGCTCTTGCATGGTCACCCTCAGACCCACATCGCATGGCGCAAAGTCGCCCCGTTGCTCGTCGATGCGGGCTATCAAGTCATCGCCCCCGATCTGAGAGGCTATGGCGATAGCGCGAAACCTGAAAGCGACGCGGAACATCTGCCTTATTCCAAACGTGTCATGGCGACAGACCAGATTGCCTTGATGACGCATCTGGGCCATGAGAAATTTTCCGTGGTCGGTCATGACCGGGGCGGGCGCGTCGCGCATCGGCTGGCGCTGGATTTTCCGGATGCGGTTGAGCGTATGATTGTCCTCGATATCGCCCCAACCCATACCATGTACGCGAAAACCAATCAGGAATTCGCGACCCGCTATTTCTGGTGGTTCTTCCTCATTCAACCTTATGATTTTCCGGAAAAGATGATCGGCTCGGACCCGGAATACTACCTGCGCAGGCATATCGCGGGACAGGTCAAGGTTGCCGGGGCGGTGGGCGAGGACGCGATTGCGGAATATCTGCGGACATACAAGGACCCCGCCACGATCCACGCGATTTGCGAAGATTACCGCGCGGCGGCAAGTGTCGATCTGGATCATGACGAGGCGGACAAGACCCGGCGCGTTACGTCTCCGCTTCTGGCGATCTGGGGCGAAAACAGCGTTGTCGGGGACCTCTATGATGTCGAGGCAACCTGGAGAGAAAAAGCAACGCAGGTGTCAGGCCGCGCCTTGCAATGTGGACATGCCATCCCGGAAGAAGCCCCCAAAGAGCTGGCGGCCCTGATTGACGCGTTTTTTGCATCCGGGATCGAGACAGCCGGTAAATAACGAACGGCGCGTCCAGAGCGATTGCCGGTTGCAGCGCCTTTGGTCATTTGTCTGCGGGATTGCCAGAACTCGATATCGGTTGCTGTGATCCGGGCGAGCGCGGCGATCAAGGTCCCATCGACCGACAATTCAGCGTTTGCCCCGTCTTGGAAAACCGTCGAGACCGCCGCCTCTGGGCCGATCAGATCGGTCGAAAATCCGTTTGGATCCGGCAAGGCGGTGATGACTCTCTTGTCCCGTGGCATAACCCTTTCCTGGCGAGAAGTGACGGTGATCTGAACACCGCCAAGAAAGGCCGCCGCTCAGGGCCATCACCAGTTTTCAGCCTGGTTGCGTCCCTCTCTTCTGACAAGATTGAGTTGCGAGTGTCTTCAGCCACGAAATTGACGGGCTGCAAGTGCCAGTCAGGCGAAGAACTCACCCTAAAACCAAGCCATGAGGCAGGCCTCCGATCTGTCTTCCAAATGCGCCTGGAGCCTGCACCAAAAAAACCGGACCCTGGCTGTGCCCGACGGTCTCAAACGGTCTTGATCAGGATCCTGTCAAAGAAACGACTTAGCTCGTCATGGGAATTCAGCGGCAGCACGTCGGCGACATACTGGTCAGGACGAACGATCAGGAGGCACCCGTTTGCGCGATCGATCCCCCGCTGATCAAAAATATCTGCCTGACTGTGATCCGTGCAGAACATCTTTTCCATATCGCGCAGACCCAGAGGGCCTTTTACAGGCATCAACGCATCGGGCATTGCGCCCACGGCAAGCGCCCGGTGGTTTTGTTGAAACACCGCGCAGAGGTCGATCACGGAATCCGGATCTGCGCCCTTGGGGGTGTATTTTCGAACCGGTGATTCCGGGGACTCCGTCAGAAACGCGCAAAGCGTCGAGATCCCGGACGCCGCCGCAGTTGGATCCTCTGCGCCCGCAAAGGCGTAGAGCCGCCATTTTGCGTCCGCGTTGATTGTGTGTCCAAGGTGCATCGGCTTTGCGTCGGTCAGGCGGATCACCGGAGCAGAGTGGAAACGGGTCCCGATCTTGAACCCAGTCGCGAGGCTCTGCCATGTGCCCTGTCCGGTCAGGAGGGATGGCGCGTAGGTGACGGACAAGCCAGCGGTGTAGCGGCCATGTTCGATGAAATGGCGCTGAAACTTCGGAGTTTCCGAGACCTGTTCGCCTTTCTCCGGAGGGGCGCTGATTATGCGGGACCACTCGTGGTCGAAGTCGATCAGGTCCTTGGCGACCTTTTGGCGCTCCGCCGAGTATGTGTGCAGCAGTTCGGGGCGACTGCGTCCCAGCAGGACCGAGATCAGCTTCCAGCCCAGATTGAACGTGTCTCCCATCGACACGTTCATCCCCTGACCGGCCTTGGCGCTATGCGTGTGGCAGGCGTCCCCGGCGATGAACACGCGCGGGTCACGGGTCGCGACATCCTCCGCCGGGACATCGTCGAATTTGTCTGTCAGGCTGTGGCCCACTTCATAAATCGACCACCACGCGACCTCTTTCACGTCGATGGTGTACGGGTTGAACACCCGGTTGGTCGCGTCGATCAGCTGTTCGACGGTCATTTCCTTGGCGTTGATCCGCTGGCCCGCGGACAGCTTGTCCATCTCGATGTAGATCCGGACGAGGTTACCGCCCTCGCGCGGGATGATGATGATATTGCCTTCGCTTTCGGATTTGATCAGGCATTTCAAGCGGATATCTGGGAAATCCGTCACCGCCAGAACGTCCATCACGCCCCAGGCCTGATTGGCCCGGTCGCCGCGCAACTCGCGTCCGATGGCCTCGCGGACCGGGCTGCGTGCGCCGTCACAGCCGACGACATAGCGGGCCCGGATGGTTTCCGTGCCGCCTTCTGTTGCGGCCTTTTGCAGAGTGACGATGACGGGAAAATCGTCGTCATCGGTCACGGTCAGACCGATGAGCGCGCGCCCGTAGTTGGGCTCCATCCGCGTTGGCGCGTTGCGCATGACCTCGAGGTAACGGTCATGCACCCGGGCCTGATTGAGAATGACATGCGGCATTTCGGAGAGGCCGTCCTCGACATCCTGAATGCGCCCGGTTCGGTTGATATGCGTTGGCCTCTGCGGATCCGGGTTCCAGAAGGTGGTTTCATTGACCCAATAGGCCTCACGTTTGACCTTTTCGGCAAATCCGAACGCTTGGAACATCTCCATCGACCGGCAGGACACGCCGTCCGCCTGACCCTTTTCCATCGGGCCTTCTTTTCGCTCAACGATCCGGGTTGTGATCTCTGGGAAGGCAGCAAGCTGGGCGGCGAGCGTCAGGCCCGCAGGTCCACAGCCAACGATCAGAACATCGACCTTCTCGGGCAGATCCTCCGGACCTTTTTGGTGATTGGGGGCCGCGTCGTGTTTGTCCGGATCGCCGGGCCGGAACCCGTTTTGATGGAACTGCATGTTCTTGTCCTTTTTGTCGCGCCAGAGGCGCGCCCTAAAAGATTGCCAGAGGCGCGCCCTAAAAGATTGCCAGAGGCGCGCCCTAAACGATTGCCGGAGGCGCGCCCTAAACGGTTGCCAGAGGCGCGCCCTAAACGGTTGCCAGAGGCGCGCCCTAAACGGTTGCCGGAGGCGCGCCCTAAACGGTTGCCAGAGGCGCGTCCTATACGGTTGCCGGAGGCGCGTCCTATACGGTCCCCGGAGGTGTGTTCAAGACCCGGACGGGGGGCGCGCGCGACGCGTGCTGCCAGCGGGCCGCTCATGTCTTGACTGGCGGTGTGCCATGCGTGTGAAAGCTCTCAATGGTCTTCAGACCCCAGGCCTGGCCCTTCTTGCGATCCGCTTCGGTCCAGCAGATCGGTTCCCAATCCGGGGCGAGGATCAGCCGCGCGCCGGAATTGGCCAGTTCCACGCGGTTGCCCGCGGGTTCCCAGACGTAAAGGAAAAAGGTCCCCTGGATCGCATGTTTGTGCGGGCCGGTCTCGATATGAACGCCGTTTTCCAGAAAGATGTCGGCGGCGCGCAGGACATCCTCGCGCTGGTCACAGGCATAGGTCACGTGGTGGAAGCGCCCTGTTCCGCCACCGTGTTCTTCGGTGCAGGCGAGGTCGTAGGTCTTGTTGTTGACGGTGAACCAGCATCCTCCGATGCGACCATTGTCCAACTGGATGTATTCCGTGACGCGACTGCCCAGACAGGTCTCCATGAAGCGTTTGAACTCGGCGACATCCCCGGCCAGCAGGTTGAGGTGGTCGATCCGGCGGGGCGGCGCGCCGGTGAACCGGCTTGCGGTGTTCTTCAGCGCCGGGGTGTCGCCCGCACCGGGCGCGGCGCGGCGGGTGTCGTGGTAGATCTCGAACACATGGCCAAAGGGGTCCTCAAAACGAAAGGCGGCGCCATGGCCCATGTCGCCCTCTTCCCAGCCGAGAACCTTGTAGCCGCTATCCTCGATGGCCGTGACGCGACGCGCGAGGGCTTCGGGGCTGGCGGCGCGGTAGCTGACATGTCCGACACCGGTCGTATGGTGCCGGGTCAGTTTCAGCGAGTGAAACTCATAGTCGTCCCAGGCCCTGAGATAGGCGGATGTCTCATCCTGCGCGGACAGCTTCAGCCCGTAGACACGGGTAAAGAAATCGAGGCTCTCGTCGAACTTGTCAGTGTAGACCTCAACATGGGCCAAGTGGGCGAGATCAAAACAGGCTTCGGTCATCTCATACACTCCTCATGATGGTGGTTCGGCGCGCATAGCCGTTCTTTTGATGGTCGGCACGGGTCTGTCGGGCGGGCATGGATCGTCGCCGCGCTGGTGGCGCGTCTTTGAAACAGATCTAGTGGCGAGATCCCGGGCCTAGGCAATGCCATCTCCCGCCGGAGCGTGCGGGAACACGCGCCCATCCATCAGTTTGCGCGCCGTGCGCATGATCGCCGCCGTTTGCACATGGCCCATATCATCCAGCCGGGCGAGCACGGTCATTTCGCCCCCCGGATGCTCGATCGACAATGCGCGCCGGGGGCCGGTGCCGCAGTTGGCAAGCTGATGGGCTGGTGCCTGCTTGAGAAGGCAGGCCGTGGCGACACTCACCGTGCCCAGCACGCCGATGGTCTTGTGGCAGCGGTGCGGGATGAAGGTACGGGTCGAGATGGCGCCACCGGCCTGCGGGGCCGAAACCATTGTCATTTTCGGCACTGTCTTTTCGGTGACATCACCAAGGTTCATCAGCGGGCCGCAGGCCAGCCGGATCCGTTCCAGTTGTGCCTTGAGGTCCGCGTTGGCCTCCAGGGTGTCTGGCGCCTCGTCGCCCGTGATGCCCAGATCGGAGGCGCGCATCACCACGCAGGGCATGCCGTTGTCGATCAATGTGACCTCGATCCCTGCCACAACATCCACCTCATTGCCGGTGGGCAAGAGCGCGCCGCAGGTCGATCCTGCGGTGTCCTTGAAGGTGATCGGCAAACCGGCAGCGGCTGTGGGCACGCCGTCGATCCGGGTCACACCGGCGTAGTCTACGCGGCCATTGGGCGTTTGCACTGTCGCCACGGCGATCTGGCCGGTGTTCTCCATGTAGATGCTGACCGGCGTCTCATCTGTTTTGGCCGGGATCAGGCCGCGCTCTATCGCAAAGGGGCCAACCCCGGCGAGGATGTTGCCGCAATTCTGTGCGTCGGTGACAACGGGGCGATCCACGAAGACCTGCAAGAAGAGGTAATCCACGTCAACGCCGTCCCGCGACGACGGCTTGACGACGGCCACCTTGGACGTCAACGGATCCGCGCCGCCCATCCCGTCGATCTGCCGGATATCGGGCGATCCCATGATGGACAGCAGAACCGCATCGCGGGCGTCAGGGGCCGCCGGAAGGTCAGAGGCCAGAAAATAGCCCCCTTTCGACGTGCCACCCCGCATCCACATGCAGGCCACGCCATCAGACATACTTCAGGCCCTTTGCCTCAAGCCGCGCGCGCATTTCGTAGATATCAAGCCCCAGTTCGCCGGCTGCCAGCCGGGTGCGTTTGGCCTCCTCGGCGGTTTCGCGGGCGCGCGCCTTTTCAAGCACTTCTTCGGCCTCGTCCCTGCGGACCACGCAGACACCATCGTCATCGGCCACGATGATATCGCCGGGGTTCACAAGAGCCCCCGCGCAGACAATCGGCACATTGACCGAGCCCAGCGTTTCCTTGACCGTCCCCTGGGCAAAGACCGCCTTTGACCAGACCGGAAAGCCCATGTCCGTCAGATCGCGCACATCGCGCACGCCCGCGTCGATGATCAGCCCGCGACAGCCCCGCGCCATGGCGGAGGTCGCCAGAAGATCACCGAAATAACCGGCATCCGACGGTGAGGTCGGGGCCAGCACGAGGATGTCGCCCGCCTGGATCTGTTCGATGGCCACATGCAGCATCCAGTTGTCGCAAGGCGGGGCCGAGATGGTCACTGCCGAGGCCGCAACCCTGGCACCTGCGTAGATCGGGCGCATATGCGCAGCGAGCAATCCTTTGCGCCCCTGTGCTTCGTGCACCGTGGCCACGCCGCATGCCGCAAGTCCGTCAATGACCTTCGGATCGGCGCGCGCGATGTTCTGGACAACGACATGGGCCATCACAGAACGTCCACGGTGCGCGGGAAAACCGATTGGAACCCTTCGGCGTATCTTGCCGGACGCCCCCCCGCCATCCCGCCGGAGTTGCGGCGGAAATGGTTGCCGCGGTTCTCCGCCACGTTGGTGTAGAAGTCCCAGAGGTGTTGCTGGCCCTGCATGCATTCAATGGCCGCGCGCTTCTGGTCCCAGACCTCGGTGATATCGAGGAAGGTGTCAGGCTTCCAACCCATCTGCTCGGTCTGATGCGGCTCGAACAAGTAAAGCTGCGGTGCGCCCAGCACCTTTTCGCCGGGATTGTGGCCCCAGGCCTGCGCAATCATGCGGCACGTCAACACGAACTCGGTCGTGCGCATGTGGTCGGTGTTATAGGGATCGTAGTGCGAATGGGTCAGCATGAACTCTGGCTGCACGGCGCGGATGATGTCGACCATCCGGTCCTGAGCCTCGCGCCCCAGATCAAGCGGGTAGTCCCCAAGGTCAAGAAACTGGATATCATGGGTGTTGAGGGCGGCCGCCGCATTCTCGGCCTCGGTGCGCCGGATGGCTTTCACGTCGTCAAGGGTCTTGCCGTCCTTCCAAAGGCGCGCGCTCTCGCCGCGCTCGCCGTAGGACAGGCAGGCCACGGTGACGTCATACCCCAGCTTTTGATGCAGAGCGATTGCGCCGCCGCATCGCCAAACGAAATCCGCCGCATGCGCTGAAATCACCAGCGCGCTCTTGTTGCCTGACATGTGAAACCTCGTCGCAATTGGGTGTTCAAGACATCACACAGGCCATGCCCCTGAGCAATTCGAAAGCCTGTGCGCCGGAACGAGACTTAGCCAATTTGAGCGGCGCTGTCAGTGCGTCGGGTGGGGCGGTGCTGCGCAAGATTGCAGAGCGATGCGGTCCCGATGGTCAGTGCAGAGGGATGGCTGGCTGCGGTTGGTCCCCGATCTCGACCGACCTGCGTCAACATCTGCGACGGCTGGCGATGATCCAAAGCCGCGCGCGTGGTCGAAGACGCTCGGGGCACAGGCCCTCGACCTGATGGATCTGCCGCGGGGCATGGTGATCCTGACCGTGGCCATGGGAGATATCGTTCAGAGATATCTGCCACTGTGGCTAGAGTGATCACCCACAGCGTGGCTCCGAGGTGGACAGGCCTGCGGCGGTTTGCCTTGAACACAGAACCCCATCGAATTGATGCGAAGTTTTGCCTTGGCATTTTACCAATGCATGCATGAGACAGGGGCATAGTCATGGTGACGACGCAAAAAACCTATGTGTGTGTTGACAAGGCGCTCCAACCAGCAAGGCTGGACCGTCAGCTGACACCTCTCAGAAGACCCGCGCCAAGGCCTGTCTGAGCCCGATCAAGGAGCATCCATCCATGCATATTGCCTGCTGGTCCGGCCCCCGCAATCTTTCGACCGCCATGATGTACGCCTTTGGCGCGCGCGACGATTGTGGCGTTTGGGACGAGCCTTTCTATGCCGCCTATCTGGCCGAAACCGGGCTGGAGCACCCCATGGGCCCGGCCATCCTCGCCGCAGGGGAGACGGACCCCGAGGCAGTTGGCGCGCGATGCGCCGCGCCTGATCCTGATGGCCACCGGCACTTCTACCAGAAACACATGACGCACCACATGGTCTGGGGGCTTGAGCATGGCTGGGTCGACGCGGTGACGCATGTCTTCCTGATCCGCCATCCTGCGCGGGTGCTGGCGAGCTATGCGAAAAAGCGCGAAAGCCCCGTGCTTGCCGACATCGGCGTCGTCAAGCAGGCAGAGATCTTTGACATGGTTTGTGCCCGGGGTCACAGGCCGGTCGTGGTTGACAGTGCGGACATTCGGGAGGCCCCCGAGGTGATGATCCCTGCGCTCTGTGATGCCATCGGATTGCGCTTTGATCCGGCGATGTTGTCATGGCCCGCGGGTGGACACGCGTCGGACGGTGTCTGGGCGGCGCATTGGTATGGCGCCGTGCATGCCTCTACCGGGTTTGCCGGTCCCGAGGGGGATTTGCCTGTCCTGCCGCCGGACCTCGACAGTGTTTGCGAGGCGGCGCTGCCCTATTATGATCGGCTCCGTGCGCATGTTCTGACACCGAAGGCGGCCAGCAGCACATAATGTGTTCAGGTCGTCGCGTGGCGTCTGAGCGCCGAAGGATCAGGTGTATCTATTCGTTTCGCGACCCGGGCTTCATGCCTTTGGGAAGCATGGTGGATGGGGTAGGGGGCCACAATCGGGCCGCGACCTAAGGTGTCTTCGCCTTTTCAACCTTCGGGGCGCTGCGCACGCGGTATCCCAGAGGAAACAGCTGCAGGTCAAATCGGTCGCGCACGAAGCCCCAGATCCCCTTGGGTGCGCGTAGCATGACGACGATTGCCACAACGCCCAGCACGATCAGATAGGTCGTGCCCAGATCGGCCAAGGTTTCGCGCAGGGCGAAAAAGACCAATGTGCCGATGATCGGACCTTCGATGGTGCCTATGCCGCCGATCACGACGATGAAGATCACGAAGGCGGTCCAGTCATTCACCGAAAACGCGGCGTCCGGCGAAATACGCAGTTTTTGCAGGAAGATCAGCGCGCCAATCATGGCGGTCAAAGCACCCGTCACAACGTAGACCGTGAATTTGGTGGTCCATATGTCGATGCCAAGGCTGCCCGCTGCCAGTTCGTTGTCGCGGATCGCCGTCAGGGCAAGGCCCCGCCGGGAGCGCAAGAAGAAATAGACAGCTGCGATCACCAGAACGGCCGCTCCAAGAGCCAGCCAATACGACAGGGCCTCGCGTCCCGACCGCGATCCGGCGAGGGACCTGACGATCCCCACCGGAAGCGACGACCCCGATCCGCCGCCGAGACTTTGAATCTGGGCGAAGGACAATCGAAAAACCTCTGCCATGACCCAGGTGCCAATCGCGAAATAGGCGCCGCGCAGGCGAAAGATGAGCGTCGCAACCGGGATCGAGATCAGGGCGCCCAAAACGCCCACCCCGACAATGGCAACCAGGGGGTGAAGCCCGCCAAAGATCGTCAAGGCGAACAGCATGTAGCCGCCGAAACCGACATAGGCCTGCTGTCCAACGGACACGAGGCCGGCATAGCCGGCCATCAGGTTCCAGAGGCTGGCGAGGGCGAGGTACAGGAATACCTCGCCCATCAACCGCATATCTGCGCGTCCGGCCCACCACGGGGCAGCGACAAGCGTGATCAGGACGACAGCACCCAGAACGGCGGCAATCTTGGCGGCCTTGGATCCGCGGGTGACGGTATGCGTGGTCGAACTCATCCGCTTACCCTCGGGAAGAGGCCATTCGGTCGGATGGCAAGCACCACTAGAAAGGCAATGTGCCCCGCGAGAAGCTGCCAGCCCGGGTCGATTTTGGCGCCCACCGTTTGGGCCACGCCCAGAATGACGCCGCCCGCCAATGTGCCCCACAGATTGCCGAGCCCGCCGATTATGACGGCCTCGAACCCGTAAATCAGGCGCGCGCCCCCCGCTGTCGGGTCAAAGCTTGTTCGGATGCCCAGCAAAATGCCTGCGACGGCCGTCACGGCAAGCGCAAGCGCCATGGCCAGCCCAAAGATGTGCCGTTTGTTCAGACCCATGAGTTGCGCGATGTCCTGATTGTCGGACACGGCGCGAAAGGACCGGCCCAGCGGTGTGCGGTAAAAGACGAATTGCAAGCCAGCGATCACCGCAACGGCAATGCCGAAGGTCAGCAGCGGCAGCACACCCAGCGAGATCTGGCCAACACTGACACTTGCGGTTTCCAGCGCGCCTGCGTTCAGCTTTTGCGGGTCCGCGGTGTACCCTTCCAAAAACAGGTTCTGAAGAATGACCGACAGACCAAAGGTGACCAGAAGAGGCGGCAGAATGTCGTCGCCCAAGGTCTTGTTCAGGATGCCGCGCTGCAAGGCATAGCCAAACCCGGCCATCGCGGGCACGACAAAACCCATGGCCACAAGTGGGTGCACGCCCGCTGTCGTCACGACCGTCAGCCCAAGATATGCGGCCAGAACAATCAGGTCGCCGTGGGCAATGTTGACCAGCCGCATGACACCAAAGATCAGCGACAGCCCTGCCGCGAACAAGGCATAAAGCCCGCCCAACAACGTGCCCTGAACAATTGCATTCACCCAATCCATATCATTCTATCCCAAAGTAGGCCTGGCTGATCGCTTCGCGGCTGATGTCCGAGGATCCACCCTCAAGCGTGACCCGGCCTTCCATCAGGCAATACACCCGGTCCGAAACTGACAGCGCCTTTGACACATCCTGCTCGACAATGACCGCTGACATGCCTTCACCGACGATGCCCGGCAGTGCCTCGTAGATTGTCTTGATGATGACCGGCGCCAGCCCGAGGGAGATTTCGTCAAACAGGATCAGATCCGGGTTCGACATCAAGGCACGCCCGATGGCGACCATCTGCTGCTGCCCGCCCGACAGCGCCGAGGACGGAAAAGAACGGCGTTCCTTCAGGATCGGAAACAGCTTGAAAACGGCGTCAAGCGACCAGGGGCCCGCGCGGTGCATGCGCCCCCCGATCAGCAGGTTTTCCTCGACAGAGAGCGAGGGGAACAGCTGGCGGCCTTCGGGCACCAGCGCGATCCCGAGGGATGCGATCTGATCGGCGCGCAACGCGCCAATGGGCGTGCTTCGGTATCGGATCTGTTCCGCCGCATTGGACATCAGACCACTGATAGACCGCAACAACGTGGTCTTGCCTGCCCCGTTTGCGCCGATGATCGCCAGAACTTCGCCTTTGGCGAGACGCATGTCGACGCCGTACAGCGCTTGGAAATCGCCGTAATGGGCCTCCAGCCCCTGAAGCTGCAGGATCGGATCAGGCATCTATTTCAATCCCGAGGTAGATCTCTTGCACTTCGGGGCTGGCCATAATGTCCTTGGGCGCGCCTTCGGCGATCTTGCGGCCAAAGTCTATGACGATCAGTTTGTCGACCACCGCCAAAAGCGCATGGACCACATGTTCGATCCAGATGATCGACACGCCGCTGGCGTGCACGTCCTTGATCGTCTGGATCAGGGAGGTGCATTCGCGTTCCGTCAGCCCGCCCGCGATTTCGTCCAGCAACAAGAGCTTGGGTTTGGTGCAGAGCGCGCGCGCCAT